>PMKP01000112.1 GCA_003157775.1 Myxococcales bacterium | reverse complement strand
GACCGCGTGGTCTTCCTGGGCGGTGGTGGCGCGGGGGCTGAGAATGGTGGCGGTGGCCGGCGCTCTGGTGGCGGCCGTCCGGGCTGGGGTGAGGAGACACAGCAGCCGCCCAGCGAGCCCAGCGACGGGGGCGCTCCTCCTCCGCCAGCAGGCGACGACGACATTCCGTTCTAGATTTCGCGACATCAAGACCGTCGTCCGGCCTCGCTGACGCGCTAAGATGCGCTAAAGGAGCGGGGTGATCCGCCGTTTGATATGATCTTGACGGATCGTGGTGCGAAGAATCCTTGCTCTCTTGGCGATGATGCCGCCGTTGTGCCTGTGGGCCAGCGGCGGAGTCGTGTCGCCCGAGCACCAGGCACCGCGCCTGGCCAGTTTTGAGGCCAGCGGCAAGCTTGCCGGCCAGGTTGCCGATCTGCGCCAGGAATTCGCAGCCGAACCAGGCGCGCAGGCGCATCAGTCCACGTCGCCCACGACCTTTCCGCGCTACCTGGTTCCGCTGCCGGGTGAAGCGCCAGCCCCCGCGCCCAACCTGCCGGCAGAGCGCCTGGTGCTGCTAACCTTCGACGATGGCCCAGACCTGCAGGGTACGCCGCGCATTCTGGACGAACTGGATCGCCGCAACCTGAAAGCGGTTTTTTTCGTCATGGGCCAGCACATCGTGCGCAACCGGCCCGAGGATCTGGCGCGGCGCGATCTGCTGCGCAAGCTGGCGGTGCATGGGCACCACGTGGGCAACCACACCATGAGCCACAAAGATCTCTGCCGGAACCCAGACGCCCTTGCCGAAGAAGTCGACCGCGCTGCTGAGCTCATTACCTACGCCACGGGCGTGCGGCCGCGGCTCTTTCGCTCGCCCTATGGTGCCCGTTGCCACTCGCTCGATCGGGCGCTGGCCGAGCGCGACCTTGTCCAGGTGGGCTGGAATGCGGACCCGCGGGAATGGCGTGGTGACAGCGAAAACGCGATTTTCACTTATGTCACCAACCGACTGGCCCACGCCTCTGCACCTGTGATCTTGCTCCTGCACGACAAGAACCTGGCCGCCGTGCAAGCCTTGCCGCGAATCCTCGACTGGATCGAGCGGGAGAAGGAGCGCGCGGCACATGGAGGGGGCGTGCCCATCCGCATCGTTGACTACTCCGTGCTGCTGCCCGAGCAACACACGACGCTTCAAGCGGATTCCCTTACGCGGTAGATTCCTGGGCCAAGCCCATGACCGCGACCATCCTGATCGTCGACGACGAGAAGAACATCCGCCGAACCGTGCGCATGGTGCTTGAGGGCGAGGGCTACGCCGTCGAAGAAGCTGCAAGCGGCGAGGAGGCGCTGGCCCGCCTGCCTGACATCGCCCCGGACCTGATCCTGCTTGACGTGCAACTGCCAGGCATCTCGGGCCTGGACATGCTGGAGTCGCTGAAAAAGGCCAAGGGCGGCGAAGCCAGCCGCGCTTCTTCCCTGCCCGACCCTGGGGTCATCATGATCTCGGGCCACGGCACCCTGGCCGACGCCGTGCGCGCCACCAAGGCCGGTGCGTATGATTTTCTCGAAAAGCCGATCGACCGCGAGCGCCTGATGGTCACCCTGCGGAACGCGCTCGAACGCCGGACCATGGCGGGCGAAGTGGCGGGCCTGCGCGCGCTCACCGAGGGCCGCTGGGAGATGGTCGGCAAGAGCCCGGCCATGACCGCGTTGTTCTCGCAGATCGCCAAGGTGGCACCCACCCGCACGCGCGTGCTCATCACCGGCGAATCGGGCACGGGCAAGGAGCTGATCGCGCGCGCCATTCACCGTGAGAGCCCGCTTGCCGACCGGCCCTTCGTCAAGGTGAACTGCGCCGCCATTCCGCCTGACCTGATCGAATCCGAGCTTTTCGGGCACGAGCGCGGGGCCTTCACCGGTGCGGCGGCCCGCAAGAAGGGCCTGTTCGAGATCGCCGATGGAGGCACGATTTTTCTCGACGAGATCGGCGACATGAGCCTGCCCGCGCAAGCCAAGGTGCTACGCGTGCTGCAGTCAGGGGAGCTGTCGCGGGTGGGCGGCGAACAGACGCTCAAGGTCGACGTTCGCGTGCTGGCAGCCACCAACCAGGACCTGACGGCAGCGGTGGCGGCGGGCCGTTTCCGCGAGGATCTCTACTTTCGCTTGGCGGTGGTGCCCCTGCGGGCTCCTCCGTTGCGCGAACGCAGTGAGGATATTCCGCTGCTCTTCCAGGCATTCGTCGAGCAGTGTGCGCGGGAAAACGGCCTCAAGGAAAAACCCATCACGCCCGAGGCGCTGGCCGTGCTGTCGGGCTTCGAGTGGCCCGGGAACGTGCGCGAGTTGCGCAACGTGATCGAGCGCCTGGTCATTCTATCCGAGGACAGCATCGGCGTGGGTGATCTGCCCGAGGAGATCGTCACCGAAGTTTCGCGCAAGAACCGGCCGGAGCGCGCGATGGCCGCCTTGGAACTGCCGCCCGCGACGCGCACCCTGCCCCTGCGCGACCTGCGCGATCTGGTCGAGCGGCAGTACATCCTGTCCAAGCTGGATGAGAACGGCTGGAACATCTCGCGCACCGCCCAGGTCCTCGACATCGAGCGCACCAACCTGCACAAGAAGATGCGGGCGCTCGGCATCTCGCGCGACGACCGGCGCGAGCCGGGACAAGGCTGAGCGACGCCCCCGGCACAGGGGGGCTTCGCAACGGCCGGTCTTCGTGCTACCGATCATGTATGCCCGAGCGTAAGGCGCGTGCCAAAGCAGCGGTAGAGGCGTCCAGCCAGAAAATCGAAAAGATGCTGGGGGACAACCCTGCCTACCGCAAGGTTGAGGAAGGCTTCTTCGTCATCAAGCAGGGATCGTCGCGCGTGATGATTCGCGTGCACCCCTGGAAGGACCACGCGGTGATTCGCCTGGCCGCTCAGTTGGTCAAAGGCGTGAACATGGAGGCGCCCCTGGCCCTCGAACTGCTGGAGCTGAACGCGGTCTTGCGCTTCGGATCGTTCGCCTACGTGCCGGCCGGTGCTGCCGTGATCCTTTGCTACACCCTGGTCGACCGTGAGCTGGCCTCGCGTGAGGAGTTCTTGGAAACCATCCGCGACTTCGCCTTCGTGGCCGATGAGTACGACGATCGCATCGCCTCCCGCTACGGCGGCCAGACCATGGAAGACCTGTTGGAAGAAAGCGTGCTCGAGCAGTTGCGTGAACCGGGCGGCCCCGAGCCGCGCTAGCGCGGCAAAGTAGCCGACCCTGTCTTCTCTCCGGTCCGGCTGTACGGCTCGGAGGTTCCCGTCATCAGTAGCACCCGCGGAGAATTGCGCGGAAACTAGAACTCCTCCAGTTTGCGCGGAGGCTGCGGGACGGCCTGGCGGTGCCCCTCGATGCAGTCGACGCGGAACCAAGGGATCGGGCGCTTGGGATCAAGCGAAGGGCATTTCGTGCACTTGGCAGTTCCAAGACGGGGAAGACCGTTTGACGCAACTCAGTCCGGGGTCTACGCTGTGGTCATCCAATAGGGATTGCAATGCGGAAGACCACGACACTCCCGGCGATCTTGGTGATGGCGCTGCTGGCCGTCCGCCTGGCATGGGCCGGACCGACGGAAAAACGTGACCGTGAAGCTGCCCGAACTGCCACCAAGCAGGCAGCCGCTGCCTACAACCTTGGTCACTACGATGAGGCGACTTCTCTATACGAGGAGGCGTATCGACTCGTGCCAGATCCCATCCTTCTCTACGACATCGGTCAGTCCTACCGGCAGGCGAACAAGCTCGACAAGGCCCTCACGGCGTACCGTTCCTATTTGCGAACTGCCCCTCGAGATGCGCCAAAGCGGGAACAAGTCGAGCGTTGGGTTCGTGAAATTGAATTGACATCAGAGCTTCAGACAAAGACCGCAGCCCAGAAAGCTGCCCAGGAAAAGGAACCGGCTGCCCCGGCAGTTCCTCCACTGGCAGTGCCCAAGCCGCCGGAACCTCAGATTGAACACGCGCAGGTTCCCTCTGCCAAGGTTGCTCAGGAAAAGGAACCGGTTGCCCCGGTCGCCCCAACCTCGGCGCCCAAGTCTGTCCCAGCATTCGATGCGCAAGCTGCGCCGCCGCCTAGCGGTCCGAAGCAGGGTTGGTGGCTGGGCAGGAAATGGGCATGGATAGCGGCTGGCTCGACGCTGCTGCTGGCCGCGGGAGCCGTCGTCGCTGACCTGTCCATGTATTCCAAGATCAACAGCTCAAAATCGTATCCATGCGGCACAGACAAATACTGCTACTACACAAGCGACGCCAACTCGATCAATGAGCGCATGGTCACAGCCGAAGTACTAGGGGGACTAGCCGCCGCTGCCGCTGTGACCGCTGGCCTGCTGTTCATTTTCGAGGGCCGAAGCGTGAGCGTGGCGCCGGTCGTGGCCGGGATGACCGGCGCACTGGCAAGGGTAGTTTTCTGATCACGAAGACAGCGTCGCGGCTAGAGGCACGCTTCCCCGCAACGTGTGGTCTTGCATGCGCGGCGCGTAGGCCTTTGCTGCGCAGCTTCTCTGGAGAAGACGCGGTCGCCACCTTCCGTTTGCCGAGAGGGTCGGCTTGATGCTCCGGACGTCGCGTCCGGGACAAGCGTCAGGTTCATGTAGGCCAATGAGGGATAAAATCACACCTTTGGAGGCGCAGCCAACTGGATCGCGAATGCTGCGTAGCGCTGTCGCTGCTTTTCTGCACAACCTGTGGCCAGATGAGGTACTAATTCGCTGGTGTCTTGCCGCCAGGGTTTCCCGATCCTGGGGCCAAGACTGTTCTCGATCTGACTCAAGGAGGTCCTCGAATGACTTCTCGTGCGACACATAGCAACAATGTCCTTCGCCTACTCCTCATGCCAGCCTTGGCATTGGGGCTCGTGGTCGGATGCTCGCCCGCCAAGGGCGGCGGAGGCGAAAACTCCGGCGGTAGTTCTGGGCAGTCCAGTGGCGGCAACTCTGGCCAGAATGGCGGCAGCGCGTCTGGCGGGAACAACAA
>PMKP01000170.1 GCA_003157775.1 Myxococcales bacterium | reverse complement strand
CGATTGTCCGTGGGCGTTCACGATGGTCTCGTAGAAAGGAACCAGGTAGTACTCGCGCAGGTTCCGGTCGTCGACAATCACGTTGTTGTTGCCGCGGTTTTGCTCCTGATTGTAGACAAAGAAGTGCTTCATGGTCGCGGCTTCTTGCAGGGCCAGCGGGTTGCTACCCTGCAGGCCACGGACAAGAGCCTTGGCCAGCTCGCCAACCAAGTACGGATCCTCGCCCAGACTTTCCTCGGCGCGGCCGGCCCGGGGATCGCGCGACAGGTCTACCACGGGCGCGCGGAGGGCCAGGCCGACTTGCTGCCCCTTGTTCTTCACGAAGTACACGCGGGCCTCGTTTCCCACCTCGGCAAATGCCTGGGTCAGCACATCGGGATCCCAGGTTTCGCCCAGGCCAGAAGCCTGCGGAAACTGGGTCGAGAGGACGGCCGACACGCCGGCGGCCCAGCCCAGCCCGTGGATGCCTTCGGTAAAGGTGGTGAAGGCTGCGATTCCCAGCCGAGAAATTGCGGGTTGGTGCTCGGTGAGTAGCGAAACCTTCTCTGCATCGGTCAGCAGGCCCAAGAGATTGGTCACGCGATCCTCGAGGGCGAGGCAAGGATTTCGAAATGGATAGGCGTAGGTAGTGCCGCCGGTCGGACAGGTCGGCGCATACGGTCCGCCGACGCCGCCGGCCGCGCTGCCGCCCGCCGAAGTACCACCGACGCCGCCGGTCGCCGTGCCACCGGTGTTCTTCCCACCCGCGCCCGTGCCGCCGGCTCCGGCCAAGGAGCCACCAACCCGGGAAGTGGTGCCGCCCGCGCCAGCCGACGCGCCGCCAGCGGCCTGAATGCCCCCGGTGGCAGAAGTAGTGCCACCCAATCGGGGCGAGCTACCGCCGGTGGCCGGGATCCCGCCGGTCGTAGCCGCGCCACCGGTTGCCGGCACGCCGCCGGAATTTCGGCTCCCGCCAGTAGCCGCAACCCCGCCCGTGGCTGCCAGGCCCCCGCTGGCCTGAGTTCCCCCGGCAATTCCGCCGGCCGATGATGACGCACCTCCTGCGCCACTTGTCCCGCCACTCGCCGAACCGCCGCCGGTCGCCCCCGAGTCGCCGTTCGTCACACTTGTACAACCCAGGGCCAGAGAAACCGCCAATAGGCTCAACGAAGCGATCATCTTGCCTGGTCTCAGACCACTCATCGTTGCGCACGCTTGAAACATGTTCTCTCCTGTTCGATCCATACAGTGCACTGAAGCGCGAATTTTGGCTCTTGCGCGTCGGAAAAGCCGCCTGATCAGCACCAGCCCGCCCGAAACTGCGTCCGCGCAGTGCCATGGCGCGGCGTTTGCCTCCTGGAGCCGCGGCATAGACGACGCGTGGCGGCCGGTCAGTCCTTGAGGCGCGCCTGAACCTTGGCGGACGCGAGTTCGCGGAGCGCGTCGGTGGCGACCCAGCGGGCGCTGCGGGTTGCAGGGTCACCGCCACGCTCCCTGCCAGCGCGCTGGTTGGCGGCGGCACGGATCCTCTCGGCACAGGCAATAGCGGCCGCGTTCAGGGCCCGGTTGCGCTTGCCGACGTTGCGGAGCGCCCAGTTGACCGCTTTCCTGACGAAGTTGCGCTCGTCGGGGGCGCCGCGCTCGATCACCGGCAGCAGCTTCATGAAGGCCCGGTTGCCGGCCGACTTGTCGTGCGCGGCCAAGCCCGCCATCAGGGCGAAGCCGGCGCGCTTGACCCACTCCTGGTCGCGCCCTGCCCACTTCACCGCCTTGCCCCACGCGTGCTGGGTCAAGTCGAAGAGGCTGGTCGTCGCCTGATCGCAGATGTCCCACGAGTCGAAGTCGCGAGCCCACGCCTCAAGCTGCTGGTCGCTGACCAGGGCCGGATCGTCGACGAAACAGGCCAAGAGCCGCGCCTCGTGGTTTCCCGTCGCCCACAGCGCGAGCGCCAACCGGTGGTCGGTGCCAAGCCGCTTGGCGACCTTGCGCAGTTGGTTGACGGAAACGCCGAACGCGTTCTCGACATTGATCCCGTAGCGAGCCATGCCCGCCCGGTCCTTCTCACTGCCGAGAGCACGCAACTCGGCGAGGATATTCGCAACCCTTGGGTGAACCGTGGTTCTCATGTTCAGGCTAGTCGCAGCGCTGGGATGAGATTAGCAGCCGGCCGGCCCCGCACCAAGTCGCTCCGGCCACGGCCACGGCCACGGCTACGCCTACGGCCACGACCTTCCGCGCCTATCGCGGGACCAGGGCAAGTCGCTCGGCGCGGACATCGCTGCTATAAGGAAGCTCGACATGGAATCGCTGCGCGTGGACGCTCTCGTCATTGGCGCCGGACCAGGCGGCTATGTGGCCGGCATCCGGCTCGGACAGCTAGGCAAGAAAGCTTTGGTGGTCGAAAGGGACAAGGCAGGCGGGGTGTGCCTGAATGTGGGTTGCATCCCGTCCAAGGCGCTCATCAATGCGGCCAAGCTCTACGAAAAAATCGCGCACGGGGCTGACTTGGGCATTCTGGCGGACAACCTGCGGGTGGACATGGCCAAGCTGCAATCGTGGAAGGACGGTGTGGTGGGCAAGCTTTCGGCCGGGGTGCGCCAGTTGCTGAAGGCCAATGGCTGCGACTGGCGCGACGGAAGTGCGCGCTTGCTCGCGCCAGGCAGGGTCGAGATCCAGGGCATCGGCCCCGATGCCGGCACGACGGTCCTGGTGGAAGCCGCGCACATCGTGATCGCGACGGGCGCGCGGCCAGTGCAGATTCCGGGCTTCGCCTTTGACGGCAATCGCGTGCTCGATTCCACCGGTGCGCTCGCCTTCACCGAGGTGCCACGGCGCCTGGTCGTGATCGGCGCCGGCTACATCGGCATGGAGATCGGCACGCTCTACGCCAAGCTGGGCAGTCGGGTGGTCTTCGTCGAGGCCCTACCCACCATCTTGTCCGGCAGCGAGCCCGATTGCGTCCAGGTGGTGGCGCGCAGGGCGAAGCAGCTCGGCATGGAAATCATTGTCAACGCCAAGGCCAGTGGCTGGTCCGAAAAGGGCGACCGCGCAGCGGTGACGGTGGCGACCCCGGACGGCGAGCGGCAGCTCGACGCCGACAAGATCCTGGTCGCCGTGGGCCGCCAACCAAACAGCGACGGGTTGGGCCTGGAGGCGGCCGGTGTGCGGGTGGAACGCGGCTTCATCCCGGTGGACCACAAGCTGCGCACCAATGTGCCCGGCATCTACGCCATCGGTGACGTTGTGGGGCAGCCCCAGCTCGCCCACAAGGCCTCGCGGCAGGCCGAAGTTGTGGCCGAGGTGATTGCGGGCCGTGCCGCCGAGATGGACGTGCAGGTCATCCCGTCGGTGGTGTTCACCGATCCGGAGATCGCGTCCGCCGGCCTCACGGTCGCCGAGGCCGAGCAGCGTGGGCTGCAGGTCACCCTAGGCAAGTTCCCCTTGCTGGCGCTCGGCCGGGCGCTGGCCAACCACGACAGTGACGGGTTCGTGAAAGTCGTGGTCGAGACGGGCAGCCGGAAGGTGCTGGGCGTCCACATCGTGGGCAACGGCGCGGGTGATCTGATTGCCGAAGCAGCCTTGGCCATCGAAATGGGCGCCCTGGCGGGCGACATCGCCGGCACCATCCACGCCCATCCCACCTTGCCCGAGGCCATCATGGAGGCCGCCAAGGCCGCCTTGGGCGAGGCCATTCACATTCAGAACCGGAGGTAATGTATGCGAGTCTTGGTCACCGGGGGC
>PMKP01000253.1 GCA_003157775.1 Myxococcales bacterium | reverse complement strand
CCGGGGGCGAGACTGTGGTGAAATAGCTAGCTATCTCTTCTTGCGCGACGAGGGCTCGACGCCCAGCAGCTTCAAGGCCGCGTCGATGTCTTTGATGATACAGGCGTTGCCACTGCCGCCGAGCACCTTGCCGAGGAATCCCCCTCGCTCACCGTAGCGAGCCTTGCGCAACGGCTCGACCGCGCGAAGATCCTTGCTGCCGCCAAGCTGTTGCACAGCCTCGCGCTTTTCTGCGCAGGTCTTTCCCTGCGCCAATTCCAGGGCGTAGCTCTGCACGCGGTCGACCTTGTCGGCGCAACCCAGGTTGTCGCAAGCCGAACGCGCATCCTGCCGGAAGTCCATGCGTCGGTCGCTGCTGGCAATCTCGGCTAGCGCGCCGCAGGCCGGGACGCCGACCTGCCTGACCATGAGATCAAGGGCCGAGCGGCCGAGCTTCTTGTCCGGCAGCAGCCCCCGCAGGTTGACCAGCAACGCGGCATCTCCGCGCAGCCCCGCATCCATGCGCAGCGCCTCCTCGTAGGCCTGCACGCCAGCGCCCGGATTCTTGTCAGCGAATTCCAAGTTCCCCAGCAGGTAGCGCACTCTCGCCACGTCAGGGTGCTCTGAGATCTGTTGCATGATGAGGACGCGGGCCTCGGCAAAGTGCGCCTTGGCCATGGCAGCCTCGATCTGCTTGATGGGCGATTTCATCTCCTGCGCGACTGGCCTGGGCCGTGGCGGCTGCAGGCGCGGGGCCACGCCGTGACGGTGGCCGTAGAGCAGAGCCACCACGAATCCCGCAGCCACGAGAGCCGCCACAGGCTTGGCCCACGGCCGTGCCCGCGGGGGCAGGCGCGCGATGAGTGAGCGCGCCGCCCTAGCCATCTGGCATCCCGCCCAGCCCAGCGCGAACCACAGCTTGCCGAGCACAGCCCACATCATCCACCGCCTAGCCCACAATGCGGCGACGGCCTTGCTGCCCAGACGCACCGGCGCCGCGGCCGGGCGCGCACCCATGCCAATGGCCTCCGCCTTTTCCAAAGCCTCGCGGAACTCGGCTGCGGTACGGTAGCGGCGCTCGCGCTCCTTCTCCAACGACCGCATGACCACCGCCTCCAGGGGAGCCGAGATGTCTGCCCCGGGTGCCACGCGGGCAAACGCCGGAGGCGGCGCCGTCACCTGCATGGCCATCAGCTTGACCACGTCCTCAACCTCGAAGGGCTTCTTGCCGGTCAACATCTCGTACAGGATGATCCCGCACGAATAGAGATCGGATCGGCTGTCAACCTCCTGCCCAGCGGCCTGCTCGGGCGACATGTAGCTTGGCGTGCCGAAGATCATCGCGCCTTTGGTCAGCGTTGGTTCACCCTCGCTGCTTTCCGTGATCTTGGCGATTCCGAAGTCCAAGATCTTGGCCGTCTCACCCAAACGCGCATCCAGGCTCTGCACCAGCATGATATTGGCCGGCTTCAGATCGCGGTGAATGACCTTCTGCGCATGCGCGTGCTCGAGCGCGCTCAGGATCTGGCCCGCCAGCCGGCACGCGCGTGCCACGTCTAGCTGGCCATAGCGCGCCAGAACCTCAGCCAGCGACTCGCCCGCCACGAACTCCATGACCAGGAACAACTCGCCGGTGTGGTTGCGTCCAAAATCGGTGACCGAAATGATGTTGGGATGATTCAGACGCGAAGCCGACTGGGCCTCGCGCTCGAAGCGCCGCGCCGCCTCCTCGACTTGTCCCATCTCGGCGTGCAGAAGCTTCAGTGCCACCACCTTCTTCATCAAGATGTGCTCGGCCCGGAACACCGCCCCCATGCCTCCCTCGCCGATGCGCGCAAGCACGCGGTAGCGCTCGCCCACCACCGTGCCCACACGCGGATCGCGCGCAGCATCCGCCATCTCGGTGGGAGCCATGCCTCGGTCGCTCATGTTTCCGACGGCCAGAGTACCACTGCCGCAAGCCGCGGCTACATCGACAATTGACGGCGCCGCCATACTGGGGTCATGGTTGGCAGCCAGCGGATCATTTAGTGATGGAACCAGAAGTCATCCAACGATTTCTCGAAAGTGTCGGCCAGAAGGCCGATGTGGACCTCTACCTGAAGCTTTTCCGCGCCCAGCGCAAGGAGAGCTTCGCCATCATCGTAGCCGACGCCCAAATCGTGCGTGCCGCTCTCGATCCCTTCCACTTCGATCTGCGCATCCTGGCCGGCCTAGGCCTCAACCCCGTGGTCTTGGTGGGCCTGCTCGACGCGCGCGATGCTGATCGGCAGTCGCAGCGCATCTTGGAATGGCTGCTGGAAGATGAGGTGCCCGCCCGGACCATTGGCTCAGGACCAGATCTTCCGGCCGCAATTCGCGAGTCGGTGCGCGAAACTCTCCAGCAAAACACCATCCCCATCGTATCGCTGGACGCGGCCAAGGAACTGGACATCGAAGACCGCTTTAGCCTGTTGCACAGCCTGGCCGCCGGCCTGGAAACCCGCAAGGTGGTGTTCCTTTCCACCAGCTCCGGCCTCGAACGCGAGGGCGCTCCGTCCATTTCGCTGGTCAACCTGTCCAACGACTACGAACGACTGATGGCCACCGGCCACCTGTCACGCCGCCACGCCTCGCTGCTCCGGCACGTCAAGACTCTTCTCGATCAGGTTCCCCAGCGCATGAGCGTGGCCGTGGTCAACCCTTTGCAGCTTCTGCGCGAGTTGTTCACGGTCAACGGCGCCGGCACGATGATTCGCCGGGGCTCGCGCATCGAGACCCACGACGGCCTGGCGCGCGTCGACCGCGAACGGCTGCAAGGGCTTCTGCAATCGGCGTTCGGTCGAGCCCTGGTTGCGGGTGCCATGGACCCGGGCGGGCTGATCGAAAGCGACGCCGAGCGCATATACCTAGAGGAGGGCTACCTGGGTGCGGCGCTCGTGGGGCAAAAGCCGGTGGCGCCGTATTTGTCCAAGTTCGCCGTCGAGCGGGAAGCGCAGGGTGAAGGCATCGGCGGCGAGATTTGGTCGCTCCTCACGCGTGACTATCCGACCTTCTTCTGGCGCACGCAGCCCTCCAATCCCATCTGCTCGTGGTACGCCAAACAGTGCNNGACGGCCTGGCGCGCTTTCCCGAATGGCACGTCTTCTGGCGCGGATTGCCGCCGGAAAAGATCCAGCCTGCCATCGAGTACTGCTTGGCAGCCCCGCGCGCGTTTGAGGAGGGCTAGCGTCCTCGTCGCCGCCCGCGCGCCAGCGCAAGAGCAAGCAGTGCCAGAACCCAGCCCCCGCCCTCAGGTCCAGCTCCGGCACCCTTGCCACCGACTGCACAACCGAACAGGCCTCGGCTCCCTGGCTTGACCTGGACCTCCCCCGGACTCTGGTTCAGAACGCACACCGCAAGTCCGTTGGCTTGGACGACGCATACCTCGGGGCTCTGGCAGCTAATCAGTTCGCACGGATCTGCATTCTTTTTCAGAACGCACTCCGCACGCCCGTCAGGTTGGACGGCGCATACCTCCCCGCTCTGGCAGGTAACCACTTCGCAGGGGCTTGCCTGGCACTTGCCCGTGGTCTCGACGCATACCGTGCCGGCCACGCACGAAATGTACGGGCAGATCCGGTTCTGACAGGCGGCCGTCGAGGGATTGCAGTAGGAACCCGAGAGACAAGTCACGGCTGCGCAGGTATCAGCCACACACACTCCCGTATGGCAACTCTGACCCGTGGGGCACGTCACGGTCGTACAACTCCGCACGCAGGTTCCGTTGTTGCAATATTGGCTAGAGGCGCAGACTACGTTGAGGCAGGGATCGGACTCGCACTGCCCACTGTGGCAGACTTGCCCAGTCGCACAGCCGCGCGAGTAGCAATCCCGACACAGGCCGTTTTGGCAGGTGGCGCCTGGCAGGCAGGTGACCTGCGCGCAGGGATCGTAGCAATTGCCTTGGGCGCCGCACAGTTGACCGGCGGGACAGGGATTCAGCGCACAGGCGCTCAGCAGGCAGGCTCCGTTTTGGCAATAGCGGTCGGCGCTGCATGGCTCCTCGTTCTCTCGGCAGCGCGGCACGCACTGGCCGTCCAAGCAGATCGCGGACACACCACAATCTGCGCCGTTGTCGATTTGGCCGTCACAGTCGTTGTCCTTGCCATCGCAGATCTCAGGGCTTGGCCCCACCCCGCCGGTGCAGACCCAGCCGGCCGCGCCCTCGCACTGAAAATGCCCCGGCTTGCATTCGCCCTGCAGAGGTGCGCCGGGCGCCAAACCGGGCGGATTGCAGTCAGTGGCAGGCGGGACGACTCCATCGTCGACACTTCCGTCGCAGTCGTCATCCTTGCCGTTGCACACTTCGGGCGTGGGCCCCACAGCGTCGCACACGATCTGCCCGTTCACGCAAGCGCTCACAGCCTGCCGACACTCGCCCACCGCACTGCCGCAGGTAATGCCAACCCCGGGCATGGTCGCATTCGGGTTGTCAACTATGCCGTCGCAGTCATTGTCAATCCCGTCGCAGATCTCGGGCGTGGGGCCGAGCGAGCCGACTGTACACGTTACGTCCGTCCCTTGAGCGTTGCAGATGTACTGACCCGCCCCCTGGCACGAACTTTCGTTGCATGGCTTGCCCAGGTTGGGGAAGTCCTCGTCCACGCTGCCATCGCAGTCGTCGTCCTTGCCGTTGCACAGCTCCTGCGTGGGCGTCACCGCACCCACGCAGCCCAACTCGCCTTTGCCGGTAATGGGGTTGGTCTGGCATCCTTGGTGCCCAAGAGCGCAGACACCAACGCACTTCCCGGTCGACACGTCACAGCCCACGGCCCCCGCGGGATAGCAGGGCGTACTTGAGTTAGGGTCGTTTTCGTCTACCTGTCCGTCGCAGTTGTTGTCCTTGCCATCGCACGGGATCTCGGTCTGGGGCGTCGTCGCTCCCACACAGTTCTGCCAGGTGCCAGCCACGCACGTCTGCATGCCAGTCACGCAAATCCCCTTGCAACTCCAAGTTCCCGCCCCGGAGCTGAAAGTGCACCCCGACGCGCCCACCGGGAAACATGCCTGCGAAAAGCCGTCGATAACCCCGTCACAATCATTGTCCTTGTTGTCACAGATTTCGGGTTGGGGTCCGATCGCACCCTGGCACACTGTCTTCTTTCCGCCCGCGCCGTCGTCCACGCAAGCCGTGGCCCCCGGCCGGCACTCACCCACGCTAGCACCACAACTTGCCGATGGGACATCGTCGATAATCCCATTGCAGTTGTCGTCCAACCCATTGCACACCTCGGGCTGGTAGGCGCAGGCGCAAGACAAGCCTTCGTCGATCTGCCCGTCGCAATTCTCGTCAGCGCACTCGGCCGCAGTAGGCGCTAGACAGCCCGGCGCGGTGCCGCAGACCTCCTGCGAGGGTGTTCCGGCAACCAGAGGCGCTGCCCCGCAGCCTGCAGCAGCGGCACAGATCACCCCATCCCCCGCCGCGTTGCAAGCGTAGACACCTTGTCGCGTGCAGCGGCCCACCCCCACAGAACACGGCTGGCCTTTTAGCGGAAAAGCCACTGCCTCATCATAGCACGTGGCGTCGCAGTTGCACTTTGGCACCGGAATAGAGTTCACGATGATGTCGCCCAAGCTCGACGCCAGGTCAGCCCGGTTGTTAGCGAGATACACGGACTTCTTGTTGCCCGAGCCCGCCAATGCCATGCGACTCAATGAATCGGATGACCCGGTGCCAAGACCGACCACGTAGACCGCAATGCCAGCGCTGTAGGTATCGCTCGCCGCTTTCACAGGGTCATTGCTGGGGTCGGCGGCGCAGGTATCTTCCCCGTCAGTAACCAGGATGATGCTATACGGCCGGCAGGCAGCGCGCGGATCGCGTGCAGTCGGATCGCTGGACAACAACCCGGAGTCTGCCCCCACGTCGGTCTCATTCGTGTTGAGCAACCAGTCGCGCACGGAGTAGACGCTGGCTGCCAGGGGAGTCCTGGGGGTCTCAGCCCGGATCTCACGGTTCGAGGCTGCCGTGAAAGGAGGCAAGTCCTCCTTGCCGTCGATCCAGTGGTAGATGTCAGGGTAGTTGTAGCCGCTGCTGGGAAATCCAACAATGACCTGCGCCCCACCGCAGCCCTGCGGACTCCACTCGAAAATGCGATCGTTGGTGTCAGCCGGGTTGGCGCACCCCGTGCAGCTCGCGCCCGACGAGCATTCCAGATAGGTGTCGCCCATGTGCCGAACACAGTACTTCTGCGTCGTGGCATCTTCGGGCAGGTCCACGCAGGATGTACCCGACGCGATGGCTGCGCAGTCGCCGTCCGTCTGACAGGGCTGGCCCAGCAGAGTGCGCGCATAGGTGGCGAGCGCGAACTCAGCCGAGCCAAAGGCCGAGATGGTGTCGATGATGGCCGACTTGGCCTGGTAGAGCTTGCTGTCGTCGTACTTCCAGCCTCCGGTGGAGAGTCCGTCGAGGTCACAGCCCGGCTGGCTCTGCGAGCCGTCTCCGTGGGTTCCCACCCCGGCCGCGTTCGAGGCCATGGTAGAGGAGTTGTCCAAAATGAAGACAAAGCGGGGCTTGTCGACCTGGGCCGCTACTTCGGGCGATGCCAGGCTCAAGCTGACCAAGGCTGCTGCGACTAGTCCCAAGCGTGTCATTGGTTACCTCCAGGATCCCGTGGGGCGTCTGTGACGACCATGAGAATCGTTGAGATGGGAACCCTCAAAGGGTTCGCTCCGCCCTTCNNCCCGAAGCCCCCGTAGGGGGAGCTCGCCGGCTCCCCACGCGACTGAGCACGGCCCTGCGAAACATGCGCGGACAGGCGCCGCCGGCAGGGTGAGCAACCCGACCCCCATCATGGCTTCCCCAGCTTACCAGTGTCGATCACCCGAACCCCGGCGGGCGGGCTCCAACGAAAAACCTCGTCGGAGACCTTGGCGTTGATCTTTAGGTCAGAGAACACGAAATGGTTCACGTTGCCCTGCTGATCGACGAGCACGCTTTCGCGAACCGAAAAGTCACCAGCGTCCACGACGAAGACGATGGACTTGTAGGTGGCCTGGGGCTGCTTGGGCCGCAGCGACAAACGATAGTCATCGGGCCGGCCAAAACGCGCATCGCTGGACCACGCCACCTCGAACTCGTCAGCGATTCTGCCCTTGCCCAAGAGGAAGGCTAGGGCCGCCGGTAGCTGCGATGTCTTGAGATCCTGCTTGAACGCCTGTTTTTCCGACGGCTCGTACAGCCAAAGGAACTGCCCGTTGGACAGGAACATGCGCGCCTCGGGCTTGTCGTAGTCCCAGCGCATACGCCCCGGTTTCTTGAAATGCACCTGGCCGGCGGAGACGGTCACGCGCCCTACCACCGACCGACTGTAGTTCTGGGTGAAGTGAGCCTGGAAATCCTTGGCCTGGTCGTAGCGGCTTTGCACGCGCGCGACCACAGCCGGCAGGTCAAGCCGTACCAGCTTAGCCTGGGCGGGAGCGGAGGCCGGGGCAGCAGCGCCGGCGGCAAGCAGCAGGATGAGAGAGAAAGTCACCATGGCACGACCTCGACGCCGATGCCCCAGCGCGCCGCCAGCATGAGACAGAGTTGCCCCCCCCAATAGAGGCCAAGGGTCATGGGTTGCGTCCAGATGGAAGAGCGCCGCAGGCGCGCCCAAGGCAGCAGGGCCTGGGAAAAGTAGAGCATGGTTGCCCCCATGGCCGCCACCGCGGCCAGCTCAAGCAGGGCCCGTCCCGCGAGGGTGGAGAACACACCTGCCACCATGACGATCAGACCTAGGACGTGGGCCCCGACCGGCGCACGCAGTCCCGGCTCCAGCCCGCGCCATTGGCGCCGCACCAGCCACGCCGAGCACGCGCCAAAAACCGCCAGACCCGGCACTGCCAGCCATCCACCTGGCCCCGCGCCAAAAAAAGCGAGCCCATAGCAGAGATGCGCGACCAGAAACAGCCCCAGCCCCACCACCAGCGCTTCGTTGCCCTCGGCCAGCAGGGTGATGTCGGCGGCAAGAGATAGGACGATGCCGTTGAACATCAGGTAACCGAACCGGTCGGTGGGCATGCTGCCCAGGACAGCGAACAACAACACCGTGGCGATTGGCTTGCCGATGCAGAAGATCATCGGCTTCCGTGCCAGCGCGCCGGCCAGGGCGCCCGCCACCGCCGCAGCGTAGAGGATGAGAGAAAGCCCGAGGGGAGCCACGCCTTACTTTACAACGGTTCTCGGAAGTTTTGCGCCTTTCACGCTGGCCGCGCCAACGCACACCTACCCTGTGCCCTCCCCTCTCCCCCGCAGACACTAGCCGGCATCTGTTTTGTACGTGCGGGTTTGAAACCCGCCCCTACGGTCGGGGACGCGCCCGACCCGCCCCATCCCGCCGCGGTCGTCCACTACTCAGCAGCCGCCAAATACTCGCCGCGCGGCGCCAACACCTCGCGCGGCCTGATACCATTGGCCGGCCCCACCAGGCCGTCCCTTTCCATCTGCTCGACCATGCGCGCTGCCCGGTTGTAGCCGATCTGCAAGCGGCGCTGGATGAAGGACACGCTGGCCTGGCGGGTGTCGCACACAATGGCCACAGCTTGGTCGTAGAGCGCGTCCGCGAATTCCTCGCGCGGCGCTCCCCCTTCCTCGCCGTCCTCTTCACGCTCGGTGAGGATGTTCATGTCGTAGACCGGCTTGCCCTGTTTCTTCAGGGTTTCCACCACGCGATGAACCTCGCCGTCCGACAGGAAGGCGCCTTGGATGCGCTTCAGCTTCGTGCCGCGATCGGAGAACAGCATGTCACCGTTACCCAGCAGCGTCTCAGCGCCGGGCTGGTCAAGGATGGTGCGGGAGTCAATCTTGCATGCCACCTGCAAGGCGATGCGGCTGGGGAAGTTGGCCTTGATTAGACCGGTGATGACGTCCACTGAGGGCCGCTGGGTTGCCAGGATGAGGTGCAGCCCTGCCGCACGCGCCTTCTGTGCCAGCCGCGCCACCGCGGTTTCCACGTCCTTGGGCGCTGCCATCATGAGATCGGCAAACTCGTCGATGACGATGACGATATAGGGCAGCTTGCGAGCCGGGGCTTCGCCGTTTTCCCTGGCCGCTTGCACTGCGGCGGACGCGGCCGAGATCTCCTCGGCCCGCTCGTCGCTGATGGTGCCGTCGCCAGCCGCCAGGGTGGGCCCGCTCTCCGCGTCCACCTCGACCTCGCGTTCCACGCCATCTTCGCCGGCGATGAACAACTTGAGTCGCCTGCCGCGCTTGGATGGCGACTCGGCCAGCGGCTCCGCCACCGCCGCTTGGCTGCGCGCGGCCTCGATCTTTGCGTTGTAGCTGGAGATGTCGCGCACACCGCTCTTGGAAAGCAGCTCGTAGCGACGCTCCATCTCGTCGACCGCCCAGCGCAGCGCCAGCGACGCCTTCTTGGAATCCACGACCACCGGCAGAAGCAGGTGAGGAATGCCTTCGTAGATCGACAGCTCAAGCTGCTTCGGGTCCACCATGATGAAGCGCACCTCTTCCGGCGTGGCCGAGAAGAGAATGCTGGTGATCATTCCGTTCACCGCGACGGACTTGCCCGACCCGGTGGTGCCGGCAACCAGCAAGTGGGGCATCTTGGCCAGGTTCACACTGACCGGCGCGCCCTTGGTGTCCTTGCCCATGCAGATCTGCAACTTGGAAGTGGCCTTGCGGAATGAATCGTCCTCGAGGATCTCCTTGAGATAAACCATCTCGCGGTTCTTGTTCGGGATCTCCACACCCACCACGGCCTTGCCCGGGATGGGAGCCACGATGCGCACCGACTGCGCCTCCAGCGCCATGGCGAGATCGTTTTCCAGTTGCACGATCTTGCCAGTACGCGTCCCGGGAACCGGGGCGAATTCGAACGTGGTGATGACCGGCCCCATCTGAATCGCGGTGACGTTGCCGCGCACGCCATAGTTGCCCATGGCCTGCTCCAGGCGCGTGGCCATGGTCTTCAAGGTCTTCTCGTCGATCGCACCGCCCTCAGGGGGGAGGTATTCTAGAATGTCGGTGGAAGGAAGCTGAAAAGCGCCTTCGGACAGGCGCACGTAGCCGAGGCCTTCCCCCTCGTCCGAGGCCGCTTGCTCGGCCGCCTCCTCACCCATCTGCGTGCGAGTCACGGGTTGCACGATGACTGGCCCCGCCCCGATCTCTTCGTCAAGAGGCTCCGCGTTCTTCTCGGTTACGCCTTCCTCCAACGCCGCGGTCACGGCCGGAACGATGCTCGGCTCGGGCTTCGCTTCGACAAACGGCTGCTTCGGCTCGACCGGGGCCGCGCACTCGACTGCAGCAACCTCGGCGACCAGGGCCGCCATCGCTCGACGTTCCTCATTTTCGTGCACGATGGGTGCCTCGTCCGCCAGCGCATCCGTGCCTCCGCCCAGCTCGGCGAAGCCAACTGTCATTCCAGAATCGTCTGCCCCGTTCACGTCGCTGTCGCCCTCGCTCAAGGTCTCGGCCGGCGCCGCCAACGCCGCTGGGCAAAGTTCATCCTCATGCAGCATTGCATCCCAGGCAGCCTGGTCCTCGACCGCCTGGTGATCCTCGACCTCCTGGGCCTCCTCTTTCTCCGGGAACATGGCCAATACCATGCGTCCGAGGGAGCGCGCACCCACCACGGCCAGCCAGGCCGCTGCGCAGGCGACGACCCGAATCGCGCGCCCCGCGCCCCGAGCGGCCCAAGCCAGCGCCGCGAAAACCTCGGCAACGCGCACCTGAGTGAGCAAGATGAGCGAAATCGCAAGCAACGTCGCGGCGGCCAGGCCCGTGCCCACACCACCGACAAAGCCGGCAGCGCCCTCCGCCAGCCACTGCCCAAGCAGTCCGCCCGGGCCGCGCAAGCTGACCGGCTCGCCAGCAAAAGGAAGATGCAAGAGAACGGCCGCTGAGCAGAGCAAAGCCAGAAACCCCAGCACACCCATGACATCCTCGATGAGTTGACGAGCACGGCACATGCGAACCGCGAGCAGTAGCCCCCCAGCCACGACGAGGTAGGCGCACAGTCCGGCCAGAGAGTAAAGGCCAGTCGCGGTGGCAGCACCCCCTGGACCCATCAGATGACCGCGTCCAGCCTGCATGGACACCAGTGACACCATGCAAAACACACCCAAACCCAAAAGCCCAATTCCAATAATCTCGCGGCCTCGTCCTGGCGCTTCACCTTTGTTCTTCGCTATCGCCATTTTTTTCCCCGTTTCGACGTGGTGCTCTTACTGCTACCTATACCTACACCCACCGTATCCCGGTGAACTCGGCCGTCAAGTTTTCGCCCTGCCATGTCCTCCGACGGCCAGATCGCATCAAGACAAGCGGAGCATCCCGATAAATAGTGAGCTAGCACCCACAACCAACTCAACAATTGCCGAGCGTTGCTGCGCTACCGCACGGACACGGTCCGGTTTCTGAACCGGTAGCCTCTTTTGAATCTACGCTGTGCGGCTGGACGGCGGCTCTATGCCCGGACGAGGGAAAGAGATCGTGAACGTCGTCCCCTGCCCTGGCCTGCTGTCCACATCGATCTGGCCGCCGTGGCGCTCGACGATGCCGTGAACGATCGACAACCCCAACCCCGAACCCTCGCCCACGTCCTTGGTGGTGAAGAACGGGTCGAAGATCCGCGGCAGAACATCGGCGGGAATTCCGGGACCCTCGTCACTCACCGTCAGCAGAACCCGGGCCTCGCGGGATTGCCCACTTACGCGAATGGTTCCACCTCGATCGCCCATGGCCTGCGCGGCATTGGTCAGCAAATTCATCAGGACCTGGTCTATCTGCCCTGGAAAGCCACGAATGCGCGCCTCGGGATCCACCTCACTGACGACTTGCACGTGGCGCAGCCGGTGCTGCAGCAACCCAAGGGTGTCCTCCACGCTGCGAGCGAGGAAAACCTCCCGCTCGACAGACTCGTCACCCCGCGCATAGCCGTGCAGAGCCTGCACGATACTCTTGGTCCGCGCAGCCCCGCGCTGGACCACGGCGAGAATCTCCGCCGCCTCGGCGGCAAGTTTCGCAATCGGACCTTGGGGCTCGACCGCCTCGATGCGCTTCACGGCGTCCGCGAGCGGCCCGAGTGAGTTAATCACAGCGTTGACCGGGTTGTTGATCTCGTGCGCAATCCCCGCGACCAGCCGGCCCATGGAGGCCAGCTTCTCGCTCCGAACAAGGTTGTCCTGCGCCCGTCGCAATTTGTCGAGCGCGTCTCGCAACTCGGCGTTGCGCTGTTCCAGTGCCTCGGTGCGCCGGCGCACCTCGCGTTCCAAGTCGACGTTGATTGACTCTGTCGAGCGCAGACGGTCGCGTAGCGAGCGTCGCATCTCCTCGAAGATCACCGCCAGGCGGCCGAGCTCGTCGGCGTCGCCCCAGGGTGGGACCGGACGGGCCAGTTGCCCCTTGGACATCTCACCTGATCGCTCCTCCAGCGCGCGCAACGGGGCCACCACATCGCGCACGGCAAGCAGCACGAGCCCAGCAGCCAGGGCGATGCCAACCCCAAACGCAAGCCGCGCACCCACCCCAGGAGCGGCCTGCGAAAAGAGCCAGAGGAACCCGACGCCGAGGCCCCATACTCCGACGAAAGACGCGGCCAGCTTCAGGCGCAGGCCGACCGGCGAGGTGATCTGGGCCGGCGGAAGAGCATGGCGCGAGCCCAGATGGCGAACCAGCGGCCGTAGGATCTCCTGCAGAGCAAGCCTCTGATAGATCGCCACCACGCCCGCGACCAGCGCCAGCGTGACAAGCATCCGGCCGACAGCGTGGCCATGCAAGCCCGGCCAAGGCCAGGTCGCGGTCAGTGCCGTGGCCCCGGCCACCCCGATGGCCAGAGCCTGCCGGGCGGAAAGCTGGTAGGGCAGAGCTTGCGCAGCCCGGAAGGCCGCGATCGCCTTGGGTTCGTCGCGTGCCGGCCCCTTGCTGCCGCGCACGCGCACCGTCGCGTCGAAATACTGCTCGAGAGGCGCGGCCTGACGAACGAAGGAACGCCACCAGATGAAGGCCGCCGCAGCCAGAATGGCCCACAGCGGGAAAGCGGCCCGAGCCATCCCGGGCAGCCCCAGCAGCCCATAGGCCATGAGCGCCAGCAGGGCGTGCGACAGCCCCAACGCGGCCAGGGCGGCGCAAGCGAACCAACCCCGGTAGGCCCCTACGAAGGCCTGAATGGGCTGGAGCTGAGGCGTGAGAATCGGCCGGACGGCTCCCATGATGCGGTCGAGAACCAAAAGCCGCACCGCCGCCACCGCCGCCGCAGAAAGGACACCGAGGTTGGCCAGCGCGGCGGCCTCGGCAGGGTCACGCCCGCCCGAGCGGAAGAATGCAACCGCCAGGACCAGCGCCAGGCCGGTCCACAGCGCGAAGTGCGCAAGCGCACTCTCGCGAGGCGCACGCGCCAGCGCCCGGCGGGTCAGCGCCGTGTCGAGCGCCTTAGCCTTCTCGCCTCGCTGGAGCACGGCCAGTTGATGGACCACAGAGCGGAGGAGATCCACCAGACGAAACAGCGAGGCAATCCAGGCGGCCAGCAAGACTGGCACAAGAACCTTGGCCCACAGCCACCGGTCAGGCAGGATTCGCGCGCACAGAACCAGAGGCGGGACGCACACCGCGAACTCGGTCGTGCCCAGCAACAGCTCGGCCACTGCGAGCTTGCGCGCGAGGTGAAACTCACCGCCTCCCTGGGAAGCCTGGGGCATGCCGACATTGTAGAGTAAGATCCAGGGGCTGGACAAAGCGACTTTCGCCGAGCACGCTTGGGGCTCGCGTCCATGACCTGGGAAACCATTCTCAATCTGATCCACGACGAGTGGATGATCCTGTTGCTCCTCCTGCTGTGGTCGGTCGCGGGTGCGACGATAATCTGCGAGCGCGTCTATGCGTTGTGGAACGTGCTGCCCAAGTCCGAGGTATTCAAGAACCACGTGATCGGAGCCATCGAGAGCGGGGACTTGCCCAAAGCCAACGCCTTCTGCGCGACGTCGAACGATCCCTTGGCCACCGTCTTTGGCCGCGGTCTGCACGCGTTCGCCAAGACACCGCACAAGACCACCGAAACCGTCATGTCGCAGCGGACGGTCGCCATCGCGTCGTTCAAGCGCAACCTGTGGGCCCTCGGGACGGTGGGGTCATCCGCGCCCTTCGTCGGGCTGTTCGGCACCGTGGTGGGCATCCTCAAGGCATTCCAATCAATGTCAACGGCGGGCACGGGCGGCTTCAAGGTCGTATCCCAGGGGATCGCAGCCGCGCTGGTGGCAACAGCGGCCGGCCTCATGGTCGCCATCTACGCCGTTATCGCCTACAACTACTTCGTCTCGCGGGTAGGCGCCATCGCAGTCGAGTACAAAGTCTTCTGCGAAGAGTTCCTGTTGGTGCTGGGTGAGTACGCGAAAACCCGCGAGGTTCCCCCCGCGCTGCCCGGTGCGGCTCCACCGCCCACAGAGAAAAACGCCCCGCCGTCGTAGATCCCGCCGATGGGGATGAACATACAAATAGAGGACGCCAGCGCTGCCGACAGCGAGCCCGACGTCAGCGAGACCGTGGTGGCGGAGATCAACATCACGCCGCTGACCGACGTGTTCTTGGTCCTGCTCATCATCTTCATGGTCACGTCCACCGCCATTGTCGAATCGGAGATCACCTCGCGCACGGGTGTGAAGGTGGCGCTGCCCAAGGCGAACGCGGCCGGCGCGGTGACCAAGAAACGCACCGATCCCATCCTAACCGTGACCAAGAGCAATGAGATCTATCTGTTCTCCAAAAAGGTCGACGTGGCCAACCTGGAACAGGAGATCCGCAAGGCGCTCAACGACGTGGGCTCCGAAACCCTCCTTATGCGTGGCGACAAGAACGTTTTTCTGGGCGAGGCGGTTGACTTGATGGCCATAGCCAAGAAAGCGGGAGCCAAGAACATCGCCATCCTCACGCAGACCGACCAGAAGTAGCCCGCGTGGGAGGCTAGGGACATGCGGCACATCGCCACATGCTCAGTCTCGCGCAAGCAAAACTGCCTCACTCGGGTTCGGCAATTCTGTACCGAGAAGTTCCTAACTGCTCAGAATCACTACATTCTGCCCATGAGCACGGCGTGGCACATGGGCTGCAAGGCTGGGTAGTCGTTCCCGGCCCTAAGGCCAGAAAACAGAATCCGACAAGGAGACCACTATGAAGCTGACCCGCGCAATCCTCCTCGCTCTCGCGTTCGTTATCCCGACTGCCTCCACGACCTTCGCCTCTGCTGCCGACGAGCCGGCCGCGGCTGGTGACACCGCCAAGCCAGCCAAGGGCAAGAAGGGCAAGAAGGGCAAGAAGGACAAGAAGGGTGGCGAAGAGAAGAAGGACGAGGCGAAGTAACGAACTTCGACTTCTGGGAAGGACGCAGGGCGGCCGGACTTATCTGGCCGCCCCGTGTCTCCGCAAAAACCCCCGGGATGATCCCCGGGGGTTTTTTGTTGCCGGCTGCTATTCTCCTGTCGGCTGGCGTTCGCCGCCGCAGAATTGCGACTAGGATTCACGCGTGACCATCCGGACCAAAGTTTGGTTGCTCGTCGCGGTCAGCGTCCTCGTGACCGCAGGTGCAACCTACTGGCTGCGCATCTACGCCATGCGCCGCGAGCTGACCCGGCAGGCGCTTGCCTCAGCAGACGAAATTGCAGACGACATCAAGCAGACCCTGGAGCGTTTCGACGCCGACGCCGAGGACCGCGACTTGGCCATCGCGCTCTCGAACTACATCAACCGGCATCCGCGCATTCAGCGCCTGCAACTGGTCATTGAGCGCGAAAGTGCGACCCGCATCTTCGCCCAGCGAGGAGAGGCCACGGAGATCACTCGCCTCGGCTCGATCCCCCGCGAGCCCATCATCTACACCCGCAAGGCCACCGAGGGCGACGACATCCAAGTGGTCAGCAGAAACGTCGACCTCAAGGGACCTTGGGTCGCTGTGCTGAGCATGAACTGGAGCCTGGGGCCAGTGCAATCGGTCATCAAGGTGACGGAACGCTGGTCACTGCTGCTCGGTCTTGGCCAGCTCATGGTGCTCATGCTCTTGACTGGTTTCATTATCGACCGCGTGGTCTTGCGGCGCCTCGACATCCTGGCGCGCGCCATGCGCGACGTCGAAGCTGGCGACATGGATCGGCGGGTGCCGACCGACACGAACGACGAGGTGGGCCGCCTATCCCACGGCTTCAACCGAATGCTGGAGCAGCTTTCCACCGCGAACCGCGAAATCCACGCCTTCAACCAGCGGCTCGCGCGCGAGATTGAGATAGCCACGCAGGATCTGTCCCGCAAGAACACGGCCCTCGAGCAACTCAACCGTCTACTCAACGAGTTGCGCCGGGAGAACGCATCGAAGGTGCGTTTGGCCGCGCTCGGCCAGTTGGCGGCGCAGCTTGCCCACGAGATCGGCACGCCTCTCTCGTCGGTGTCAGGCCATCTGCAGCTCGCGTTGTCGCAGCGTGATCTGTCCCCGAGCTTGCGCGAGCGCCTGGACGTGTCCACCCGCGAGATCGCCCGCATCGGCCGCATCGTGCGCGACTACCTCGACTCCACCCGCTCCCTGGAAGCGGAATGCAAGCCGGTATCCTTGCGCCAGGTCCTAACTGAGGCGGTCGAGGTCACGCGCGGGGGAGAACTGGGGAGCGAAAAGACGCTGAGCTTGGATCTGCCCGACGATCCGCCTGACTTCGTCACCGACCCAGGCCTGCTACGGCAGATCGTGATCAACCTGCTGAGCAACGCGCTCGACGCCGTGGAGCATGCAGGGACGGTCACGCTCATGGCGCAGTCGCTGGACGGCCACGTGCTCATCACCGTGCGCGACACGGGAACCGGCATTGCACCCGAGGATCTGCGGCGAATCTTCGAGCCCTTCTACACCACCAAGGGGCGAGGCAAGGGCACCGGATTGGGCCTGGCCATTTGCCGTGAATTGGCCAAGGCCCTGGGCGGCACCATCGCGGTGGAAAGCACGCCCGGCCAGGGCTCGGCGTTTACCCTGCGCCTTCCCCGTAGCGGAAACACCCAGGCCGAACCCGCATCCCCGCGGGTTGCCGCCGGAGGAGTAGCATGACCAGGATTCTGGTTGTCGAAGACGACGCCGTCGCGCGTGACCTATTGCGCGAGATCTTGAGTGCCGAGGGTTTTGCAGTCGACGCGGTGGACGACGGCGCGCCCGCGGTCGAGCGGGCCGCGTCCGGGCGCTATGACTTGGTGGTGTCCGACATTCGCATGGAGCGGGTCGGCGGCATGGAGGTGCTGCGCGCCTTTTCCGAAAAGGCCCCGGGCACGCCCGTCATCCTCATTACCGCATTCGGCGACGTCACCGGCGCCATGGAAGCTATCGGCCACGGCGCCTACGACTACGTTTCCAAGCCTTTCAACGTCGAAGAACTGCGCCAAACCGTGGCGCGCGCGCTAGAGCGCAGGCGCCTTTCCGCTGAGGCTGGTGCCTCACCGAGGACGGCCGGAGCGCAGGTGGCGGAGATCGAAGGCAAGAGCCCGCGCATGCTCGATGTCTACAAACTGGTCGCCCGGGTGGCCCCCACCACGGCCACGGTTCTCGTCGTCGGTGAGTCGGGCACTGGCAAGGAACTGGTGGCGCGCGCCATCCACAGCCGCTCTCCCCGCGCTAGCAAACCTTTTGTTCCGGTGAACTGCACGGCCCTGTCTGAATCGCTGCTCGAATCCGAGCTGTTCGGTCATGCCCGCGGCGCCTTCACCGGCGCAGTGGCCGCCAAGCGAGGCCTATTCGAGATGGCCAACGACGGCACCCTTTTTCTCGACGAGATTGGTGACATGGGCCCCAAGATGCAGGCTCAGCTCTTGCGCGTCTTGCAGGACGGAGAAGTGAGGCCGGTGGGCGGCACCGAGTCCATCAAGGTCGATGTGCGCTTGGTATGCGCCACCAACCGGGATCTCGAAGCGGACGTCAAGACGAGCCGCTTCCGCGAAGATCTCTACTTCCGCATCAACGTGGTCACCGTACGCATGCCACCCTTGCGTGAGCGCGCCGGCGACATCCCCATTCTGGTGCGCCACTTCTTGGCTAAGATCGCTCGCCGCGAAGTTCGGCCCGAGGCGAGCGTGTCACCGGAAGCGCTGGATGTTCTGTGTCGCCACTCTTGGCCGGGAAACGTGCGCGAGTTGGAAAACGCTATCGAGCGCGCGGTGGCCGTGGCCAAGGGCAACGTAGTGCTGCCGTCAGATCTTCCCGCGGAGGTCTATGGCGGCTCGCCGGCGGAGCCCGCCGGAATCTTCGATGATCGCCCTACCCTTTCCGAGCTGGAGAAACGCTACATCGCGCTCATCCTGGCCGAATGTGGCGGCAACAAGAAGAAGGCCGCGGAGCGTCTGGGCATCGATCGGCGCACCCTCTACCGGGCGCTGGAACGCGCCGGGGTGGCGGCGGGCGGGGAAGACGACGGGGACGATAGTTAGCTCTTTCATCGCAGAGCACAGAGAACACAGAGGTCGGAAAGGAAGAAGGGGTTCGGACCGCACAGAACCCAACCCTTCCCTTTCCGGTCCGGCTCTGTGGCCTCTGTGACCTCTAGCCTGAAACTCGACTGTAACTGTTTGATCTTCTTAGTGTGCACTGTGGCTTGGTGGAGCAGAAAACCGGGCTCGGATTTGTCAGTTTCACGCCTGAAGGATCCGGGCCAGCGGCCCGNNGGCGAGACTGTGGTGAAAAAGCTATCTTCCGGTCCGGGCTACAGCAGATCGAGGAACGCCCGGCCGGCGTGACTGAGGGTGCGGCCCGCGGGATACACCAGTCGGATCTTCCGCTCGGTCTGCAGGTCGGTCACCTGCACTTCGCGCAGCATTCCCTGGGCGATCTCCTCCTCGACGCACATGCGGGGCAAGAAGGCCACGCCCTGATTGCGCTGGACCATCTTACGAATGGCCTCCACCGTGGGCATCTCGACATCCTGTCGAAGTGGGACTTTGAGACGCTCGAACTGGCGCAGCACGACTTCCTTGTAGGGCGACATCTCGTTGTGAGCGATGAACGTCTCTGTGCCCAAGTCAGCGATAGAAACTGAGCGCCGCCGCGCGAAGCGGTGCTGGGGCGCGACCACGCAGGCCAGGTGATCGGTGTAGATGATGCGCGCGACCAGCCGGTCGTCTTGGGGCTCGTAGCTGATCACGCCCATCTCGAGATCGCCCTCCAGGATCTCGACCGGTATGCGGCTCGACTGGCTGCGCCGAACCTGCACCTTCACGCGCGGATATAGCTTGCGGTAGCGCGCGATGAGCGGCAGCAGGTACAAGGTGGTTGATTCGTTGGCGCCGATGGACAGCCTTCCGGCGCCATGGTCGCGCAACTCGGCCAAGGCCACGCCGAGCTCGGCGCGCAGGTTGTCGAGGCGCCGGGCGTAGTCGAACACCACCTGGCCAGCGTCGGTCAGGCGCGGCTGCTTTCCTGCGCGATCGATGAGCGGCTCGCCCACCTCGGCTTCCAGGCGCTGCACCGCCATGGAAACCGCTGGCTGGGTTCGCAGGACGCGCGCCGCCGCGCGCGAGAAGCTCCTCTCGCTGGCCACAGCACGAAAGACTTCGAGGGTGTGCAAGTCCATGGAAGTGACTCCAGTCCAGAATAGCCCAACTATCAGCCAGACTGATGTAGATCACCAGAAGAATCAATTCGCCAGAAAGTATCACAGTCGCTAGATTGGCCTGCCTGAAAGGAAGCCATTTCCATGAGTGACCGCGTTTTCATCTTCGACACCACCCTGCGCGACGGTGAGCAGTCCTGTGGTTGCAGCATGACCGTCGCAGAAAAACTGCGCATGGCCCGCAAGCTGGTGGAACTGAATGTCGATGTGATGGAGGCCGGCTTCCCCATGGCCTCAGACGGTGACTTCGAGGCGGTCGACCGCATCGGGCAAGAGTTTGGCACGGTCACGGTCGCCGCCCTGGCCCGCTGCCACACCGGCGACATCGAACGCGCGGCCAAGGCCCTGGCCAAAGCCAAGCGGCCCCGCATCCACACCTTCATCGCTACCAGCCCCCTGCATCTTTCGCACAAACTGAAGAAGACCGAGGAAGAGGCGCTGGAGATCGCCATCAAGTCCGTGCAGTTGGCGCGCCGGTATGTCGACGAAGTCGAGTTTTCGGCGGAAGACGCCACGCGCACCTCGGCTGCCAGCCTGATCACCTTCTCCAAGGCCGTGGTCGACGCGGGCGCTCGCATCGTGAATCTGCCTGATACCGTCGGCTACTCGATCCCGGCCGAGTATGGGCAGCTTGTCGGCCAAGTGGTGCAAGCTCTGGCCGGGCGAGCCGTGGTCAGCGTTCATTGCCACAATGACCTGGGATTGTCGACTGCCAACTCGATCGCGGCGGTGCAGGCGGGCGTGCGCCAGGTGGAATGCACGGTCAACGGCATCGGCGAACGGGCGGGCAACTGCTCGCTGGAGGAGTTCGTGATGGCGCTCAAGGTGCGCCACGACGTCTTGCCTTTCGATACCGGCATCGTGACCCCGCAGCTCTTCCCAGCGAGCCAACTGCTCACCGAGATCATCGGCGTGGGCGTGCAGCCCAACAAGGCCATCGTGGGCCGCAACGCCTTTGCCCACGAGGCAGGGATTCACCAGGACGGCTTCCTGAAGGAACGCACCACCTACGAGATCATGCATCCCAACACGGTGGGCGTGCCCGCAAGCCAGCTCGTGGTGGGCAAGCACAGCGGACGCCACGCCGTGGTCGACCGCTGCCAGCATCTGGGTTTCGAGTTGAACGCGCAACAGATCGAGGCCGTGTACCACCGGGTGATCGCCGCCTGCGACCGCAAGAAATGGCTGTCCGACCAAGAGATCGCCGAGATCGCGCGAGCCGTGTAGAAGATTGGATCGCATCCAGACGTCGTGGCCGCGGCCGTGGCAAAAAATGGCCGGCCACGACCACGGCCAGCACACCCTCCTCGACACCCTCCTCGACATAGTCTGGAGTCCGGCGGTGCGGGTGATGTAAGATGGCAGGCGTACCTGTTCCCTCGGTCCCTAACTGCACACAATCATCTCGATGGCCGTCATTGGCATAGATCTCGGCACGACCAACTCCGTGGTCGCCACTGTGCGCGAGGGGCAAGTGGTCGTAGTGCCCAACTCCCAGGAGGGATACCTGCACCCTTCGGTGGTGTCGTTTTCTCCCGACGGCCTCAAGTACTTTTCCGTGGATGCTGTCGCCCGTCGCATTCTGGATCCCAAGAACACGGTCTACTCAGCCAAGCGTCTCATCGGCCTGCCCTTCCGCTCCGACGAGGTGCAAAAGGCCCTGGTGCGACTGCCCTACGAGCTGCGCGAGGGCAACAATGAGCAGGCGGTTTTCATTGGGCCGGATCGCACGTACACCATCCCTGAGATTTCCGGCCTCTTGCTGGGTTACTTGCGCCAATGCGCCGAGATGTTCCTGAGCGACTCGGTCAGCGCCGCCGTCATCACCGTGCCGGCCAACTTCAACGACTCCCAGCGCCGCGCGACCGTGGACGCGGGACGCATCGCCGGCCTCGATGTGCTGCGCGTACTCAACGAGCCCACCGCAGCCGCACTGGCCTACGGCCTAGGTCAGAATATGTCGCAGCGGATTGCAGTCTACGACTTTGGCGGCGGCACCTTCGACGTCACCGTGCTGCAGGTCGAGAACGACGTGTTCGAGGTGCTGGCCACCGGCGGGGACACCTTTCTGGGCGGCGACGACATGGACAGCGTCCTACTCAGCATCTTGGCCGAGCTGTTCAATGCCGAGCACGGCATCGACCCGCGCACCGATCAGGCCGCACGGTCGCGCCTTCTGATTGCTGCCGAGCAAGTGAAACGCCACCTGTCCGATTTCCCTGAAGCCCGCGGCGACCTCAAGAACATCGCGTTGGGGTCGACCGGTGAACCCCTCGCGCTGCGCTTCCACATCGCGCGCAGCGTTTTCGAAACCGCCATCCGGGGGCTGGTCGGCCGAACCATCCAGGCCTGTCAGGACGTGCTCGCCTCCGCGCAGCTTGCGCCCTCGCAGATTGACGAGGTGATCATGGTGGGGGGAACCACCCGCGTGCCCCTGGTGCGCGCCGAGGTGGAAAAATACTTCGGCCGGCCTCCCCGCACCGACCTCAACCCAGACGAGGTAGTGGCCTGGGGCGCCGCCATCCAGGCCGAGAACTTGGCCAACGCGGGCGAGAGTTTGCCCAGCCGCGCGGTCTTGCTCGACGTCACTCCCCGCGCGCTGGGGATCGCCGTCACCGGCGGCTTCGCCGAGCGTATCATCGATCGCAACGTGCCCGTGCCGGTGGAGCAGACGCGCATCTTCAGCACCTCGGCCGACAACCAGACCTCGGTGCGCATCCAGGTCTGCCAGGGTGAATCGCGCCGCTTCGAGGAGAACGTGCCCTTGGGCGAGCTGGAGCTGACCGATCTGCGGCCGGCGCGGCGAGGTGAAGTTTCCATTGAAGTAACGTTCAAGGTGGACACCAATGGCATCTTGCGGGTGCGCGCACGCGATGGCGCGACTGGGGCGGCCCGCGAAGCGGCGGTCAACGTGCGCGGTGCGATGAGCGAGTCCGAGGTCGAAGAAGCGGCGGAACGACGGAAGTACGAGGAGGCGAGCAACCTCCCGCAAGTTCCGGAGGCGTAGGCCATGGCGGGAATGTCCACCGAGCAGCTCGCCGCGTTCGTCCGCCAGATGTTTCCCCGGCTGGAGCAGCTCTCCTACTATGATCTCTTGGGGGTGCCCTCAGGCTCGGACCAATCGGCCGTGCGGGCCGCTTTCTATCGCCTGGCCGCCGATCTGCACCCCGATCGTCATCACACCCTCGCCGATCGCGAGCTCAAAGAACAGCTAGAGATGATCTATGCCCGCGTCTGCGAGGGCTACCAGGTGCTCACCAAACCCGACAAGCGCGCCGCCTATGAGCGAGCGCTCAGCCAGGGCAAGAAACGTCTGACCACAACCGACCGCGAGTCGCACGGGCTGCAGAACCCCGAGGACAGCATCAGGCATCCCGAGGCAAAAAAGTTCTTCCGCCTGGGCATGATCAGCCTGGGACGCAAGGACTGGAAGGGCGCGGTCATGAGTTTCAACTTCGCCCGCACCTATGAGCCGGCAAACCCACTTATCGCGCAGAAGCTAAGCGAAGCGCAGGCCGCTCTCGGCAAACCGGGAGGAGCGGGGGGCACCCCGCCCAAGACCCCTTGACGGGGCCGCTCGACTCCCGCTCGGCGTCTCCGCCGTTCGCTGGCGGGGCAGCGAGCCCATCGCATCCTCCACGCGGACCCCAGGTAGGCACGCCGCTTGGCCGCTACCTGCTCTTGGACGTTCTCGGCCACGGGGCCATGGCCAGCGTGTTCCGAGCTCGGGACAGCCAGCTTGGTCGCGACGTGGCGGTCAAGGTCATGGGCATGACCATCGCTACCCGCGGCGAAGGGGCCGAACGTTTCCGCCGCGAGGCCCACGCGGTGGCCGCGCTCAAACACCCCGGCATCGTCGAGATCTACGACTTCGTGGACGCAACCGCCGACGAGCCGAGCTACATCGTGGCCGAGCTGATCGAGGGCCCCACTTTGCGGCGCCTCATGGACGAACGCCAGGCGCGCCTCTTGCCCGAGGTGGCCGCGCTCATCGCCTTGCCGCTGGCCGAAGCGCTGGCCACCGCTCATGCCCGCGGCATCGTCCACCGCGACGTCAAGCCCGACAACGTGATGATCGAGCACAGCGGCGACAGCAGCCGCGTGGTGATCACGGACTTCGGCGTGGCCCATATCACAGGGCTGGAAACCATGACAGCGTCCGGCGCCCTGGTCGGCTCGCCCGCGTACATGTCGCCCGAGCAGGCGCGCGCGCATGAGATAGGCCCAGGCACCGACATTTGGGCGCTGGGCGTCCTGCTCTACCAGATGGCCACCGGGTGCTTGCCCTTCCCCGGCAAGGATCCCTTCTGCGTAATCGCCGGCATCGTGCAAGGCAGCTTCCGCCGCCCGTCCCAGATCGCTGCCACCGTCGGGCCACGCTTCGAGCGCATCGTTCTGCGCTGCCTTAGGCCCAACCTAGCCGATCGCTACACGAATGCGGGCGAGCTGGCCGCCGATCTGCGCGAGCTGGCCGCAGAGGCGGGGCTTCTGCCTGAGCAGCCGGCGCTGCGCCGTTTTCTCGACGATCCAGCCAAGTTTGAGGCTGAGCTTCGCCCTAGGGTAGCCGACGCCGCGGTCGCCCAGGCGCGCAAGCGGGCATACCGGGGTGAGTTGGCGCGCGCCCTGGCCGAAATCGGGCGAGCGACGGCGTACATGCCCAAGCACGCAGGCGCGAATGCCCTGCTCAAGAAGCTGTCAGCCGGACGAACGGCTCTGCGCGTGGCTGGCCTCATCGTCGGAGGTCTGGTCCTGGCCTCAGCCACCTGGTTGTCCTGGCATCCACCCTGGCGAAGGCCTGCACCCGCGGCTGCGATACAGCCTCTGACCCGGCCCAAGCCAGCGCCCATCCTTCCGGCCGCGCCGGCAGCCGGGCTGACTGCGGCTTCGGCCGAAGCAACGGCAGTGAGCCCAGGCAGCGCGTCCGGAAACGCGCCGCCTGTCCGTACGACCTCCCCTGCCGTCGGGAGGGCGAAGCGACGTGCGAGCACGACTGGGACCAGTGCTGCTCCACAGGCGACGGCAACGCCGACCGTCGCCCTCGCTACGCAGCCGTCACCTCCCCGGGAGCCCGCGCCCACGCCGCCGCCAGCAACGCCAGCAACGCCCGTGACACTGGAACAGCCGAAACCGGGTGTAGTCCAGCTCTTCGCCACGGGTGCCATTTGCTACCCCAGCTTGGACGCCGAGCCTCCCTCCATTTTCATGCCTCGCTACGAAGGCCTGGCGCCCGGCCCGCACAAGGTTTTCTGCACGCGCAACCAGGGAGGGGCCAAGGAGCTGGTGGGCGAGATTGACGTGCCCCCAGGCGCCAGGGTCCAACGCACCGTAACGCAGAAGGATGGCAAGCTCCTTCTCGCACGACCCCAGTGATCGAGATCACGGGCTACAGCGCCCAGTCGCGTGGGGAGCCGGACGGCTCTGCCGGCCGCGCACCATCGCGGGAGGGTATGGGAACCCTTTGAGGGTTCCCATATCAACGATACGAAAGCATGTCAGCGTCAGAGACGCCCGAACCACGACACCCGGATCCGGCTTGTCTCACAAAACACTCACTTCTGGTTCGGCAACCCCGCCGTAACCGGATGAGCGCGTTGGCCTGTTCGTTGCAGGTATCCAGAGTGTGATAGCGTTGGGCCGTGGCTAGGTGCAGGACCAGTTTCCTCTTGCTGACCCTCCTGGCAGGCGGCTCGACGAACTGCCTTCTTGACACTGGTCCCATCAACATGCCACCCACGGTCCAAATCGACGACACCCAATCGCTGCACCGTGGTGAGAAGATAACTCTCACAGCGACGATCCACGACCCCGACCAGAGCAACGACTCGCTCAATGTCACCTGGTATGTGGGTACGGACACGGACTGCGACACGGCAGCGACCAGTGCCCTGGGGAGCTGCACCAGCCAGCCGAGCAATGACCAGTGTTGCTACACCCCCCAAGCGTTTGGCTCGGTCTGCGTCGTCGTGCAGGTGAAGGATCGCTACGGCGCCTTCGCCGAGGCTCGGCGCGCGTTCGATGTGAAAGACCGGCCACCCACTGCCGTCATCGTGCGAACAAGCCCCGCCTCGACGGAGACCACCTTGCCTCTGTCCAGCAACCTGGTTTTCTCCGCGTCCAGCTCCACAGACCCCGACCTCGGCGATAATGACAGTCTGACCTTTGACTGGACGGTCACCCAGCCCGACGGGACCAAGCTTTCGAAAAACACAACCCTCTGCTCGTTCACCGCCGCAACCCCCGGGACCTACAACGTCCAGCTAGTCGCCACCGACTCGAGCCAGATGTCCAGCGACCCGGTCTCAGTTGACGTCGTGATCGACCAGGACCAGCCGCCATGCATCGTGGGGTTTGCCCCTGAATCACCGCACACCATCGCCTTCGCGGACCAGAGCACCTCCTTTGTCGTCACTAGTGTGGACGACGACGTCGATCCCTATCCTGGATCGACTTCGGGGACTTTCACCTGGTCGTACCGGAACGGCACGAGCGGTGAATTCGAGCGTTTGCAAATCCTCCAGAACTCGAACCGACTGGACTTCGGCCCTGACCTGTTTGTCATCGGCGACGTAATCCAAGTTCGCGTCAAGTACCAGGACCGCGTCAGCCGCAGCTTCAGTACCTGCGACCAGAATGCGGATCGCTGCGAGCTGAAGCCCGGCTGCGCCCAGTGGGTGACATGGACGATCTCCTTCCTATGAATCGCCGCTGGTCAATCCCGGTTGTCGCTTGCGTGCTGATGGCAGCGGGCGGGTGCTCTGTTGGTTCATCGGCCACTGTTTCGGGTTCAGGAGCAAGCCACGAAGGTGGAACGTCGAACGGGACCGGGCTAGGCGGATCCGCGGGAATGGCCTCCCATACCGATGCAGGGACCTCGACTGCATTCGGGGGCGCTGTGAGCACTGGAGGAAGGGGCACTTCGCTTGGCACTGGTGGGAGGGTCAACTCAGGTGGCGCGGAGGCCATGGGCGGTGCAACCTATGCTGGCACTGGCGGGCGTACGGGCACCACGGATGCGGGGGTGGGTTCGCCCCCTGATGTTTATGTCTCCTGCACCGTGAACATCATTCCCTGGTCTCCGGCCAGCCTGCTCAACTTGCCGTCGGGCGCCACCGCCACCCTGGCCGTGGAAGGCACCATTGCGTGGGGCTCGTCGACCCCGACTCAGCCAACCTGGCAGTGGACAGTGAAGAGCCCCGACGGCACGCCCTTGGCACTCACATCCCTCCCAACCACCGACAAGACCACCGCGATTGTCCAGTTTCCCCTCCTCGTCCCCGGCAGCTACGACATCAGCGCCTCAGCCACCCCGACTTGCAAGGGTCACGCCTCGGCCACCGCAGTGAAGCCGCAAGACGTGTCGCCGCAGCCCTTCTTCATCCGCGTCTTGCCCCCGCCTGCCGCCTCGGCTGGCTCGGGTCAGACCTGCGACAACGGGCCAGCTCGCTGGTGCCCATCCCAAGATGCCGTGCCCTATGAGGACACCAACTTCGTGCTTCAGCCTGGTCAACCCCGCCAGGGCGACTTCCAGTTGCTTCGCGGCTACGCGGTGTCGATCGATCCCGTGCAAGTTGCACAACCCGATCCGACGGCGTTTCCTGCCGTGGCGGTCCCTTCCTACATCCGCGTCTCTCCCCAGGGCTCAACCTGGACCTTCGATGGCGCGAGTACCAGCGACCAACCCCTGCGTGCCCTGCTCGATCCGCTGGACACCTACGATATCCTGGTCGTTCCCCAGACCGACACTTCGGCCACGGTATTTCCCCCGTTCCTGGTCGCGTCCAAGTTGGCGCAAGAATTCCGCCCCGATGACTTCGACGTGTCCGAGGGCGTGACCATCCAAGGCACCCTGCGCGGCCCTGGCGGCCCTGCCGTTGGTGCGCGCCTTCTCCTGCTTGCCGACGCCAACGGTCTCGTCACCCTCCCCCTGCCCTCCACGGTTGGCAGTGCCGACGCCACCGGCGCCTATTCCTTGAGCGCCAGCACAGGCACGCTGTTTTCGGCGGTGGTGGTGCCACCCTCTGGCACTTCGCTGCCTCAGGTCACCATCGCCGATTGCATCGATCTGCAAGCGAGCGCCAACGGAGCCAGCCTCGCTCCGGTCGACTTCACCTGGAACACCATCAGCACTACCACCATGACCCTTCGTGTCCTCACGAGCGACAACACCACGCCCGCGGCAAACACCGACGTGCGCCTGCAATCGCAAGATGGGGCTCTGCCGAGCCCCGGCGTCCTGGTTGTGACCGGCGCCGACTGGCCCGGCGCCGCCTCGGGCAGCGTGCGGCAACAAGGCACGACCGACGCGAACGGCTCGATGGTGTTCACCAACCTTCCCAAGGTCGCCTACGACCTGACTTTTACACCCCCGAGTGGCCTGGCCGGGGCTGCCATCACCACCAGAAGCATCGACCTCGGCGGAGCGGCGGCCAGTAGCACGCGCACGGTGAGCCTGGGGAACAAGGTCAAGCTGAGCGGGCATCTTGTGCCGGCCGACGCGGCGAGCGGAGCCCAGTTTGTGGCAACCGACACAGGCACTGATGTGCTCGTCAGCATCATTTCAACCCCGGTGGCCAGCGACGGCAGCTACGCATTTCTCGCCGACCCTGGCAGAACCTATCGTATCTCGGTAGAGCCCGCGGCCGGGAACAACCTACCGACCCGCATTCCGCTTTACGGCGTCACCACCACCGACCAGGACGCCCCACTAGCTGACCGCACCCTGCCTTCCGGCCTGAAAGTGAGCGGGATCGTCAGTTTCAGCGGAACTCCAGTGGGCGGCGCCATCGTGCAGGCCTATTGCGAGCAATCCACCATCCCGGGTTGCGTGGATCCCAGCAGTCTGAACGCGACCCTGCCCCCACCCCTGGTCGAGTTCGCCACCCTGCCCGACGGAAGCTATAGCTTCTATTTGCTCGATCCAGCGACCGGGGGATGAAGAGGCGCATGATTCTAGTTCGCCTCTTCACACCCATCGCCACTCTGCTGGTTGTCGGGGCTGCGCCCGGCTGGGCTCGCGCCGACGAGACGCCTGCGCCTGTGAGCAGCGCGAACGAGACGCCCCCCACTGCCTTCGCCGCCCTGGTCCGTGCCGCGGCCGCCTACGAGTACGGCGACATGGTCCAAGTCGTGGACGCGGCCCGGCCGGTGGCGGAAGGCACCCTGCCATCGAGCGCTGAGCAGCGCGCGCGGGCCCTGCGTCTCCTCGGCATCGGACTGTTCCTGACCAATCGGGCACTCGGGGCGGACAATGCCTTTGCCGAATTGCTGCGCGTGGATCCCTCGGCGCGCCTCGACCCCACCACGACCAGGCCCGAGGTGGTCGCTTTCTTTGAAAACATCCGACACCAGCATGTGGCGCGGGAACGGGCGGCGAGCCGGCACTTCATCTGGAATCTACTGCCGCCGGTGGGACAGTTTCGCAACGGCGACGCGCTCAAAGGCTGGATCGTCGGGGGCCTCGAGTTCGCCTCGATCGCCACAATCGTTGCCGGTAGGCTGATCAGCTATTCCTGGCACAACCACGACAATACCTACGGGCCCAACGGAACGCGCGCCAGCGATGAACACACGTTGCGAGTCGTGGAATGGACCAGCGCGGGGGTCCTGGCCGCCGCCTATATCTACGGCGTCATCGACGGCATCGTCCACTACTACCGACCGCCCGACGACTCCAGCAGCCCCTTGACCCTGCTGATTTTTCCGGGCGGTGGCGGGCTTCGACTTACCTTCTGACGGGGCTCCGTATAGACTGTGCTGGCCCAGGCGGGTAGCTCAGTGGCAGAGCAGGCGCCTTACACGCGCCGGGTCGCAGGTTCAATCCCTGTCCCGCCTACATCTAACTAGCTGATTCGATTGGGAGTCCAGGTGCATCAACGGGTGT
>PMKP01000138.1 GCA_003157775.1 Myxococcales bacterium | reverse complement strand
TTGCCGCCTGCGCCTCCGCTGCCTGCGGCACCGCCTGTGCCTGCGCCGCCCGAAGAGCCAACCATGCCTCCCGCGCCTACGCCGCCCGCGCCCCCTGCTATCCCACCCACGCCATCGCCTCCACTGCTCATGGTACCGGCAGCCCCTGCAGCCCCGATGCCACCGAAGCCCGTGCTACCACCGCTGGGTCCGGTCACTGTACCCCCACCCGTACCGCCAAATCCAAGGCCGCCACCTGAACCGCTGATTCCCGCGCTGCCGCCCGCGCCACCACCACCGCCTTGACGGTTGCTACCCCTGTCTTGCCCGGCCCCATCTCGCTTGCCGCCCGCGCTTCCATCCCATTGGCTCGGCAGCCCCGTGAGGTCAGTACAGCCGCCAAGCCAAAGCAGAAGCAACGATCCAAAACCACCCAAGACCAACGATGCGCGCATGCATGTCTCCTTTTGATCCTATGATAGATAATCCTCTTCTCACCAAGACAACGCCGACACGGCCGGGCATAGCGAGACCGAATCGGCGCTATTGTAGACCCGCCCGATGGCGGTGGCTCGAAATTTTCAAGGACACGTTGCTGCAGGCAGGCTAGCTATCCAGCCTTGGATTGTCCCATATTCTGGGCTGTCTACCGTAATGACTGTGCCGCCGAGGTGGTCGTAGCCGGTCGCGCGCAGCAACAACAGACTGCCCTCGGGAAAGTTGGGCGAGACCAGGTTCACAATCCTAGCCCGATCTGCCTTCGCGTCCCCGGTCATCAGAAATGCGCTGTACTCACCGGGGCCCCCCTGGGAATGACAAACCCAACAGCGCGCCTGCAGGATGGGGTAGACGTCGTTCTCGAACACAGGATCATCGACAAGCGCCTCGTCGCTCGCTCCATCAGCGGACGCGTCGGGCGACGGTCCACGCCGAAAATCCGCACAGGCCCCGGCCAGCAAGACCGCAGACAGAAGGCCGAACAATGCCCTTCTAGAAGCCATACATCACCATGAACCGCAGGAAGTCGTTGGCGGTTTCGTCCACCTTCTCGAAGTTCCAGTAGTAGCCCAGGCTGAAAGTGGCGCCGGCATATTCCGCAACTACCGCCAGGTTGTGGTGTGAACCATCGGCAGCGCTGGCGCGTTCCGAATCGTAGGAGAATCCCTTGTGGTTGTTGAAGGTCATAAGGCCGCTGCGCGCCTGCAAGTAGAGCCAGTTGGTCGCGTAGAAGCGCAACCATAGGTAATCGGCGAAATCGTAGTAGGCGCCGGCGTCCGGTATGGCTTCGGGTGTGCCATAGCTGGTGTCGGTCGACACAAAAGCCCGCAGCAGGCCAACGCCCACTGCCAGTCGGTTCAGCACCGGCCATGCAGGACGCCAGATCGCCAGGTCAACCGCCTGCATGAACAAGCTGCGGCCAAACCGCATGGGATTCCAGTACAGCGAGTACCACAACGTCACCGGCCCGCGCGACAAGGACACGCGGTCGCCCACTGCCACACGCGCGCCGTCGTACGCTTGCAGGTTGCTCTGCATGTCCAGGATGGCGTCGCGCGCGGACAGATCGAACCCCTGCACCATGTAGAGATCGTCTGCCAACGAGAACCCTCTCAGCGAGGCAGTTGCGCGTAGGCCGACGCCGAAAGAAGACCACACCACGGGCAACAGCCTTTGGTCTATCGCGCTCAATCCGCCGTAGTTCTTGTGAAAGAGCGGATCGGACCCGAAAGGCACCATGATCTTGCCCGCCCGCGCGGACAGGCGAAAGGAGCCCTTTCGCCACAAGCGCGCGGTCAGCTCGTAGAAATACTGCCCGATGACCTCGGCGTCAAAGCCGATAGGGAAATCATTGCCCTGACGCGACAGGAACAAGAAGTGGTGATAATTGCGAAAAGCGTTCTTTCCGCTCGTTAGACCGCCGTCCATTCCCACTCGCTCATAGCTCGCATCGAAAAGCCCGCCTAGGCGGATGCCTCCCGGCAGAAGCAGGCGAGATTCGTGCGCCTGCTCCTGCTCCGTCTCCGCCTTGGGCTGTGCAGGCTCCGACGCCGCCTTGGGCGGTGGCGGTTCCTGCACAGCATTGCCCGACGCAGGCGCCGTCTCGCTGGCCACGCCGGCATCGCCCGCCGCAGAGGCTTTCTCGTCGACGACACCAGCGTCCGCCTGGTGCGCAGGAGAATCCTGAGCTGTGTCTGCAGCGCTGCCCCGCACGAGGCCCAGCAAGACCGCCACCGCGAGAGGAACCCATGTGATGCGCAGGCGACTCATCATTTTGCGTGGCAGGTCGAACGACAGGTCGCGCGTGCCCCGCTCGCCGGGGGCGCACTTCCGCCATCATGGCAGGCGCCGCAGAATCTGCCGTCGTCCATCTCGTCGTGAGTGAAGCCCTTGCGCGCCCTGGGGAAGATTGCCGGATGGCAAACGAAACACGGGTATTCGTCGTGTTGCCAGTGGGAGAACAGCCCCGCATCAGCGGGATCGGCAACGCCGTGCGGCTTGACGATGGGGACGCGCACCACCACGGGCATAGCGAGCCCCGCGGCCGATGCGAGCACGGCCGCCCCTGCGACAACGAGCGACCACTTGCCGAGCATCAGGGCAGAGTGTATCCCAGAATTGAGACTACTCGTCCAGCGATTCGGCGACACTGCAGAAACGATCTTCCACCGCGCGGAAAGCCTCGACCACCACCGGGTCGAGATAGGTGCCGCTCCGGTGGTAGATGGCGGCACAGCATTCCGCGTGCGGCAGGGCGGGCTTGTAGAAGCGTCTTGATCGCGCGGCATCGTACGAATCCGCCACCGCCATGATCCGCGCCGACAGGGGAATGGCCGTGCCCGCCAACCCGTTGGGATACCCGGTGCCGTCCCAACGCTCGTGGTGCGAGCGCGCGATCTCGATGCCCAGGCGCACGAATCCGTTCTTGGGATAGGCTTTCTGCACCTCCTGCAGAGTCTGCGCCCCTAGGGTGGTGTGCAATTTCATCTCGTCGAACTCCGCCGGCGTGAGCGGACCGGGCTTGAGCAGGATGCTGTCCCGGATGGCGACCTTGCCGATGTCGTGCAGCGGGCTGGCGCGAAAGATGTTCTCGATGAAAGCCTCGTTCACCCGGTCCCGCCCGCTGGGATGCTCACGCAGTTGGCTAGCAAGGAGCCGACAGTAGATCTGGACACGTTCGATGTGCTTGCCGGTTCCCTTGTCGCGCGACTCGGCCAGGCGGGCCAGCGCCACAATGGTGGCCATCTGGGAATCGGAGATCTCACGCACCTGCTCCTCGACCCGGTCCTGCAACTGTCGATTGTGCGCCTCAAGCTGGATCTGTAACCGGCGCAAGCGCAGGTGGATTTCCACCCGCGCCCGGACTTCTTCGAACTGGAAGGGCTTGGTCACGTAGTCCACCCCGCCCGCGTCGAAGGCCCGCACCTTGTCCAGGGCTTCGCCCAGAGCCGACAGGAACACCACCGGGATCTCGCGCAGCCTGTCGTCCTGCTTCAGTCGCCGACAGACCTCGTAGCCATCCATCTCCGGCATTCTGATGTCGAGCAGGATAAGATCGGGCGGCTCGCTGGCAGCGGCCTGCAGCGCCAGCTTGCCATTGGGGACGGCGCGCGCCTTGTAGCCCTGTCGCTTGAGCAGCTCAAGCAACACCCGCAGGTTCTCGGGCGTGTCGTCAACAACCAGGATGGTCTTGGGAGTCGCGACACCCGGCGTGATGTCGTTGCCGTTCATGCGTCCCCCCGCGGTGGCAGCGTGTCGAGGAGTTGCTGGTACTCAAACCCATCGGCCAGGGCACGCAGGGCCGCGCCTGCCATGGCATCGTGAACCGTGATCCGATCGATGAGCAAGAGCATGCGATCGAAGTCGCCCGCGGTGGTGGCGTCGCGCAGTCCATTGGTCAAGTCCGCGGGCGCCGCACAAAGGGCGTCCCGCAGCGACCGCGGAGTCAACCGGCTGCCCGTGACGGAGCGGCCGGCGACATCCTGCCGGAGGTACACGTATTCCACTCCCAGGCAGGCCCACAGTTTCTCGAACACCTCGGGCTGCCGCAGGGGCACCCCGACCACATCGTCCGCGCCGGCCGCAAGAGACTGCTCGCGCACGGCCTCGTCGCCGCGCCCGACCAACGCCACAACCGGCGTCCGCGCTCCTTTCGCCGAGGCTTTGACCCGTCCGATGATCTCGAAGCCGCGTGGCGGACGCGTGCCCACGTCCACGAACACCGCGTGAGCAGACCACTGTTCGAGAACCGACAAGACCTCGTCGACCTGGGCCGCCTGTCGCGTCTCGAAACCCACCGCATCCAAAATCGGGGCGAGTGGTTCTGCTCCCTCACTTTTCCCCCCGGCCACCACGACGCGAAACACCGCCTGCCCAGGCCGGATCCCCACCACCTGTCGCGCCGACCCTCGGCCAGCCGACAAGGCGGCATCGCCCTGCTCCAGGGGGACGGCGACGTGAAAACAACTCCCTTTGCCGGCCTGACTGTCGACGCTGATCGTGCCTCCCATCAGGCGCACGAACTCTCGACTGATGGCGAGGCCCAAGCCGGCGCCCCCGCCAGTATGGGAACCGGTAGAGGTCTGGACAAAGGCATCGAAGATCCGTCCCAAGTCAGCGGCCGGAATGCCCGGCCCGGTGTCCTCCACATCAACCAGCAGGCGCCACGCCCCGTCCGCAGCGCGCTCGCCACGCAGGCGCCAGATCACCTGACCGCGCTCGGTGAACTTGATGGCGTTACTGAGCAGGTTGGTGAAGATCTGACGCAACTTGTGTCCGTCACCCAAAACCACGAAAGGCACATCCTCGGCCATCTCGACCCGAAACAGCAGTCCCTTGGCGTTGGTGCGCAGACGGAAGATGGCGGCCAAGTCCGAAACCAGATCACGCAGATCGAAGACGACGATACTCAACTCGACGCGGCCGGCCTCGATCTTGGACATGTCCAGAATGTCGTTGATGACCGCCAACAGATGCTGGCCGCTGCGCACGATGGTGTCCAAGTGCTGCCGCTGGGTGGGCCCCAGCGCTCGATCCTTGAGCAGGAGCTGAGAGAAGCCAAGGATGGCGTTCATGGGCGTGCGAATCTCATGCGACATGTTGGCCAAGAACAGGCTCTTGGCCTCGTGGGCCCGTTGGATGCTGGTTAGCAGCTCTCGCTCGCGGCTCACGTCACGAAACACGCACACGGCGCCGGCGGGCTCACCCCTGTCGTCAAGGAGCGGGGCCGCCGAAAGCGACATGACCACCTTCCCTCCGCCAAAATAGGAGTGCACGACCTCAAGTGGCGGCAAGGCTCGCCGGCTGGCGCAGGCACGGTCCGCGGGACAACCGGCGCTGTCACACAGCGGCCGGCCATCACAAGACTCCGCGTGCAGAACCTCCGCGCAGGGCCGGCCGATGACATCGATTCCCGACAGGCTGGTGATGGCTTCGGCCCCGGGATTCCACGACGTGATCCGGTGTCGCGCGTCGATGGTGAACACGCCGTCGGCAATGCTGTGCAGGACATTCTCCGCATACTGCTTCTGCAAGGCGACTTCGCCAGCCAGTTGCTCCGCGCGCCGGTGGATCTCCGACTCGCTTTGCTGCAGGGCCAGAAGCTTCTCCTTCTCGGCCGTGATGTCACGCTGCAGGCCCCAAGCGCAGATGAGGTGGCGATTCCCAATGACGCCGATGATCGTGTTGGAGGTCCATATCTTGCGCCCCCGGCGGTCCACGTCGAGCACTTCGAAATCCGTAACCCGGTAGCCGGCACGAACAAAGTCGATGAGGCGCGCGATCTTCTCTTCCCGGTTGCCGGCCATGTTGCCGGACATAGGGGCGCCGACCATGTCCTCCGCGCGCTCCACGCCATACAGCCGTGCGTACGCGTGGTTGCATTCGGCCACCACCACGTGGTCCAGAAGAAACTCGGCCTGCTCACGTTCCGGCCAATCAACGGGCAGCTTGGGATAGCCGTCGTAGCGCACCACCCCCTCGCTGCGCAGCAACATAAATCCGCGGAAGCTCGACTCCAGGGCCTCGCGCTCAGCGAGCGCCATCTCGAGCTCGGCCACCCGCTTGCGCAGGCTCGCCAGCTCGGACTCGTCATCTACCGGAGTCTGCTGGGTGCTGTCCGTCACGAGTTTCGTCTTGGCGGAGAGGGTGAGATTCGAACTCACGATACAGGTTTTCGCCCGTATAACGGTTTAGCAAACCGCCGCCTTCGGCCTCTCGGCCACCTCTCCGTGGGTGCTTGGTCCTACTTGAGATCCCGCCAGATCTCAAGGTCTGATCGCGTGGGCGAAGGCGGGCTCCCCCTGCGGGGGCTTCGGGACGGACAGCCAACACTGCCCGCTCCCCGCGCGCTTCGCCCGCGCCCTCGTCGCCGGCGGCGGACGCCAACAGCGACTCC
>PMKP01000391.1 GCA_003157775.1 Myxococcales bacterium | reverse complement strand
ATGCACTCGTCGCAGATGTACACAGTCGGGCCGGCAATGAGCTTCCTGACCTCCTTCTGGCTCTTGCCGCAGAAGGAGCAGGATAGACTTCCCAAATCGTCGCGCTTGCCAGGCGGCACAAGAGAACGTTAGCACCACGCTTGCCCTGCCGCCACATCGGTACCTACTTGTCTTTGTCGTGATCCTTGTGCTCGATCACCTCATCCACGATGCCGTACTCCTTGGCCTCGCTCGCGCCCATGAAGTAGTCGCGCTCGGTGTCGTGTTTGATGCGTTCCATGGGCTGGCCAGTGTGCTTGACCAGCAGCTCGTTCAGGTTGTCGCGCGTGCGCAGGATCTCGCGCGCGTGAATGTCCACGTCGGTGGCCTGACCCGAGAAGCCGCCCAAGGGTTGGTGAATCAAGATGCGTGAGTGCGGCAGGGCATAGCGCTTGCCCTTGGCCCCGCCAGCCAGAAGGAACGCGCCCATCGACGCAGCCTGGCCCATGCAGAAGGTGGCCACGTCGGGCCGCACGTATTGCATGGTGTCGTAGATGGCCATACCCGCAGTCACCATGCCCCCGGGCGAGTTGATGTAGAGCATGACGTCCTTGTCCGGATCCTCGCTTTCGAGGAAGAGCAACTGGGCGATCACGATGTTGGCGACGAGGTCATCGACCGAGCTGCCCAGGAAGATGATGCGGTCCTTGAGCAGGCGCGAAAAGATGTCCCAGCCGCGCTCGCCGCGGTGGGTTTGCTCGATGACCGTGGGGATGATGAAGTTGCTGGTCACTGGTGGCATGCCCGAAATCGGGTTCCTGGGGTCCTGCATGGACATTACTTTCTGGGCGGCTCGCCGCCCTTTCGCCGGGCCTCGGCGACCGCTTCCTCCGGGGTGAGGACTAGCCGCTGCCCGCCGCCCTGATCCGGTTTGATGATCAAGCTGTCCGGATCCTCATCGACAATCTTAGCCTGAGCGAGGAGCATATCAAGCGCCTTCTCCTCCAGAAGCTGGGCGCGAACCCCCTCGATGCGGCCCGACCGCTCCAGTTCGGTTCGCAGCTTGTTGACGCTCTCACCGCGCGCGTTGGCCAGTTCGGCCAAGCGCTTTTGCACGTCACCCGCATCGACCTGCAGCCCCTCGCGCTCGGCGATGGCCCGCAGAAGCACGCTGGCCCGGGCTGACTCCTCAGCCTCGGCCTGCACCTCCTTCTTCATGGCCTCGTGGTCGAAGCCCCCGCCTGCCTCCACGTCGATGCCCGCCAGCATGAGCTGGGCCTTGACCCGCATGATAATGGTCTCGGCGTGCCGCTCAATCAGCGAGGGCGCGATGGGGAAATCGTTGCGCTTCACGACCTCCTTGACCAGCTCAGATGCCATTTCGCGCCGGATGCGCTGCTTGTCCGCCTCGGTGAGCTTGTCGCGTATCTTCGCCTTCAGCTCGTCGAGCGTGTTCGCCTCGCCCGTGTCCTTGGCCAGCTCGTCGTCGAGCGCCGGCACCTTGCGGCCGCGTGCCTCCTTGATGGTCACGCGCAGGCTGATCTCCTTGCCCGCCAGGCTCTTGATGGCGATGTCGTCACCCAGCCGGTAGCGAAGCTCCAAGCCTTGCGCGTTGACAGGCACGCCGCGCAAGCGTGGTGCCAGCCCAGGCAATCCCCCGGCGTTCTCGTCGGTCAAGTCCACCGTGACGGTCTTGGTCTTGATCTTGTGCTCGCCCACCTTGCCATGGACCTCGACCTGCAGAAGATCGTCGTCGGCTGTGGTGTCACGACCCTCGACCGGCTGAAATGCCGTGTGTTGCCGCCGATAGCCTTCCAGCGCCTGCGCCACATCCTCGTCGCTGACCTTGGGCGGCCGGCGCGACACGCGAATCCCAGCGTAGTCCTTGGGTGTCACCTGGGCACGCACCTCGATGCGGGTTGAAAAGCGCAGAGGCTCGCCCTGCTTCAACTCCAGCTTGTCTACCGTGGGCGGGGCTACCGGCTGTATTTGCTTCTCGTCGATGGCTTGCCGGATGGACAGCTCGACCAGCTCACTCGACACTTCACCCTCGACCTGGTTGCGGTATAGGCGTTCGATCACCTGGCGCGGAACCTTGCCGGGACGAAAGCCCTTGAGGTGCACCTCGCGCCGCAGCTTCTCGTAGGCTGTGTGTAGGCGGGGCGCCACGTCCGCCCAAGGGACTTCGAAGTCAACGCGTTTTTCAACCGGGGAGATATCTTCGATGGTTATTTGCATCGCGCGCGCCCAAGGATGGGGAGAGAGCAACGGCGCAGTCAACCCAAAAGCAGTTTGTGCCGCGATAAGCCAACAAGCTTCGACTTGTTGCTTGCTTTGGGCACGCTATCTTTGCCACCATACAAGCCCTTCCGATGGCCGCAGGAAAGTTCACCCTTGCTGACAGGCTGGGCGCCAAGTCGGTGCCCTGTCGCGTTCCCGGTTGCAGCCGGACGTGGATACAGCTTTCGAACAAGGCCTTCGGCCTAGCCGGGCAGGCGCCCGCTGCTGGTGATCCCACCGAAGGCATGTGCGAGCCGTGCCGGGAGAAATTCCGAACTTTGCAAGATGCCTTGCGCCCCTGCGACCGCAAGGGGTGCACGGGCAGGTGGACCTGGCCGGTGATGGCCCAGCTTGAGGCGTTTGCCGCGCAGCGGCCTGCGCCCAAGCACTTGTGCGCCGATTGCCAGAAACTGCTCGACAGCTTGCAGGACAGAGAAATCCCCTGCGCCGTGCCCGGCTGCACCCGCACAGCCACCCTGACCCGAGAACAACAGCTCGTTTCTCAGGGCGAACCGCCGGCCGAGCCGGCAGCGCCGACCACTGCGAATGGCGTGAGCATCACGGGGTTCATGTGCGAGCCGTGCACCCAGGTTGCGCGCAAGCTGAGGGACCGGGCGGTCAACTGCGGGGTCTTCGCGTGCTCGCGCAAATGGGCCTGGAAAGCGGACGAGCAAATCCAGGCCTTCGCCGCTGGCAAGCCCAATGAGCCGCCCCGGCGCATGTGCGCCGAGTGCCGCACCGAATTCGGCAAGCTTTTTGACCGCGAGATCCGTTGCCGTACTTCCGGCTGCAAGGCCACCTGGACCTGGACGCGCAGCGATCAGCTCGACGCCTGCGTGGCCGACAAGCCCGTGCCCAAGGCACCGTCGCGCATGTGCCAGCGCTGCTTCGATCTGTGGAGCAGCCTCAAGGACGTGGAGCGCCCCTGCCGTCGCGCCGGCTGCAAGGGCACATGGAGCGACAAGCGGGGCGCGCAGCTGGCCCGCCTGGTGCGCGGCAAGAGTGCGGATCCGTATCCCCGCTACTGCGGCGAGTGTGAGAAGGAGTTGGGGGATCTCGACGATCGGGAGATCCCCTGTCGCACTGACGGCTGCCCGGGCACCTGGACCTGGAGCAAGGAACAGCAGCTTGCTGCTGGTGTGCGGCCGAAGTTCAAAGAATCCCCGCCGACTGAAGCCGCGGCCGTCGCGACCGCGCTTGCCCCGGCCGGCAGCAGCGACGGCGCGCCCACGACCGATGCGGCTGCGGCAGCAGTTGTCCCCGAAGCCGTGGCGAGCGAGACCGCGCCTGCGACGGAGAGCACCCAGGCGCCGACTAGCGAGACACCCGCTGCGCAAGCCGGCCCGCTGGGTAAGGGCAAGAAGAGCCGTCGCCGGCGAGAGCCGCAGCCGCCCGCTCGGCGCTGCTCGGCCTGCGCCGAGTTCCTAGCCGGCCGCAAAACCCAGGAGATCCCCTGCATTCAGTGCGGTACGCCCATCTACTGGCCGCCCGAAAGCCAGTTGCAAACCCACCTCGGCAACTGGGCCGCACCCGCGCTATGTGGGGCATGCAAGCTGGCCCAGGTCACGGCCGCGCGCGAAGCCGCGCGTGAGGCCCTGCGCCACCCGCAGCTAGCCCCGCGGCCCGAGAGCGAAGCAACCCCGCCTGCGACACCGGAAAACGGCGGCAGCGGCGGATAGGCTAGCTTTTTCCACCACAGTCTCGCCTCCGGGCCGCTGGCCCGGGGGCGAGACTGTGGTGGAAACGCTAACTTCTAGATTCGCCTGCAAGACGGCGGGCCAGGGGCAGGTCGGCTGGGGTGAAGGCCAGGGTGGCAAGCTCGCACCGCGTGACCCAGGCCACGGCCGCCACCTGTAGGGCCACCGGCACTCCCGCGCGAATCGTGGCTCGGTACACGGGCATGATGAGATCGAAGGTGTCGTGGGCGAAGAACACCACATCCACGACCGCTCCCACCTCAATCGAACATGCCAGCTCTTCCTCGATTTCGCGCGCCAGGGCCTGGCTGGGCGACTCGCCCGGCTCGACCTTGCCGCCCGGGAATTCCCAGGCCAGCGGTTGGTCTTGGTCAGCCCTCCGCTGTGCCACCAGCACCCGCCCCTCTTGCTCGATGAGGGCGGCCACCACGAGTAACTGTCTTCTTGCGGTTTGGGCTGGCTTCATTCTTGCCGCCACGCTTCGCTGTCCGGCTCGCGCACGGCCACTTGGCGGCGCCGTAAACCGAGTACGTAGAGCACGCCCAGCGCGGCCAGACACAGGGCGCCCAGCACGACGTAGCGATGGACCATGTCGCCGACGGCCCAGCCGTACTCGCCCACCAGCCGGCTGGGATCACTTGGCCCCGAGCCTTCATTCTCGCCAAAGGGAATGGTGTCGAAGTTCTTGCGCGCCTCCCACCAGGTGGCGTAGGCGTCGCAAAAGGCAGCGGCGCCAATGACCAGGAAACCCCAGCGCAGCCAACCCCGGTAAAGGACATGGCCGCGCCGCACGTAGAGAGTGGCCATCAACAGCGTGCCCAGCACCATGCACCCGGCGTCGCCCCCGAAGATCATCCATTCCTGTGCGCGGCGCAGGCTGAGGGCCAGCGTCCCGAATCCCTGCAGCAAGAGCAGAATTCCGCACAACACGGCGGCGACGCCATGCTTGCTGCGCCAGGCCCGCACGGCACAGAAGGCGAGAACTGTGGCCAGGCACAAGCCAAAGATCCAGCTCCGTTCCTGCGCCACGGGCGTGAACCACGGACCAGGAAAGGCGGGCAGGCTGCACAGCCACGCCGTGACTGCGTGGCCGCTTTCGTGGATCCACATACTGAGAAAGATGCGCATGAGCGCGTGGGGCATGCCCGTGTGGGCCACGCCCCAGGCCACCGCAATCGCCAAGGGAAGCGCCAGCACGCGCATGCGCAGCTCCATGGCCGTCTCTTCTGCGGGCAGGTTCCACTTGGCCGTTCCCGGCGCAGGGCGTGGTGGAACCCACGGACCAAACGCCGGCTCGCGGCTCGCGGTTCGCTTGGGCGGCAGGCTGGCCATGGCCCATTATTGTAACATTGCCATTCTCTGCGACCGTCCCACTTGACCTTCTAGCCTTCGGGACCGCAAAGGTTTGGTATCCTTCGTCCGAATAGGGGTTCGCGATGAGATCAAGGTCAGCAGCGCTCTGGATCATTTTCCTGCTTGGCGCGTGCGGTCGATCTGAATTCCTGCGAGGTTCCCATGAGGATTCAATTCCGCTGTCGTTCTGACTTCATGTCAGGCGTTGCCTTGGCCGCTGTCGCGTTCCTTACGCCTAGCTGCCAATCGAACGGCGGTGGTGCCAGCGGCACCACCATCTCCGGTGGCAGGAGCGTAAGCGGCGGCGTCACCGCCAGCCCTGGCACTGGCGGCGCCACTGGCAGCGGAGGATCTGGTGCAACGGCAACAACCGCCCCTGGAGGAGGCGGTGGCGGAACGGGCGGCGAGGCAACTGGTGGCGTAGCCAGCACCGGCGGTGTTTCCGCTGCAGGAGGAACTGGAGGAATTACTTCTATGGCGGGTGCTGGGGGCGCGCTTGCAGGCAACGGCGGCGCGACTTCGACCGGCGGGACCACGAGTCTGGGAGGCAGCAAGGCTACTGGGGGGGCGACAGACAGTGGGGGTGTCATGGGCACGGGTGGCATTGGCGCGGGTGGCGGAGGCAGCAAGTCCACTGGGGGCACGAATGGCAGCGGGGGCATCATGGTTGCCGGCGGCACCGGCGCGGGTGGCAGGGGCGGGAGCGAGGGAGCCGGAGGCAAGACCGGGACCGGCGGCAGCATCGGCGGTTCGGGCGGAATCATCGGCGGCGGTGCCGGAGGCTCGGGTGGCACCGGCTCGGGTGGCACCATCGGCGGCTCGGGGGGAAGTCTCGGCTGGGCGGTGCGGATGGCCAATTCAGTTATCGCGCGTCACCCAAATCCCGACACCATCTCTTCCTCGAGCTTTTCTTGGGAAGTCGGATACACGATGTGGGCGCTCGAAAAGGTCTGGCGGGCCACCCAAGATCCCAAGTACCTCACCTACATCAAGAAGTATGTCGACCAGCATGTCAATGCGGCCGGAAATGTTTCGGGCTTTAGCGGAGGAAATTTGGACAATTTTCTGCCCGGCTACGCCATCTTACTTCCCTACGAGCAAACTCAGACACAGCAGTACCGCACAGCCGCCGATACCATGCGCAACGGCTTTACTAATTACCCGCGCAACAGCGATGGAGGATTCTGGCATAGTTCCGACAAGCCGAATCAGATGTGGGTCGACGGCGTGTTCATGGGCGAGATGTTCCGTGCCCGTTACGGGCATGCAGTGGGTGCTAGTGATAGCACCGCCTTTGACGAGGTGGTCACGCAAATGACCGACATTGTCAACCATTGCATGAAGACCGATGGGCTGCTCTTGCATGCCTATGACGAAAGTAAGAAGGCATCGTGGGCCAACCCCACCACGGGTCTATCGCCCGAAGTGTGGAGCGAGGGCCTGGGCTGGTATGCGGTGCTCATCGCAGACGTGTTCGACTTTTTGCCCGCTGACCACCCTGGACGACCGGGTCTTATGACTATCCTCGGCCAGCTTGTCGCCGGCCTCAAGGCAAACCAGGACGCGCAATCGGGCCGCTGGTGTCAGGTGGTGGACAAATGCACGCTTTCGGACAACTGGAACGAGTCATCGGGCACCGGGATGTTTCTCTATCTCATCAAGAAATCCATCGACAAGGGATATGTCGACGCCACCGAATACGGTCCCGTGGTCAACAGCGCCTACAACGGCCTGGTGCAAAAGGCGACCGCCAACAGCGACGGTACCATCGACATCAACGACTGCAGCAGCATCGGGGTGCAGGGCAGCTACAGTGCCTATGTCAGCAAGGCCAAACAGGTCAGTCCACCTTCATGTGTGGCTTCGTTCATTGCCGGCACTTTGATGGTAGAGGGCCCGAGTTTCGCCACCCCGTAGCGCCGACTCCGGCCCCTCCCCTTTTCAGGAGAGAGGCCTTCACTGCATCTGCGCGTCTAAGCGCCGAAGATCTCTTTGCCGTGCCCGGCTGATCCGAGCACGTTGCGGTTCTTCTCGGCGATGAGCAGCTTCAACTCGTCACGCGCCGGGCCCAGGTACTTGCGCGGATCGAACTCCTTGGGGTTCTCCCACAGCGCCTTGCGAATCAGCGCGGTCATGGCCAGGCGGCCGTCTGAGTCGATGTTGATCTTGCAGACGGCGGAGCGGGCGGCGCGCCGCAGTTGCTCCTCGGGGATGCCCACCGCATCGTCCAGCTTGCCGCCGAACTTGTTGATCATCTCGACGTACTTGAGCACAACCGAGGACGCCCCGTGCAGCACGATGGGGAAACCTGGGATGCGCTTCTCGACCTCCTCCAGGATGTCGAAGCGCAGGGGAGGCGGCTCGAGCACGCCCTTGGCGTTGCGCGTACACTGCGAGGGCTTGAACTTGTACGCGCCATGCGAAGTGCCGATGGAGATGGCCAGCGAGTCCACCCCGGTGGCCTTGACGAACTTCTCCACGTCGTCGGGCTGGGTGTAGATGGACTTGGCAGCCACCACGTCGTCCTCGATGCCGGCCAGTACGCCCAGCTCGCCCTCGACGGTGACGTCGTGCTGGTGGGCGTATTCCACCACCTTGCGCGTCTCCTCGATATTCTTCTCGAACGGGTGGTGCGAGCAGTCGATCATCACCGACGAAAAACCGGTGTCGACGCACGACTTGCACAGCTCGACGGTGTCGCCGTGATCCAGGTGCAGGGAGAAGTTCAGCTTGCTGCCCGTGCTGCGGATCATGGCCAGCGCGCCCTGGGCCAGAAAGCGCAAGAGCACCTGATTGGCGTACTTGCGGGCGCCCGAGCTGACCTGGAGGATGAAGGGCGAATCGGATTCCACGCAGCCCATCACGATGGCCTGGAGCTGCTCCATGTTGTTGAAGTTGTAGGCCGGGATGGCGAACTTGCCCGCCATCGCCGCTTTGAACATCGCTCGGGTATTGACGATGCCCAGTTCCTTGTACGAAACGCGTGACTCTGCCATTGGGTTCTCCTTGTGCTAGTCGCCCTTGATCTTGTGGACGGTCGGTGCAGCGATGCGCCCCATGTCAGGCAACTCGCCCACCAGAGGTCGAGCATAGGCCTTGAACGCCTCAGTGACGTCATTGCCTGCCGGGTTGATGTATTCGTCAGCCATGCGCTTGGTCTTGGCCGCCACGTCGGTCAGCTTCAACAGATCATACTCGACTGCGTAGTCACCCACGCGGCGGATGGCCACCGAGCCGTCAACGTCGTGCCAGGCCGCGTACTGCACAGCCTTCTCGCCCACCTCGCGCGCCTCGCTGGCGTCAGTGGCGCTGACACAGCCGAGGAATGAACGCTGCAGGTATCCCAGGGTGTCGGCGCGCACGCGCTTGATCTTGGTCTTGGCCTTGATGAGGTCGGCCAAGAGATCACCCAGCGCGCCGGTGCCTGAAAGCTGCACGTTTCCGTGCGCATCCTTTTCTACTGACGGCTTGAGCGTGGTCATCACCGGCTGGCCATCGGCGCCCGAGACGCCCTCGGACACCGCGATGATGCAACGGCCGTGCTTGGCGTAGAGCGACTCCACGTCTGTGATGAACCGCTCCGGATTGAAAGGGCGCTCGGGCAGATAGATGAGGTGCGGGCCGTCGTCGGGGAATTTGCGCGCGAGAACCGAGGCTGCAGTGAGGAAGCCCGCGTGCCGCCCCATGACCACGGCGATGTACACGCCCGGCAGGGCGCGGTTGTCTTGGTTCGCGCCGGCGAAGGCCTGCGCCACGAACTTGCCCGCCGAGCCGAAGCCCGGGCAGTGGTCGGTGCCCACCAGATCGTTGTCGATAGTCTTGGGCACGTGAACGGTGCGCAGCTCGTAGCCGGCGGAGTTGGCCTGCTCGTTCACGATGCGGCAGGTGTCCGACGAGTCGTTGCCACCGATGTAAAAGAAGTATCGGATCTCGTGCGCCAGCATGACCTTGAACATCTTGCGGCAGTATTCCTCGTCGGGCTTGTCGCGGGTGGAGCCGAGCGCCGAGGCGGGTGTGCGCGCGACCTCTTCCAAGTTGTGTGTGGTGGCCTGGGTAAGGTCGAGGAAGTCCTCGTTCAAGATCCCGCGCACGCCGTGGCGAGCGCCGTAGACCTTGCTGATCTCGGGAAACTTGCGCGCTTCGAGAACCACACCGACAAGACTTTGGTTGATGACGGCGGTGGGGCCACCTCCCTGGGCGACCAGGGCTTTTCCGGACAGTTTCGCCATTGGGGTACTCCAGCTAGAGGGACTTGCTGCGACAACCTATGCGACGGCGAATCGTATGGAGATATGGGGCGCACTGCAAGTGCCGATGTGCTACGGCGCCCAGCGTCGTGCGGCCAGCAACCTCGTGACGACTTCGGCGAAGCCCGCCGCCGCTTCGCCCTCGGTGATGTAGGCAGGGCGATCCGCCCCCAGCTCGGCGAGAAAACCCACGACGTTGCGCACGCCTACGCTGGTGCGGGGGAAACGCGCGAAGAGCGGCCGGTCATTGCTGCTGTCACCTACAAAAAGAATGCTTGCGTCCCCGTCGGCACCCACGTCGGGCAGGATGGGCGCCAGCGCAGCCAGCAGCCCGTCCGCCTTGTCCCAGCCCGAGGGACGTACGTGAATGTGGATCGAGCTTGCGATCACCTCGAAGCCTTTGTCGACGAGCTGCTGGCAACCGCGCAAGGCATCTGCGTCGAAGCCGGCAGGCCGCAAGAAGGCGCGCTCGAACAAACGAAAGGCGTCGTCGTCGGTGCGGGTGAGGGCAAAGGCGCGCGCGACACGCTCAGCGTTGTCGGCCAGGGCGCGGGCGAAGGTTGCATCGCGCGGCGGTCCCAGGTCGCGCCGCCGGCCCGCGCCGTCGAAGGACACCAGCCCGTTCTCGCCAATGACCAGGCGTACGGCAGGAAGGTAGCCGGCCAAGGCTTGCGCGCAGCCGGCGGACCGCCCGGTTACCAGGGCCAACAGCAGTCCGACGGCCTCCAACTCTTCGAGCAGATTGAGGGTGCGCGCGGACAGCTTGCCACCCTCGGTGATGGTGTCATCTATGTCTGCAGCCAGAACCCGCAATCCGACCAGCACAGACCCTGGCATGCCCGCGAAAGGCTGCAACTTGGGAGATTCCTTGTCTGACGGCATGTCGGTCAGCGCTAGCTGACAACCCGCCCCGGTGCAAGTCTGGACCTACAGCTCGAAGCCGTAGGGTTTCTTGTCGTCCTTCTTGCCCTTCTTCTTGCCCTTGCTGTCGGCATCCTGCTTCTTGGCTCTCTTCCTCCTGGAGCGACAGATCGAGCCGGCAGACGAGGCGGCAGAACAGGAGGAATCCGCCGGGGCAGCGCTCGCAAGCGCGGGCACGCCCGTGAGTGCAAATACGGCGGCAATCAAAACTGCGAGAACTCTCATGATTGGTTTTTACAGTCTAGCGGATCTTCCGTACTTTTCGCCAAATAGTATTTTTCACGCAAGCGGCACTAGCGTGCAGGTGTCGCCCCCATCTGACCCATGAAGGCGCTGACCACCCGGGCAATGTTCTGCAAGCTGCCAAAGGGCACCTGAATCTCGATGGCGGCAACCGAACCGCCGTGTCCATTCAGCACTACCGGCGCGCGCAGGTCAGCCAGGCCTGGTACAGCAGTCATCATGGCGCTCAAGGTCGAACCCCCGAACTCCTTGCTGCTCGCCAGCACCTTGCCCAGGACAGACACCACGTCGACCAGGCCCAGATAGTCGGCACCTGCCGTGTCGAGCAAGGACCTCGCCACGATGGGCGCCGCAGCCTTCATGGACTCCTGCGGCTTGCCGTAGCAGTCGAGCATCTCGCGCGGCTTGGGACCGATGGCCATGACCACACGGCGGTCCTTGACCGTGAGCGCGGTTCGCACGGCATCACCCCCCATGATCCCTTTCATGAGCGCCGTGGCCTTTGGGTCCTTTCTTTCGATCGCCTTTTCGATCTCCACCACCTTGCCCCTGTGTTTCACCTTGAGCGGCGTTGGCTTGCGACCATCGATCTCGGCCTCCCACGCGTTGGATGACTCGAGAAACGCCAGGTAGCCAGCCAGGGCGTGTGAGACATCGACGCCGGGACGCACCGTCAGGCTGCACATGAAACAGATGGGCACGGCCCCGACCCCTGCGGTGCAAGAGCCACCGTCCATCAACTCGACCACCAGTGCCCGAAGGTCCCGCCCGGCCGTGCGGCCCGCAGGGCCCGAGGCTTCCATAGCCTGAATCCAGTCTGCCAGCCAAGGCGCCATGTCGCCCCACGCGACGACTGCGCTGGCGTCGCTGCGCACGGGAAGAGCCGGATCGAGCGCATAGGGTGAAACATGAGCGGCCTGAGCGGCCAGCCCTGAGCCGAGCCTGGGCTGGGCCTCGACCCGCAAAGCTACACCAGGCCGATCCCCTATTTCGAGACTGACGCGAGCCACGGCAATCTCACTCAGTGGGCGGATCAATGCCCTGAGGAGTGCCTCGGTCATATTCCTCGATGCGGGTGTCAATCGCTTGCCCGTACCCGAGGCGTCCCTGTCCATCTCGGCTATGGCCTCGCTGATGACACTGGACACGAACACGTCCAGTGGCTGGCCGGTACCTCTGGCCAAGACCGAAGGGGACAAGGTGACCAGAGCCTGCCCTGACAGAGGTGTTCCTTGTGTCGTGATGGCCAGGGCACCCGCAGTCAGCAGGGTTTCGCGGGAGCTGGAAAGCAGCAACTGGCGATCCCTAACAGCGCCCCAAACCAAATCGCCCGAAGGCAGGCGTCGCTCAATGGTGCCTTCACTCTGGGCGCCGCCGATCCCCATCTTCTGCAGGGCATCTAGGGCGGATGCGCGCTCTTTGAATGCAATGGCGGCGCACCAGCCAGCCGGCGCGTCACTGCCCCGCGCCAGCCAGATCACAGCCACCGGACGCGTGACATCCAGGTGATCGAGCGTCTCGCGCGCTATCGTCACCCCGCCCGGACTGAACCCGCTGGTCAGCGTGGGAAGCAACGACTGCCCAAGTGGCATGGGCAACTCCAGGCTCTTGGAGAGCGCATCCAGGTCCGCCACCAACTTCATGGGCGAGGCGACCACGACGCTCATGCCCCAGGCCCCGGCCGCAGCGGAAGCCGGCTTGAGCGCCGGTTCGACCGCAGCAGCCACCGCGCTCGGTCGCGGCGTCGCCATGGCTGCGGGCGCCGCCGGGGCAGCCGTCTTGCAGCCGGCCAGGGCGAAGCAGACTCCGAAAAGACCCCAAGAGACCAGTTTGACGTTGGGCATGATGATGGCGCGAGACTACGCCGATTTTCTCTGCGCATCCAGCGGCGCAATCCCGCCAGCGATCCGTGGGTGAGCCACAACCGGGGCGACCGCAGGTCACCCCTGCCACGCGGCAATCTGCGTGGAACTATCGACGCCAGCGAGAGAGCGCGCGAAGCGCGCGGGGCGGGCAGGCTGGCCGGCGGTCCCGAAGCCCCCGCAGGGGGCGCAGTCGTCGCCACAAGAGGACGGCACCGAACAAGGCAAGAGGCAGCCCGGGCGTGCCTGGGGAGATCTGGCCGAGACTGCAGTCACAACCCGAGTGGCCCAGCCGCACCGGACTGCCGGCGTCGGCTGGCCGCAAATCTTTGCTGCCATCTAGGCTGCCCGTGTCGGGCGGGATCGCGTCTCTTCCACCGTCGGGGCTCCCGCTGGCACCGCCTGCGCCACTGCTTCCACCTGCGCCGCCGATGATCGTGCCGCCAGCGCCACCGGCGCCACCCCCACCGCCCATCGTCGTGCCGCCCAAGCCGCTCGCATTTCCACCCGCGCCGCCGATGATCGTGCCGCCAGTGCCACCGGCGCCGCCGATGATCGTGCCACCGATGATCGTGCCACCAGAGCCGCTTGCGCCGCCCGCTCTGCCACTTCCACCTGCGCCGCCGAAATTGCTGCCGCCGAAGCCACCCACTGCACCACCCCCGCTGGTGCCAGCGGTGATACCGCCAGCGAAGCCTCCCACGCCACCCGTGCCGCCAACCCCGCCCGCGCCGCCCGAAACCATGCCACCTGCACCACCAACGATTGTGGTACCACCGACGCCGCCCACGCCGCCGCTACCGCCAGCGCCGCCGCTGCCGCTGGCTCCACCCGCGCCAGTGCCACCGGTGCCCCCGGCCCCGCCCGCGCCACCCGTCCCGCTGCTGCCGCCAGTGCCACATTGGGAAGGATCAGGGCTGAAACACATGCCGTCGCCAGAACAGGTCTGACAGATCCCGCACGGCGCTCCGAGCTGCGGATAGTCGCAATAACCTGCACCGTTGCAGGTCGAACGGCACGCGCCATCGCCAGAGCCGCATTCATTCTCTGGATCACTGCCCAAGGCATAGGGAGAGCACTTGCCGGCGCGATTGGCCTGGTTGCACGAAACGCAGGTCCCAGCGCACGCGCTCTCGCAGCACACTCCATCCACGCACCAGCCAGAGGCGCAGACACTCGCGCCGGAACAGGCCGTGCCGTTCTTGGCCTTGCAACTGCCACTACCGTCGCACGCCTGCCCGTCGGCGCAGCTACCAGAAATTTCCGTGCCCGCGCTTGCCTGGCTGCAGGTGCCTTCGTGGCCGGCAACGGCGCAGGACTGGCAGGGACCCGAACAAGCCACGAGTGAGCAACAAACACTGTCCACGCAGAAGCCAGATGCGCAGGTCGATGCCGTGGCGGCAGTACATCCCTCACCATTGCCGAGATTGGTTACCCGGTACTCCCAGGTCTCGCTCAGATCCGAACCATCGTTCGGGCCTGCACCGAACAGCACCATCACGCCGCGCTGGCTGTCGAAGGCCATGGCTGCCGAAGTGAGCGAGGTTGGGCCGGTGGAAAGAGCGCGCATGTACCAGCTGGGACGGTTGGCATCCAGTTCCCAGGTCTTGCTAGTGGTCGTGGATCCCGTCGTGATCGTAGCGTTCGAAGGCACGACCTGCCGGCGGCGTAGGTTGTCGTAGGCCACCACCGGGAAAGGGGCGAGGCCAAAATCGACGACGTCGCCACTGTTGCGTAGCGCCCAGCCGGCCGAGATAGGATCCCACTCCCAGAAGGCGCTATTGCTGGCACTTTGCCCGTCGCTCAGGCTCAGGCCGGCGAACAGGAACATTTTCTGGCGGCCATCGTCGAAGGTCAGCAGCGGACCCCAGCCTGAGGCAGGCGAACCCGTGTCTGAGACGGGTGTGCGGTTAGTCCAGTTCGCACTCGCGCCATCCCACTCCCAAACTGAGCTGTCACTTTCCACTGCCAAGAGCAGCACCTTCCCCCGCCCAGAGTCGGTGACCATACCAGGCCAGCCCTGAGGACCCGGGCTGGACTTGGGCAAGAGCTGGCTCCATTGGCGGGTGCCGCTCTGCCATTCCCAGGTATCACCGAGGTCCAAGGTGTCGCTGCCGTCCTGGTAGCCCTCGCCGCCGTAGAGAATGAGCGACTTGCGAATTGGGTCGTATGCCATCGCTGCCCACCAACGGCCAGGAGGTCGTACATCACTTTGGACCTGGGACCAGAAACTCCCGTCCCATTCCCACAGGTCGTCTAGCGTCGAGTTCTTGTCGTTGTAGCCGCCGAACACGTAGGTCTTGCCAGTGGCGGGACAGAACGCGATGGCGTGACCTTGGCGACTACTCGGGGCGTTCGGCGGCGGCGTGCGGTTGGTGAAGGTTGCGGTGGCGGGCTGCAATTCCCAGAGGTCCGCCGAGGCAAACGCCTGGTAGGTTGGCTCGTATGGCGTGGCATTGGATGGATACTCCAGGTTGAAAACCACGCCCGCCAACAGATCGAGTCGGTTTCCCGCAGAGTCGGCAACCAGCGAGGCGTACATGCGCCCTGGTGGCAAATTGGGTTCGCTGCCCGTCAGGCGCTGCTTCCACGCGCCCGCGGTTGGATCCCAATCCCACAAGTCGGCCAGGCCGAGGTAGGTTTGGAAGTCCTTGCCGCCCGCGAGCACGGTCATGCCGCGGCCGGGGTCGTAGGCCATGGCGTGGCCCCAGCGCGCACTCGGCGTCTGCCCCGCGGCCGGCAGCAGAGTCCAGCCCGGCGTCGACGGATTCCATTCCCACGTGTCCTGCTGGGGGATGCCATCCGCATCCACCTGGGCCTTCTGCATTCCGCCGAACAAGACGGCGCGGCTGCGCTGACTGTCCCACACCAGCGCAGAGTCGTATCGAGCACTAGGCGCGTTGGCCAGCGTGAGCTGGGTCCAGGTGCCCTGGCTGGGATCCCATTCCCACGTGTCAGCAAACGCCAGCGCAATACCGCTCCCGTCGGCCGAGGGTCCAGGGATGGGCACGCCGTTGTAATAGATGGTCTCGGGCCAGATGGAGGTGCCCCCATCGGCGACACCACCCCCGAAAAGCAGCACCTTGCCCGTGGATTTCTCGAACACCATGCTGTGCTGGCTGCGGGCGCCCGGCCCCGAGGTGGTGGCGTCGGTGAAGGTTCCGCCTAGCGGATCCCATAGCCAGGTGTCTTGGTAGTCGTAGCCTGTGGTCGAGCGCCCACCGAAGATGACGAAGTTCTTGCGGTTGGGGTCGTAGACCATGCTCGCGCCTGCGCGCGGGCTGGGTTTGCGGCCGGCAGGCGTGCGGTTGGTCCATGTGCCGGTTGCGGGATTCCACTCCCACAGATCCTGGGTCGCCGCCCCGAATTGGTTGCTGGCGGTGGCGCCGGACCAGCCGCCGAACATGACCAGCACGTTGCGGGCTTCGTCGAAAGCGGCCGCTTGCAAATAGCGCGGGTTGGGGGGCGGCGAGGTGGGGACAGCGACCCGCGTCCAGGTGGCTGACTCGGTCGCGGGCACAGTGCCCAAAGCCGAGTGGGAGGACTCGAGTCGAGATCCGCTGCCCGGATCGTTTTCCGAGCAGGCGGCGAGCAAAAGCAACGCGGCCACGGCGGTAATTCGCAAATCACGCCGGCGCAGGCGCCGCCACAAGAAGACGAATCCGAGCAGAGCGAAGGGCAGCGCTGGCCTACCCGGACCGGTCTGGCCCAAGTCACAGTCGCAACCCGCGCGGTGCAACTGCGCCGTGCTGCCGGCATCGGGGCCAAGCGAAGCCTTTCTGCCGTCGGGGCTACCTGCATCGGGCGAGGCCGAATTTCCCCCGCCATCGGGGCTGCCGCCGACGCCACCCGTTCCACCGGCCCCGCCTGCGCCGCCCGTGCTGCCACCCAGGCTACTGGAGCCGCCCGTGCTGCCGCCCACGCCCGCGCCTCCGGTTGTCGTGCTGCCGCCCAAGCTGCTGGAGCCGCCCATGACAGTGCCAACCGATCCGCCCGCCCCACCCCTTCCACTCGCGCCACCCGATGGCACACCCGTTCCACTCGCGCCGCCGGAGGCGGTACCGCCCAAGCTGCCGGAGCCGCCCATGACGGTGCCACCGGAGCCGCTCGTCCCACCCCTTCCACTCGCGCCGCCCGAAACCGCGCCACCCGTTCCACCGGTGCCGCTGGTCATGCCGCCTGAGCCGCTCGCCCCACCCCTTCCACTTGCGCCGCCGCTGACGGTGCCGCCCGAGCCGCCCGCACCGGTTCCGCCAGTGCCGCTCGCGCCCCCCGCGCCGGGGCCACAGGAGGCAGAATCAATGGGAGTGCAGCTGCCGAGGCCGTCACAGCTCGCGCATCGCCCGCAGGGCGTGTTGGCCTGCGCAACGTCGCAGGCCTCGGCGCCATTACAGACCGAGCGGCACGGATCGCTGCCTGGGCCGCATTCACTCTCTGGATCGCTGCCCGCGAGGTAGGGCGAGCACTGGCCCGGGCGGCCGGCCTGGTTGCAAGATACGCAGGTGCCATCGCACGCTCTCTCGCAGCACACCCCGTCCGCGCAGAAGCCCGAGGCGCAGGTACTCGCGCTGGAACAGGCCGCGCCGTTCTTTGCCTTACAAATGCCATTGCTGTCGCACGCCTGGCCATCGGGGCAGCTAGCGGGGATGGCGGCTCCCGGGGCTGCCGGGCTACAGCTGCCTTCGTGGCCAGTCACCGCGCAGGATTGGCAAGCGCCGGAACAGGAGGCAGTTGCGCAGCAGACGCCGTCCACGCAGAACCCAGAGGCGCAGTTCGACGCCGTGGCAGCCGTGCACCCCTCACCATTGCCGAGATTTGTTACCTTGTACTCCCAGGTTTCGTTGGTCATGGCAAAGGGGACCACGGCCAAGTTGCCGCCGAAAAGCACCATCACGCCGCGCTGGCTGTCGAAGGCCATGGCTGCCTCGTAGCGCGAGCGCAGGCCCGAGGACAGAACCCGTTGGTAGAGGGTTGGACCATTGGTGTCCAGCTCCCAGGTCTCGACGTCCGATGCGTCGCTCGCCCAATTGGTGAAGATCTGCCGGCGGCGCAGGCTGTCGTATGCCAAGTAGGAGTCGTGAAGATAGAGTTCGTCGCCACTGCCTCGCGCCGACCAGCCTGCCGTAATCGGATCCCACTCCCAGAAATCGTTGGTGGTGCTGCCTCCGCCAAACCATGGCTGATTGGGAAGGAAGAACATCTTCTGGCGGCCCTCGTCGAAGCTCAAGAGCGCGGGAATGAGTCCGTCGGGAGTCTGCGTGAGCACGACCGGTGTACGGTTGGTCCAGGTTGTGCTTGCGCCGTCCCACTCCCAAACGTTGCCGGGTGTGTAGGTTCCGTTGCAGTCGTTGGGGGCTCCCGGGATCGGGGAGGCGGAGTCGCAGGAGTAGGTTTCGCCCCCGAAGAGCAGCACCTTGGCGCGCCCCGAATCGGTGACCATGGCGTGTGAGTCGCGAGGCTCCGGACTCAGCTTGGGAAAGAGCTGGGTCCACTGGCGGGTGCCACTCTGCCATTCCCAGGTGTCGTCGAGGATCTCGGCCGGAAGAGGACCCGAGGAGGAGGAGGGCCAGTTGGCATAACCGCCGAAGAGAATGAGAGACTTGCGGAATGGGTCGTAGGCCATCGCCGCATCCATGCGGCCGCTGGGTCGTACGTCGCTTGCAACCAGCGACCAAGCAGTGCCGTCCCACTCCGACAGGTCATCGAGAAACACGCCATTGCCGTCCTGGCCACCGAAGAGATACATCTTGCCGGTGGCCGGACAGAAGGCCATGGCGGGACCCGTGCGCGCGCTCGGCCAGTCCTTTGGTGGCAATTGCGTGCGGTTGGTGAAGGCTGCTGTGGCGGGATTCAACTCCCAGATCTCTCCGTCCGGCGGCTCCGTGCTGGCAGAGGTCAGTCCCCCAACCAGATCGAGGAGGTCTTGCGCAGAGTCGGTGACGAGCGAGGCATACATGCGCCCGGCGGGCAGGTTGGGCTCGCTGCCGTCAAGCCGCTGCGTCCACACCCCCGTGCTCGGATCCCATTCCCAGACGTCGGCCAAGGCGTTGCCGGTATCGATGTCCCAACCACCCACCAGCACGGTCACACCCCGGCCGGGGTCGTACGCCATGGCGTGGCCGTAGCGCGGGCTCGGCTTGTCTCCCCCGATCGTGCGATCGGTCCAGCCCGGCGTGTTCGGATCCCATTCCCATGTGTCCTGTTTGGGAACGCCGCTCAGATCGGCCTGCGGCTTCTCCATGCCGCCGAATAGAACAGCGCGGTTGCGTTTGCTGTCCCAGACCAGCGCCGAATCGTAGCGCGCACTGGGCGCGTGGGCGGGCTGAAGCTCGGTCCAGTTGCCGGTCAGGGGATTCCACTCCCAGGTGTCGCCATACGCGACCGATACGCTGGTCTGGTCGTCGGCGCCGGTCGGGCCCCACTGGGCAACACCGCCCCCGAAGAGCAGCACCTTGCCGGTGGACTTCTCGAACACCATGCCATGCTGGCTGCGAGGACTGGGCCCCACGTCCGAGTTGGTGCGATCGACGAAGCCGTTGGTGAGATCCCAGTCCCAGATATCAGCGTAGTTGGCGACGACGGTCGAGCGCCCTCCGAACATGACGAGCTTGTTGCGGACCGCATCAAAAACTATGCCTGCGCCTGCGCGCCGGAACGGTTTGTCGCCGGGAGGGGTGGGGCGGCGGTTGGTCCACATTCCGGTCGCAGAATCCCACTCCCACAGATCCGGCAATGCCATGAGGTTCGGGATATTGGGATCCTGAGACAAGCCGCCGAACATCATCAGTACCTTGCGGGTTTCGTCGAAAGCAGCCGATTGCAGGTAGCGCCAGGAAGGGGCCTGCGATGGCAGGGGGCCGGCCAGTTTCCAGGTGGCGACTTCGGATGCGGGCACAACGCCCAGGGCGGCGCGGGAAGACTCAACCCGAGACCCAGGGGCATTGCCGGGTTGGTTTTCGGAGCAGGTGGCGAGCAGGAAAAGAGCACCCAAAGCGCTTCTTAGCAATTTCATGACGGTTCTCCAGGGAGCTGGTAGGGCGAGACGGCATCGTGCCAAGACACTCCCACACTGATGGCGTGCCGGCGCGGGAGCATGTGATCACGATCACGCAGTGGCTTTACCTCTCGGTAGGGCTCATCCATTTTTCCAAGAAAGGGAGGTGAGCCGGAAAATGGAAGAGCCGATTGCGTAGATTTGAAAGCGCGCTTAGCATGGGACTCAACTGGCTTCCAGGGAGTTCACGAATGCCAATTCAAACGACCACTGCCGGATTTCTCGCCGCACTTCTTCTTACGACGGGCTCGGCTCTTGCTCAACCCGGCGCACCAGCCCAGCCCGAAGTCCCGGTTGCAGCAGGATCTGCGCCGGAAAACGACGAAACGCCCCGTGGATTCATTCCTCAGCCAAGTCTCGCAGGTGCGGTTGGCCTTCTGCACATGAGCTCTGCCGAAGTCGGGCCAGTCGGCTACCTTCGCCTGAGTTTGCACGGCGAGTTCTTCAGTGGCAGCAACGTGCTGGTCACACGCGTTTCTCCGCCCGGAGGTGATCACGACTCCCGCATGCAGGCGGCGTTGACCTTTGGGGTTACGCCTTTTCACCATTTCGAGCTATTCGGCGCGATCTTGGGTTCAGCGAATCAAAACCAACGCCTCTGCGCCACGGACTCGAGTGGCAACGAGCAGTGTGTATCTGAGGCCAACCGCACGGACCCCGAATTCATCAAGTCCTACGGCGATATAATCTTGGGGGCTAAACTGGCCTATCCGATCGCGCCAGGGTTCGCCGCTGGTGGCGAGTTCGGGGTGCGCCTGCTGGCCTCCACCACGGGGCTCGGCTCCTTATCGCCGGACTCGACTTCGCTCTGGATAAGTGCGCTGGCCACGTACGATTTGAAGCCAGTGATCAACAACATTCCCCTCCGATTCCATCTAAACATCGGCTTCTACGTGGACAATTCATCGAACCTGCAAGACTACGATGCTGCGCAGACTTCCGCTGTATCCCGCTACGTTTCAAAGTTTGCCTACGGTATCTCCGAGAACCGCTTCCGGCTAGCGCTCGGCGCGGACGCCCCCTTCGACGAAGTGACAGCGGGCTTTTCGCTACGGCCCATAGTTGAATATCACTTCGAGTATCTGACCGGGTCCAAAGACAAAGTGATCTACGACCAGGAGCACTTGACTTGCGGTAAGGCAGGCGCGGCTGCCTGTGCAGATAACCAAGACCAGCACTGGGTAACACTCGGCGTGCAGGCACAGTTTGTGCACGGTCTAACCCTTACCGTCGGTCTGGATCTCGCGCTCCGCTCGTCCGGCTATGCCTATGCCCCGTCTTTGGCACCATGGAATCTGCTTTTCGGCATGGGGTATCCGTTCGATCTACTTACCCGGGTCGTGACCGTCCGTATGCCAGCCGAAAAGGCCGAGCCCCTACGCGAAGGTCTAGTGGCGGGCAGGGTCACCACCACAGCCGGAGCTCCCATCGAGGGAGCCGTGGTCGGGGTCACCGGTCGCCCATATTCTCGTGTCCTGACCGATGCCGATGGGACCTTCCAGAGTGTACCGCTCGCACCGGGGCCAGTCGAACTCGTCGTCGTGGCGAATGGCTTCGAGACGTTCTCCGCAAGGATAGACGTAATCGCAGGGCAAATCGCCAATGTTGCTTTCACGCTTTTGCCGCGGGCGCCGGCTGCGCGAGCGGTTGGACGGGTTACTGAGGATTCCGGCAAGGGCGTGGCAGCGGCAATCAAACTCGCTGGCCCGCAGATCGCCGAGGGGAAGTCTGATGAATCGGGCAATTTCGCGGTGCCAGTTTCACCCGGCCAATATGTTCTGCGCATCGACGCAGACCAGTACTTGTCGAAAGTAGTGCCCCTGACTGTGGCGGAAGGCCGGGAGGATGCGGTCAGCGTGATACTGCACTCTCGTCCAGCGGTGGCGGGAGTGATTTTCCAGAATGGCAAGTTCAAGTTGCGCCAGGCACTCAGCTTCAAGTCGCTCGGCAAGAAGCCATCGTCTGAGTTGACTGCGGGCGCGTTCCACCTGCTCGATGAAGTTGTGGACGTCTTGGTCAACCACCCGGAGATTCGCCAGTTGCGCGTTGAGGCACACTGGGACCGCAGTTTGCCGCCGGCCCAGGTGCAGGAACTAACCGATGCTCAGGCTAAGGCTGTCGCCCGGTACCTGGCAGACCAAGGCGCCGGCCAGGAGCGGGTCGTGCCGGTGGGAATGGGCGCGACCAAGCCCGTGGTCCCCAACTTGGGCAAAGCCGCCAAGCTGAAGAATCGCCGGATTGAGTTTGTGGTGGTGAACTAGGGGCTAGCCATGCTGCCAGGGTACGACAGCGATGTTGCCGCCCGGTGGGCTCGCGGTTGTGCTCGTGGCGGGTCCGCGCTAACCTGAAGTTCATCATGCAGGCGGCCCAGCACGTTCCCATCCACATTGATGAAACGGCCAGGAGGCCTGTGGTCGTGGGGACCGACATCAAGGTCAGCCAGATCGCGTCCGAATATGAGCACCTCGGCATGACCCCCGACCAGATTGTCGAGGCGCATCCCCACCTGAATCTCGCTGACGTCCATGCCGCGCTCGTCTACTACTACGACCATCGCGACGTAGTCTCGCGTGAATGGCACGAGGCAGAGACGCTCATGGCGACGCTGCAAGCCCGGTATCCCAGCCGTGCCACTGGCCTCGCTCGCGTGCGCTCATAGGATTCGCGATTGGCCCTCCTGCTCTACGCGGACGAATGCGTCGACGCCCGTATTGTGGCCGGCTTGCGACGGCGAGGGTTCGAGGTCATGACTGCAGTCGATGCAGGACTGTTGGGCGCGGCGGACGAGCGACACATGGCCCAGGCCATTGCGACTTCGCGTTCGATCCTGACGGGCGACCAGGACTTCTTGCGCCTTGCAGACAAATACGCGAGCAACAACGTTCAGTTTCCCGGGCTTATCTTCATCCTCCCATCGGCTCA
>PMKP01000154.1:510-6062 GCA_003157775.1 Myxococcales bacterium | reverse complement strand
CTTGTGGCCCAGGGTCTGTTTGTCGCGAGCCCGACCAGAGAGATAGCTTCACCTCGGGCTCGCATACTGGGTGGACTGCGCGCAGGCGCAGGCAGGGTGGCTTGTCGCTGACGCAGCTCATCTGGCAGATTAAGGCTGGGAGACTTGAATCTCACCCTTCCCGAGCGCAGACCTGATCTTGTTGTGCTCGTCGTGGGACAGCTCACCGACAAGCGAGCATTTGAAGATGAACTCGAACATATTTGTGTGCTTGACATGGCAATAGAGTGCCCGTACGGAAGCCATTGCCTCTTCCTTTGAGGGTCTCACATCGGCAAGGAGCGCCTTCATTGACGAGTAGAGAATACCTACGTACCGATCAATAGTATCTTCTGGAACTACGGCGTTTGGAAACCGCCTCTTGAATGAGGCGACTTTTGCTGCAAGTATCCTGGGCCAGTCGTCAAAATACTGCGCAGCTGTTACCATCCTGCGGATGCGGTCAAGCTTCTCTGCTTTCCTAACACAACATGCCCCACTCGCTCGCTGATCTAGGTATTCCTCTGCAGTTCGGTAGTCTTCATCGGCCTGAGATGCTTCCGAAGCGACGCCAACGGGCGTTCTGTCGCGCCAAATCAAGTAAGCCTTCGTTTTGACAAATTCCTCCACGCTGAGACTCTGAAGGTATTCTACGCATTCCGAGGGGATCCGGGAAAATGGGCATTTGTCGCCCTTACCACAGTCGTCAAGCAATCGGAGAGCGATCAAGTAGCCGATGTATCGTTTGGCACTGTAGAAGTTATCGGGAAACTTCTTATCAAGCGCCCTATCCTTGGGCGGAACCGGTAAGTTATTCTGAAGCATGAAGAGCCTCGTCTGCGTTCTCGTGAGGTTGAGTAAGTGCTCCCCGGGGCCAATGGAGCATTCAGTACTACCGTCGACAATGTCGGACACCTTCTTGGGAAGGCCAACTGCAGTCCGGTGAACGACTACTTCTCGAGCTTGTTCGATTGTTCTGACAATGTCGCCGAAGCGACCAATCGTCGCCGAATCCACATAGATTTCGTCGTCATCTTCACACATCGTCTCACCGTCTCCATTGACGCCTGGGACAGAATTCGGCGTCCAACAATGACAGAGTCCAAATTCTGAAATGAAACTCAATGAGTCTGCGCGCTGGTGTAAATTCCAGATGCGCTAGGGATTGGCCGAGAACTGGATCACCACGCTTGCCTAATCGACTCCCGGAGCGCGAGAAGCTCAGCGAGTCTCCTGTCGATTTCCCGGGCGCAGCGAGAGCACAGCGCCTCTCTGATCTGGATGCGCTTCTTTCGGCTCAACTCCGCAGCATCGGACTTCGGGTCTGTGTGAGTTGGCGCCAAGAGCAGGTCGGAATCCCGGATACGAGCGATCTCTTCCTTGTTCTTCTTAACCTCACGGATGCACTGATCAATCGTGCTGGCTTCCAGAAGTGTTAGGGCCGCCGATGGCATACAGACCTCCCTGTAGGACGTGAAGCAACGCAACGGGCCATTCGTGGCAAAATGTTATACAACGTAGAAGAAAAGGCAAGTTCTCTTGCGCCGCCCGTCGACGAACAGCTCCATGAAGTCTCGGGCCTGGCTGGGCCATCCCCGGAGAGCTGCTCGCCGCCTTGTTCGGTTCTCTGACCAGTTCCCGGGTGTCCGATGGGCGCTGGTCTTCGCCCGTGCCGGCACCGTCCTGGTCGTTCGGTGGCCGGTTGCCGCTGGCCGGCCCGGCCGGCTCTCGTGGTGACCCACGCCGTCTCGGTCGCGTGTCTGGATGTGGACGCATGCACCGTCGTGGTCTTCGCCCTGGATGCGGGGGGCTGGGCCACGGACGGCGGGTGCAGCTGGTACGGTCAGCTTAGGCCGGCTTCAATAGGAGTGCCGTCCGATGCCATCCGTCCCATTCCACCGTCAGTCCCGCCCGTCTGAACACTTCCGCCGCGTGGGCGCCCACCTTTCGCAGGCCCTCCTCGTACACCTGCGGGCAGGTGATTCCGTACGCTATGTAGACGGAACCCTCCTTGTCCATTTGGCACCCGTCCTCCCCCGAATAGAACACGTAACCCTCAGGTATCGCGTTCGTCTTGCGCGCAATTCTTTCCAATCCCCGTTGGGCGCAGCTTCTGCAGCAACCCGCCCGCTGCGCGACCGAGTAGCCGTCATCCGCCAGCCTTCCGAACCCGCGGTCCAGACCCGCCTCCAGCACCGTGCGCTCCCTGACCACCTTCCCTGCCGCCATCCGAAACTGCGCGTCCTTTGCGCGGTCTGCCAGCACCTGTACCAGCGGTTTCTCGAGCCCGCCGAGCCTTTCCGCCAGGCTGCACAGCCTGTCAAGGCGCTCGCCCGCAACATGGACGGCCTCGTCACCGAAGTTCTGCCGTACGAAAACGTGAACGTCGAGCCATAGCCGGACTTCCGCCGTCGGACCCTCGTTTCCGTCTTCGGCGCAACCGGGTCCGGTCGTCGCTTCAGTTCCTGGATTCTTCTTGGGAGATTTCTTCTCTGCGTGTTGCTTCATGGTGGTTCTCCTTCGTTGAACCGATTGCCCGATGCTTCTTGCCCGTCTCTGCGCTCCATACCCGCAGCCGTGATCTTCCCCGGCTCGCTCCTCCGGATAGACCGTATGGCGGTGGTGGTTGGCCGACGCTCGGTCTGCCTCAGAAAAACTGTGCCTGTGACCGGAGTGGTGGTGCCCTCGGTGCGGTGCCGGTGGTCGTGGTGCTGCCGGCCGGTGTGGCGTTGGCGACCGTTGCGTGGTCCGCCCCCGGAGGGTTGCCCCCAATGCCCGCTGCCCGGTTCAGCCTCCTCACGAGTTCCAGGATATCCGGCGGCGTCTGGTCCTGGCTTGGGCCGCCAGCACCTCCACCCCTCGACACCTGGGCGTCTGCTTTCCCTTCGGGGTGGCCCGCGCTGCCCTGGTGCCCGCCGTGGACGTCTGTTGTCGGCCTGGCACCTTCGGCTGCCTCGGCCTCGCCGTTGATGGGGGCTTCGGGCCTCACCGTCGGCGCTGCCGGCCCCTCTGGGTTGGTTCCGCCGTGGTGTGTTTCGCTGGGCGGGTTGGCCTGGCCGGCTCGCCCCGCCCCAAGAATTCCCGCATGCCCGTCCTGGTCCTCCCTGTCCAGATAACCGGACTGGATATCCAGGGAATCCCCAGAGGGGATAGGGATACTCTCTTCCTTTCCAAGCTTGTTCGATGGATTTGGCGAAGAAGGAGCGAACGGGGACTCCAGGGTCGGATATTCCTGCGCGGGGGGTGTCGACCTCGTCCATGGTGCGGCTGGCTTCCCTGCTGTGCGTCCAGCCCTGCGTCCCGGCTTCCCGGTCCTTGCTCGCTCACGAATCATGAATTGCATGTGCTCGGACAGGAACGAGAGGTCACGGTCAACCAGGCCGTCGTCCAGCGTGGTGAAGCTGCCCATGGGGTCACGGGGCACCAGAAGGCGGAATCTGCGGCACTTTCCCAGACCGTAAACACCGTCGGTGGTGACCAAGCCGGCTGTCACGGCGAAGGCCAGTCGCTGCTGGTAGGTTTCCGTGTGGGCGCCGGGGATTCTGGTGAGCGTCGTCCTTGGCAGACCGATGGTGTCTGCGTCGACGGTCTTGAACCGCTGAAACAGGTCGAAGATGAACAGCATCTGCCGATACCGCTCGTGTCCGTTGAGCGGCACCGTCGCATCCCAGATGACCGAGAGTTCACGCTCGCTCAGCGGCGCCCGAACAGATGGTCGCGCGCCATTCGTGTAGACGCTTCGTATCGTTGCGAGGGCTTCCTTCCAGGCGTCCTCCGGGTTCTCCCGCAGCGTTCGTGAGACATGCTTCTCGCGCAAGGGGCCGGAAAGGAAGGTCCGGATGCGCGTGGTGCACTCCTCTTGCGACAGACCCTCCAGATACGACCGACGGATGATGTCGAACTGTGCCTTGTGGCGCTGGCCATCAGCCGGTATCCCGCTTTGCTCAAGCTCGCGAACCCGTGAAGTTAAGGGACTGTCGCCACGGTCAGCACGCGTGACGTTGGATTTCGGACGGTCCACTGGTGCACCGGCGAAGACGGGTCCCGACTGAAACGCCGGTGATCTCTGGCCGGGTGCCGCAGAGGGCGCGCCAAACTCGCTCCACAGAGACTCCAGCGATATGCGGCGCACGCTCGTGGCTAGAAAATCAATGGCAGCAGCGACATCGGCTCCGATGTCGGCATACGGTTCCAGCGTGCTGGGCTGGAGGAGCATGGAGCCACGGCCCAAGGGCAGCCGAAGACACTGTTTCGTCGTGGGAAGAATTTCGACTGCGCCGGATTTCACGTCCAGGCCCACCGCTCGGAGACTCCGTTGGACGGTGGCTACAAGGACGGCCGTGTCCGCCTCGTCCGCCAGTAACCAGTACAGATGGAGTCCGCCGCTTGCGCTGGAACGGAAGACGACCGAGGGCGCCAGAACCCCTGCGATGATGTTGTACCGTTCGAGCATCGCCCGGCGGGCTTCCGTTGAGCCACCCTTGGCGTCGAGATCAACTGCCAAAATGCGGGTCCTCGCCGCCCGGCGCACCGCCAACCAGAACTCGCCGCGAAAGTGCGCCTCGATGTCCGCGTCCGTGAGTGGCCGCCGCTCACGCAGAAAGCCCTCGCCCGCGCGACACCTGCGGTGAAAGGAGCTCCGCTCATCGACGAAGAGGTCACAATAGATTCGGACGTGGTCAGGGGTGACGGCGATTGGCATGGTTGTGATCGATCAATACGGCGGCCGAACAAATCATTCAGTTGGGCACGTCGGAAGCGAGAGCGTTGATGTTCGCCCTCTGCTCGTCCGGCTACCCATCTGGCGCCGCCCTGGCGACCTCTCACAACGAAGATATCAGCAGGGCGTTCAAACAGACTCTCGGCACGTTGTCGTTCAGTTCGGCGATGCGCCGGAGGTCGCTTTCCGGTGTCCTTCCGGCCAGCGTGCATGAAATCGCGGTAGCGCCGGGGGTAGCCTGCCATCCGAAGTGGAGGATGGCTCATGCGACAAAGAGACGAATTCGAGATCCCGGAGGAGATGGCGAGGGTCAGGCGCGATATCGAGGAATGGCGGTCGACGCGCACGAAGCGTTGTCGGCTGCCTGAACGGCTGTGGGGGGCTGCGGCGGCGCTGGGGCGTACGCACGGCATTTACCGAACGGCCCGGGCGCTGCACGTGAGCTATGAGTCGCTCAAGCATCGAGTGGTTTCGGGGACTGGCGGACGCCAGACGGACACAACGAGGCAGACTGCGGTTCCGTTTGTCGAGTTGCGCCCGTCGCCGTTTGCCACAACGCCGGCCGCGGCGCGCGGACCGGAAGTGGAGCTGGTGGGTGTGCAGGGCGAGAGGATGGTGATCCGGCTGGCTGCCAACCAGCACCTGGATTTGCCGGCACTGGCCAAGGCATTCCAGAGCCGCGGGGCATGATCCAGATCACGCCGCAGATGCGGGTGCTGGTGGCGGTGGAGCCGGTGGATTTCCGGCGCGGGATCGATGGTCTGGCGCGGGTGTGCCGGGAGACGCTGGGGGCGGACCCGTTCGGGGGCGCGGT
>PMKP01000154.1:0-454 GCA_003157775.1 Myxococcales bacterium | reverse complement strand
CCGGTGTGGCGCGAGATCGGGGCTGTTGGTTGATGGGCAGGGTCGAAAATTTGACTGTGGCCACAGGTGGGCGTTCTTGTGGTCATCCTCGCCATCGCGCACATACCACTGGCTCTGGCGCCACTCGCTCCGGCGGCTGGCGGCAGGATGGGTCTGGCATGAAGCGGCACCGCTGGCACAAGCCACCGACCATGCGGCGAGACCTCGGCCTGGACGAGTTGCAGGGCATCGTCGACCGCGCGAAGACGGTGCTCTGTCAATCGGACCACGCGACGCTGGTGCAGGCGGTGCAGACATTGGCGTTCCTGACCCAGGAGTTGCAGGCGAAGGGTGCGAGCCTGGAGCGGTTGCGACGGATGCTGTTCGGGGCGCCGACGGAGAAGACCAGCCAGGTACTGGACGACACAGCCAGGAGCCCAGGTCCCGATGCGGGGGCCGCGCCAGGTGAAGGCAC
>PMKP01000424.1 GCA_003157775.1 Myxococcales bacterium | reverse complement strand
GCGAGGCCGAGCGAAGCGAGCGTGGGGTGGTGTCGGGTGGGGGGCCGAAGGGCGAAGCGAACCCTTTCAGGGTTCCCATGTCAGAGCCGCTGCGCAGCACGCGGCCCAGGTTAATGAACCCCAGTCCGCACCACGGCAGGTAGGCACCCGCGACCAAACGAAGCCCCGCCGTGAATTCAGCGGTGCAGAGCCCTGAGAAGCACCAGGCAATTCCAGCGATCAGCGTGGCGATGAGGGATCGGGCCCCCAGAGCGCGGGCCAGCATCATGATCCCTACCCCACCGATGACCAGATGGAGCAAGAGCCACCAGCTTATGAGCTGCGGTGAGGACGAGACGAAGAAGACTGCATTGAGCGGATAGGTGAGTTGGTTCAGCGGGTTTGCTAGGGTGGACAGCCCCAACCCCTGCAGCGGGTTCCACAAGAGGGAATCGCCTCGCACGAGTGCATCGCGGAGAAACCAACGCGCTGGGAAGATCTGACGACCGACATCGCGTTGAAACAGAATCTCGCCAGTGAGAAGCGGAAAATACAGGACGGCCAGCGCCGCCAACAGCAATGCGAAGGGAAGAAACCGGCGCGCGTGAAGTCGAATCATCAGGAATGGGTCAGCACCGCCCGGTAGCGGACCTGACCGGCTTCGAGGCGCGCCCGCACCTCGTTGACCTGCACCAGGGGATAGACCTCGATCATGGGTTTCACTTTGCCCGATGCGACCAGTTCCAGGGCCTCGATCAGATCGAGCTTTTCGTCCTGACTCGATCCACGTAGCTGCCTTTGCCCCATCGTCAATACGATGGGATTGATGGCAATGGGACCGTCGGCCACGCCCATGTTGACCATGCGCCCCCCTTCGCGCAGGCCGCCAAATGCCGAAGCGATCTGTACGGCTGAATTGGTGGTCGAGAGAATGACGTCGAAGCCACCAGCGTCGCGCATGGCGCCTCCTGGCTCTTTGCCTGCCACCAAGACCTCGTGAGCGCCCATGGATTTCAGTTCGGCGGTCTTGTTGGCCTGCCCGGTAATCGCCCAGGTCTCCAGGCCGACGGCGCGCGAGAGTTGCAGCGCCAGGTGGCCCAGGCCACCGAGCCCGAGCACAGCCACGCGTTCGCCCGGTTTGGGATCGGCGTTGCGCAGCCCGCTCATCACGGTGTAGCCCGCGCAAAAGATCGGCGCCGCCGCTTCGTAGCCGAGCCCCTCGGGCAGCAGCGCACAACCAGAAGCCCAGGCCAGCATGAGCTCGGAATTCCCGCCGCCGATGTTCATCCACGATTGCGCCTTGGCGCAGGCATACTGGTTGCCCGATTGGCAGGTCCGGCAACGGCCGCAGCCCTTCTGGCTCCAGTGAACCCCCACGCGATCTCCCACCCGCAGATCGGTCACCCCCGCGCCCAGCTCGACGATCTCGCCCACTGGCTCATGGCCAGCGACGATGGGCAGGGGCAGGCCAAACATCCCGTGATGGACATGCAGGTCCGTGCCACACATGCCACTTGCATGGATCTTGATGACGACCTGGCCAGGCTGGGGGCGAGGATCAGGAAGCGTCTTCAGTTCCCACGGCTGGTTGTATTGGGTGATGACGGCTGCACGCATGGAAATCCCTCCTTGGGTAGATTGATTGGATGAGGCCGAGAGGTTCCCGTTTCGCGGGACAAGCCTACCACTTCCCAATTTCAAATAGTCACTTGGTAGGCGAAGTAGCCCTGAAAGAGATTGTCGCCCACGATGCCTCGGCCTGCGGAAAACAGCAGATGGTGGTGCTCGGTAAAGTCGAGGACCAGCCCGACATTGAACCGCAGATTGGCGCCGCCGCCGACCTGGTCAGGGGTGGTGTAGAAGACCTCGGTGCCGAGCGTCGCGAGATTCGAGAGGCGGCGCTGGACCTGCCAACCGACGTATCCGTAGTTGCGGTTTCCCGATCCCGGGTTCACCCAAAAACCGCCTCCGCCATAGGTGGTCCAGGGGCCGAAGCTCTTCTGCAGCCAGAGGGGAATGAAGACGTGCAGTCGGCCGGTCCCCAGCCGGCGGGACGCGTCGCCAGACGGCAACTCGAACATCGGGAACGTCCCCACCATCGGCCGCCACTTGCCCTCGCTGATGAAACGAAACTTCGCGCCCAGTTCGATGTCACCCACCCCGAAGGACGTGGGACCGCCGCTCGGCCGCGCGTAGGCCAGGGGCGCGATCACGTGAAGCTGGAGCCCNNCTCGGGATCATCCGTCACATAGGGTGGGCCCGCGTACCCAGTTGCAGGCACAAGCACAGCGGCAAGCGCCACAACTGACCGTCCCAAGGTCATTGCGGTCACATTCCCCACCGCGACGGCGTCAGCCAAGAATGGATCGCAAGCGCGCTAGTCCTGGCACCAGATCCCACGTGGTCCGCTCAGAAAAACGGGCGCCGAATTTGGCCAGCCGGTCCAAGAATTCCACTCGCCCATTCCCAACCGACTCGGCACTGACCCTGGAAACCAACCGCTCCAACGCATAGAGCCTCATGGTGGCCGCCAAGCGCAGATGGGGCACGCAGTCATCGCTGGTCTTCGCGTCCAGCATCTCGATGGCAGCATCCCGCAATTCAAGGGTTATCATCATGGCCCTTTTGCTTGGTTAGATGCCCCAGACCGGCTCTTGGTGCCAGGTTCGGCCCTTTCTTGACCCAGCGCCTCGGCACGCGACAACCTGCTGGTCTACTTGGCGCAGCGAAACCCGAGGAACTGAGCGCGGCTGCTCGGATCTAGGCGGAAACGGTTGGTTGTCCTCTCGGTGCGCGGGTCGCCGCCGCCCCAGCTTCCGCCCCGCAGGACTGGTTTCTTCTCGGCGTGGCTGCCATCGTAGGCCGCGTATTCGGACGCTGTCCATTCCCAGACATTGCCGGCCAGATCGAGGACACCGTGTTTCGATGCACCCGCGGGAAAACTGCCCACGGGAGCCGTCTCGGGCCAGCCATCGTCCGTCTCATACATGGGCGACCATCGCGGAAACCCCTTGGCAACCAGGTTGGCTGGGCATTCGCTTCCGCAGGCATTGAGCCTGCTCTGGTCAGGCTTGTCGCTTCCCCAGGGATAGGTCCGGCCTTCTGATCCCGCGCGGGCCGCATATTCCCATTCTTCCTCGGTGGGCAGACGCTTCCCGGCCCAAGCGCAGAACCCCGCGGCCTGCGGGAAATCGACGCAGTTGATCGGGTGCGAGAAACGGCTCTGCGGATGCTTCCAATTGCAAAAGGTGCGGTAGCTGCCGCGTTGATCATTGTAGGCATCGGGTTCACTGCACACGCCGGCGCGCACGCATAGGCCATAGGCATCCACTGTCACCTCGGTGCGATCGAGGCGAAAGCTCTTGACGGCTACGGGATGCGCGGGCCTTTCATTTTCATTCGCGTCCTTGCTGTCGCTTCCCATTGCGAATGTGCCGCCTGGGATCTCGACCGTGTTGTCGGGGATCTGGGACGGCACCTTGGCAGTGGACGCGTGGGGCGTCTTGCACGTTGCTGCGGCCAGTGCGAGGCCGAGAAGAGCGGGCAAGAACCATCGCTTTAGGCTGCGGCACACGGCGAGGCAGATCCACCAGGGAAGATCGCTGCTCTTGTCTCGCAACAGCTTGAACCCGAAGATCCCGTCAGAGCGTTGAATCTTCTTCAACCGGTTCTTGGATGACGCCAGGAACGGCAGCGGATCGACCCTGAGCAATTGTCCCCATTTTGTGCGGGCCATGCCAAGACTGTAGCGCAGGAGCCGCGGGGTCGGAACATCCGGGTTCTAGCCGCTGCTGTCGGCCAATCGGTATCGCCTGATCTTGCACCGGCCGGGGGCCGCTGGGTTTGGGTGCAGGCGCGGTCGCGTTCCCGCGCGAAAGCGCGGTAGGCTCGAATTCCTCCAGACCGATGGTCTCGCTCGAAGCCAACATGGCCGCACTTTCCACGACGTTCTTCAGCTCGCGCACATTTCCCGGCCAGGGCAGCTCGGTTAGCCAACGCATGGCTTGCGGGGCAATGCCCTTTAGGTAAATCTCCTTGCCCGTTCACGATAGCCAGAAGCGTGCCAGTTCGAGGACGGCAGCCCAAGCGCAACCGCGGGCAGGCTGACGTCGGCCTTTGCAGGCACGTGCTGAAACCGCACACCGATTGAGCAGTCGAGGCTGCAGGTTCGGCATGGGGCGTGAAAGCGGGCTGGCCGCGTCGGTGGGCGACATCACGGCTTGGCGCTGTCGCCGACCCATCGGCAATCCGCGTAGCCGTCCTGCGAGTAGAAGAAAGCGGCAACCAGGGTCTGCCCCACGCGGGCGGACAACGCGGCGAAGGTGCGCTGGCGCGCACCGCCGATCTGATGGTTGCTGTTCTCCAAAGTTGGGCCGGGCAGGTGGTGGACGAATGCGTTGTAACCGGCGATGCGACCGTCTGAACGCAAGACCGTGATTCCGTCTGCGGCCAGCATGCCCTGCAGAAGATGGGCGACCGCCTGCACAGCCGCTCGCGCGTCTTCGTTGGGCACCTCGTGGTAATGACGGATGAGATCTGCCACGTCGATGGGAATATCGAGCAGCAGACCGTCGACGAAGTGAGAACCGCTCTGGCCGGTCGGCGGCAGCACCGCTACCAGCGCGCCGTGAGACATGTGCAGCATTTCGAGGAACGCATGGCGAAAGATGGTGCGAACGTCTTCGCGCGACGGCGGCAAGACATCCTGGGTCGCGGCGCTCACCAGCTTCTCCAGCACCAGCGGGGGCGGCATCTCGGTACGGGCACCCGACAGATACACGTAGCGCGAATTGCCCTGGCTGCCGCGCAGCTCAAGCACGCTCTCCGCGAGTTGCGCCACGGCCACCATGTGCACCGACGGATTCACGATCGAGCGCAGCACCTCGATCGGGGTGGGGCTGAGCACGAAGTCATCGCCGCGAAAAAGGCCGAAGTGAAAGGTCTCGGCCACTTGCTCGACGAAAATGAACCACTCCGCACTGGCCAGTGGTGCGCAGAGCTTGAGCGCCTTGCGGATGGTGGCGGGGTCTTGCGGCCCGGTTCCGATGGGGACAATTTCGCGGCCGCCAATCCGGGTCAGAAGGTGGCTGCGATCGTCGGTGATGAAGACGACGGGCGATAAGGGGACGCGCTCCTCGCGATAGCGGGACAGGTTGACCACCAGTTCGGCAACTGCACGCGCGATCTCCGGGCCGGGCATGGACTCGGCCTGCAGGAACTCGCCCACCGCTCCTGTCAGCAGGTGTCCGTAAGAAATGACAGCGGGAGTACCCGGCGAGGCCATGCCGCAAGTCTAGGATGGCAGGCGTCTTGCGCACGGACGAAATGGTCCAGTGCTAGAATTGCGTCATGGGTAACGACTTCCTCTATCGCAACATTCCTGTTTTGGGCAAGCGTGTCCATCGCTATGGCCTGTCCGCATCCTATGGCCTCGACGAGGCCGGGATGCGCGAGGGGCTTGAACGCGGGGCCAACTACATTTTCTGGAGCCCAGTCAAGAAATTCCTTCGGACCATCATCAAGGACGTGGTCGCCCCCAACCGCGAGCGGTACGTCCTGGCCACCGGCCCCATTCTCGGCTATTTCGTAGGCTCTGTCCGCCGCGCCACCGAAAAGGCATTGCGAGCGAGCGGCAGCGACTACATCGACGTGTTGCAGGTGTTCTACGTCAACCGAATGTCGCTGCTGTCGAAGTCCGTACTCGCCGAGATGGTGAAGCTGCGCGACGAGGGCAAGGTCCGCGCCATTGGGATTTCCACCCACGACCGCAAGCTGGTCGGCCGGCTCGCCGAAGAGGGCCCGCTTTCCATGTTCATGATCCGCTACAACGCCGCCCACCCCGGCGCCGAGGTCGACATCTTTCCGCACCTCGAACCCCGCAAACCCATGATCGTCGCGTACACCGCGACTTCCTGGCGCAAGCTATTGCGCGCGCCCAAGGGTTGGACAGGAAAGGTGGCCACTGCAGGCGATTGCTACCGCTTTTGCCTCACCAGTCCGCACGTGGACGTCGTCTTGTCAGCGCCCAAGACCGTGGTGCAAGTCCGCGAGAACCTGGCCGCACTAGAGAAGGGGCCACTTTCCGACGACGAGATGACCTGGATGCGCGACCTCGGCCGCGCCGTGCATGGGTGAATTGAAGGCGACCGCAATTCGCCCCCTACCTGGATGTCGCCGCGCTCAGCTCCCGGTCCAGCGCCTTGCACGCCGCTGCCAGCGATGCCTTGACGATGTCTCGGTCGCGGCCGGCGCCGAAACGAATTCGGCCGTCGTGGCCGCGCAGGCCCACATAGGCCACAGCCTCAGCGTCGGCGCCGTCGCCCAAGGCGTGCTCGCTGTAGTCTACCAAGTGGACGTCCACGCCCAGTGCGGTGGCCAGGCCGTGCACGAAGCCGTCAATCGGGCCAGTGCCCTGCCCTTCCACGCTCACTGGCCTCTCTCCGTCAGTCAGACGCGCGCGTACCACGCACGCGCCCTGGCACGGGTGGTCCACAGCGAAATCCACCACCTCAAAGCGGCCCGCTGACAAATACTCGCGCTCGAAGGCTTCCAGGATGGCGCTTGCGCTCAGCTCTTTGCCGGTCGCATCTGCCATCCTCTGCACCACCTGGCTGAACTCCACCGCCATGCCTTTGGGCGCGCGATAGCCGTGGCTCTGCTCCAGTACGTAGGCCACGCCACCCTTGCCGGACTGGCTATTGATGCGGATCAAGGGCTCGTATTGCCGGCCAACGTCTGCTGGATCAATGGGCAAGTACGGCACTTCCCACATGGTCGCGCCGGTCTTCTCCAGCGCGGCCAATCCCTTGCGAATGGCGTCCTGGTGCGAGCCGGAAAAGGCAGTGAACACCAGCTCGCCAGCATAGGGGTGGCGTGGCGGCACGGGCAATTGATTGCACGCCTGGAACACCTCGACCAAAGCTGGCAAATCCGACAAGTCCAGTACCGGATCTATGCCTTGGCTATACAAGTTCATGGCCAAGGCCACGACGTCGGCGTTGCCAGTACGCTCGCCATTGCCAAACAAGGTGCCTTCCACGCGCTCGGCACCTGCCAGCATGGCCAGCTCGGCTGCGGCAATGGCGCAGCCGCGATCGTTGTGGGTGTGCACGCTGATGATCGTGCAATCCCGCCGCGCCAGGTGCCGCTGCATCCATTCGATCTGATCGGCATACACATTGGGCGTGGACATCTCGACTGTGGCGGGCAGGTTGACGATCATCTTTCTGTCGCGTGTGGGCTGCCATTCCTCGGCCACCGCGTCGCACACCTGCACCGCGAATTCCAGCTCAGTGCCAGTGAAGCTTTCGGGCGAGTATTCCAGCACGATCTCACTTCCCGCCAGTTTGGCTGCTTCCTGCCGCGCCTGTCGCACGCCGCGCACGGCGATCTCTTTCACTCCTGCCTGATCCATCCCAAATACCACCCGGCGCTGCACCGTCGAGGTGGAGTTGTACACATGCACGATGGCGCGGCGAACGCCCTGCACTGCCTGGAAGGTGCGCGTGATCAGGTGCTCGCGCGCCTGGGTCAGCACCTGGATGGTCACGTCAGCGGGAATGTGGTCCTGTTCAATCAGCGCGCGCACGAAGTCAAATTCGGTCCGTGAGGCCGCGGGAAAGCCTACTTCGATTTCCTTGAAGCCCACGCGCACCAGGGCCTGAAAGAAGCGCAGCTTGCGCTCCATGCCCATGGGTTCGGCCAGGGCCTGATTCCCATCGCGCAGGTCCACGCTGCACCAGATGGGCGCGTGGTCCAGGGTGCGGCCAGGCCAGGCGCGGTCAAACAAACGCACCGACGGGGCGGGTGGGTATTTGCGAGCATCGAATGTCATGGGCAATCTCCAGGCTCCGCTTCCGCCGGAGGTGGCCATGGGCTATCGCAAATACGAAAAACCCCCTCCGGCTTCNNGGTCGCAAACAACATGGCCAGCAACAACTGTGCGCTACGCTGGTGCGTTCGTCAAGAACGTTCGACAAAACCGCCGCTGTGCTAGCCTAGCCAATCCCTCGCCTCGCCGGCCATGCTCCGCTAGACTCCGGCGCACCATCAGCAACTGGATGAATCATGCGCTCACTCGCCCGTGTCGGTCTCGCTCTCTTGGTCGTGCTACTGATGGCGCCGCTCGCCCGGGCCGGCGACGGCCTTGCACTCACCCCGCCCATGGGCTGGAATAGTTGGAACAAGTTCGGCTGCAACGTGAGCGAGAAGCTCATCCGCGACGCGGCCGACGCGCTCGTGTCCAGCGGCATGAAGGATACCGGCTATGAGTACGTGGTGATCGACGACTGTTGGCAGGTCAGGCGAGATGCGGCGGGCAAGATCGTAGCCGACCCCGAGCGATTCCCCTCTGGGATCAAGGCCCTGGCCGACGCCATCCACGCGAAGGGCCTGAAGTTCGGAATCTACTCCGACGCCGGCAGCATGACCTGCGCCAAACGGCCGGGGTCAAAGGGCCATGAGACGCAGGACGCGAAGATTTACGCCGAGTGGGGCGTTGATTACCTGAAGTATGACTGGTGCAGTACCGACGGGCAGGACACCCGCGACTCCTACGCCAAGATGAGCCGAGCCCTGCGCGCGAGCGGACGGCCGATCGTCTTTTCAATCTGCGAGTGGGGCAACAGCAAGCCGTGGACATGGGCGCAGGGCATCGGGCACCTGTGGCGCGCGACTGGCGACATCCAGGACTGCTGGGATTGCGGCGCGAGCTGGGGCGGCATGGGCGTGGTCCACATCATCGACCTGATGGCCGACCTTTACGCCTTTTCTGGCCCCGGCCACTGGAACGACCCGGACATGCTCGAGGTCGGCAACCACGGGCTCACCCTGGCCGAGAACCGGGCGCACTTCAGCTTCTGGGCCCTGTTCGCGGCACCTCTGATGGCCGGCAACGACCTGCAATCGATGAAGCCAGAAATCAGGGACATCCTCACCAACCGCGAGGTGATCGCAGTGGACCAGGACCCGCTCGGGATGCAGGGCCGCAAGGTGCGCGACGCCGGCGCACACGAGGTGTGGGTCAAGCCGCTCGCCGACGGCTCGCGCGCCGTCATCCTGTTCAACCGCGGCAGCGAGGAGAGCCCGATCGCAGCGCCGTGGGAAGACATCGGTCTATTTCCTGGCGGCAAGGCCCTGGTCCGCGATCTCTGGAAAAAGGCCGACGTCGGCAGCTTCACCGGCCGCTTTGAGGCCAAGGTGGAGCCACACGGCGTAGTGATGGTCAAAATCACGCCACAGTTCTAGGGTGCCTTTGCCAAAGATACAAAGAGGCGCCGGCAACACCGTCCGCCCTCGGCAATGCTGTCGCGTCGTGGTTGCAATGGGGTAGAATGCGTCGAGTGATGAAAAAGCCGTCTCTGTTCTTGGCCTCCCTATTTTTCGGAACCGCGCTGTTCGCCGCCGAACCGCCACGCCAGACGATCAATTTCAACCGCGAGTGGAAGTTCCGCCTGGGCGATCATCCCGGAGCGCAGGCGGTCGGCTACCATGACCAGCAGTGGGAGGACATCGGGCTACCGCACTCTTTCAGCATTCCCTATTTCGCGTCGCCCCAGTTCTATGTCGGCTACGGCTGGTATCGGAAACATTTTGAGGTGCCGGCGAAATGGGCCGGCAAGCGCTTGTTCCTTGAATTTGAAGGCGCGTTTCAGGATGCGGAAATCTTTGTCAACGGCCAGCGCCTCGGTGAACACACCGGCGGCTACACCGGATTCTCCCTGGACGTCACCGGCGCCGTGAAGGCAGGCGGCAACGTGGTGGCCGTGCGCCTTGACAACCGGTGGAATCCCCAGCTCGCCCCGCGCGCGGGCGAACACGTTTTCAACGGCGGCATCTACCGCGACGTGCGGCTAGTCGCCACTGGGTCGCTGCACGTCACCTGGTATGGCACGTTCGTCACTACGCCGCAGGTTTCAAGGGAGTCCGGCACGGTGAATGTGAAAACCGAGATCCGCAACGACAGCGCGGCGGCGAAAGCGTGTGTGCTCAAGACGGTTGTTCTCGATCCCGATGGAAAGACGGTAGCGAGCATTTCTTCCGCGCAATCGGTTCCCGCGCGAACGACCGTGACCTTCGATCAAACCACTGACCCCATCGCCAAACCAAAGTTGTGGCATCCCGACCATCCGTTCCTTTACCAGGCGGTGAGCGAGGTTTACGACGGCGGAGAAATGGTCGATCAATTTGCAACCACGTTTGGTTTCCGCTGGTTTAGGTGGACGGCGGACCAGGGATTCTTCCTGAACGGCGAGCATTACTATTTCAAGGGCGCGAACGCGCATCAGGATCACGCGGGCTGGGGCGACGCCGTGGCGGACAGTGGCTTCTTTCGCGACGTGAAAATGGTGAAAGACGCGGGTTTCGATTTCATTCGCGGCTCGCATTATCCGCACGCCCCGGCGTTCGCGGATGCGTGCGACCGGCTGGGGGTCTTGTTTTGGTCGGAGAATGGTTTCTGGGGCACGGCCGGCTTCAAAGACCCCTGGGGCAGCAGCGCCTATCCGCCTGAGCCCAAGGATCAGCCGGGTTTCCAGCAGAGTGTGAAGGACAGCCTGCGGGACATGATCCGCATCCATCGCAACCATCCGAGCATCATCGTGTGGAGCATGGACAACGAAGTGTTCTTCACCGAAAAATCCACCCTGCCCAAGGTCGCGACTTTCCTCAAGCAACTGGTGGCGTATTCGCATGAACTGGATCCGACCAGGCCGGCGGCCGTCGGTGGCTGCCAGCGGGGTGACCTGGACAAGCTCGGCGACATTGCCGGCTACAACGGCGACGGCGCGCGGCTGTTCATCAATCCCGGTCTTCCCAATGTGGTGACCGAATACGGCTCGACCATGGTCGACCGGCCCGGCGAATATGCCCCGGGCTGGGGCGACCTCGCCGACGGTTCGGGCGCCAAGTCGCGGCCATTTTTCTGGCGCTATCCGTGGCGCAGCGGCGAAGCGCTCTGGTGCGCGTTCGATCATGGCAGCATTGCCGGGCGGCGCTTCGGCGCGATGGGAATGGTCGACTACTTCCGTCTGCCCAAGCGCCAGTGGTATTGGTATCGCAACGAATACCGGCACATTCCGCCGCCGGCCTGGCCGCTGTCGGGCACGCCCGCCGGGTTGAGACTCACTGCCGACAAAGCCACACTGCAATCCGTGGATGGCACGGACGATGCGCAACTAATCGTCACGGTCGTGGACAAGCATGGCAAGGCGCTCGACAATTCGCCGCCGGTAACGCTGGCGATTGCCTCCGGCCCAGGTGAGTTTCCGACCGGCCCATCCATCACATTCGATCCAGATTCCGACATCACCATCCGCGACGGTTCGGCAGCGATGGAATTCCGTTCCTACTATGCCGGCAGGACGGTGATCCGCGCCACCTCGCCTGGGCTCAAAGACGCTACCATCACCATCACTTCCCTGGGCGAGCCGAAATTCATTCCCGGAGTCACCCCGCCGGCCAATCCGCGTCCCTATGTGGGTTTCGCGGGACAGGCCATCTCCGGCGGCAGGACACAGACGAATTTCGGTCTGGAGAATCCGACCAAGGCCAGTAGCGAAGCACCCGGCCACAACGCCGGCCTCGGCAACGACGGCAATCCCGCAACCTTCTGGCAGGCGCAAGGCGCCGCGACCAACGCCTGGTGGCAGGTGGACCTGGAGCGCGTCGTCGCCGTGTCGCAGACCCGGCTCGTCTTTCCCTCCGAGGGCAACTACCGTTACCGGATTGAGTTTTCCAGCGACCAGGCCAACTTTGCGCCGGGTGTGGACCAAACCCGCAATCTCACCACCGACAAATCGCGCACGGACGCGGTTGTGCCGGCGGTCACCGGACGATTTGTTCGCGTGACGTTCACCGGATTGCCGGCCGGAAAGCCCGCCGCGCTGGCCGAGATGGAAATTGTTGGGCAGGTGGCGGCGCAATGAATGGATGAAGGAATATCGCACCCGATAGCAAATTTGGGGTGCTTGCGTAGGAAGCAACCTAGCCCGCCACCCTTCAGTGCGTCCGAACCAGTTTGCTACGGTGTGACCGTCGGCAATCCGATTGTGGTGAATAGTGCGGGCTAGTGTGACTATTCCTGTATCGCTGGCACATTCTGAGATCCCACCAGAGCTGTAAGGTTGCGCCGCGCCTGGGGATAGTCGGGTCGGTACTGCAGCGCCAGACGATAATGCTCGCGAGCCTCCTCGAGACGGCCCAGGCGCCGCAGAACCGTACCGCAGTTGTTGTGGGCTTCCGGATACTCAGGCCGGTATTTCAATGCCTGTTGGTATGCTGCGACAGCCTGCGATAACTCCCCGGTCTGCGCATACGCGTTCCCCATGCTGTAGTACATGACGGCATCATCCGGCTTGAGCCTGATCCCTTGCCGGTACTCGCCAATCGCATCCGCGAGCCGTCCCGCGCGTTCCAGTGTCACCGCGTAGTTGCCATGTGCCTCCGCGGACTCAGGCTCCAGTCGGACCACCGCCGCAAAATGCTCGACGGCCATTTCCACCCGTCCGACTTTCAAATACGCATAGCCGAGGTTGCTGTGCGCTCTAGCGTCCCGAGGATCTACGCGCAAGAGAGCTTCGAACCGTTCGATCGCCTCGGACGCCCTTCCGGCGGCTAGCAGAGCCATCCCGAGACTGCGGGCTGCGCGGGAATCCTCGGCCTGCAGCTTGAGCGCCTCTTGGTACAACGGAATAGCAGCATCGCCCCGCCCTGCCTGCAACAGCGCATCTGCTTTGCCTCTGAGGGCTTTGAAATGGGTCGGGGTCATGTGCAACCCCCGATCGAAGAGCTCAATTGCCGCAGATGCCTGACCCATCTTGAGGAGCGTATCGGCCTTGTTATAGTAGGCCGTCACGTAATCGGGCTTCAGTTGCAGAGCCTTGTCGTAGTTCGCCAGCGCTTCCGACGTCCTTCCCGCGGCCTCCAGTGCACTTCCCAGTTTCGTTGTACGCCCGGGCATTTCCCGGACGTTTGCTAATGGTATCGCCCCAGAGGCTAGCCGCGCTTCGGTAGACATCATTGCGCTGGATGGTGCTCCAGCCGAGCAGCGCCGCCACGAGGCCAACCCCCGCAAGCCCCGCATTCTTGTTCGTCTTGGCAAAGAGTCCGACAGCCGCGATGGCGACCACAGCAATCAATGGCAAATACATTCGATGCTCCGCCACGGTCTGCGTGGCCAGCGGAACAACGCTCGAACTCGGCGCGAGAATTCCGCAAAACCAACACCCTGCAAATCCCAGCTTCGGCTGACGAAGCGTTGCGTAGGCGGTCGCCCCGAGCAACACCACAAGAAGGCATGCCTGCGGCCAAATGGTTGCGAAGTCCCTCACCACATCGGCGCCGTAGTCAAATATCAACCCCTGCGGCCAGACGGCCAGGCTGAGGTAGCGAACGATGGCCTGGCACTGGGTCAGGGCGTAAGCCCACCACTCCACCCCGAGCCCGAACCCGACGGTGCCGGCCCGATCACCGTGGGAAGAGATGAGAAGACCCAGCAGGATCCATGTTGCCGACAGGCCCAAATATAGCGGCCACCGTTGCATCAACGACTTCTTGAAGGAACCTGAAAGGAATGCCCGGTCGTAGAGCAGGACCATGACCGGCGCCGTGGCCATGACTTCTTTGCTTGCCATTCCCAGCAAACAGGCCGCGATGGCCCAGCCGTACCAGAAGGCTTTCCTGGTCGAGTTGAATGAACGAATGACGGCGTAGAGGGTGACCAGATAGAAGAGACCGACGAGCAACTCGCCGCGCTGGATGACGGACGTGACTGACTCGGTCAGGAGCGGGTGAACCGTCCAAAGCAAGGTTGTCGCGAGGGCGATGGGCCACGCTTTGCCTTCGAACCGTCCGCTCAGCGATGGCAGCCGTAGGGTTCGCAACACCAGGTTGAAAAGCACGAGCGCAACCGCGACGTGAAGGAGGAGATTGGCGACGTGATATCCCGCTACGTTGGTTCCGCCCAAGGCATAGTTGAACGCGAGGGAAAGGTTGACAATTGGTCTGCCAACTGCTCCGGCCGAGGTCAGCGGGGGAGCCATGACCGGCATGATGGGCCAGAGGTGCCTGATGGATGGGTTGTCGACGATTCCCGGGATGTCGTCGAACACAAAGGGACCGGAGAAACTATTGTGATAGGCGGCGACGGCCGCGCCAATGATGACAAGGAGACAGAACCGCGCTGCCAGGGGTGACTCGCGAACCAGAGCTTGTCGATCTGCCATCGGCTCGTGGATGGGATGTGTCTTGTGTAACACCACTTCCGCTGCGGCTGATCCAAGCACGTGGCAGCGCGAAAGGGAAGCCCTTCGTCGATTCCTAGTGTTACCAGGCTCACCACCGACAAGTCGCGCACGGACCCGGTTGTGCCGGCGGTCACCGGACGATTTGTTCGCGTGACGTTCACCGGATTGCCGGATGGAAAGCCCACCGCGCTGGCCGAGATGGAGGTCGCTGGGCGGGTAACGGCGCAATGATATGGATGAAGGAATCTCGCACCCGATAGCAAATCTGGGGTGCTTGAGTAGGGAGCAACGTGGTGTGACTATTCCTGTATCGCTGGCACATCCTGAGATCCAACCAGAGCTGCAAGGTTGCGCCGCGCCTGGGGATAGTCGGGTCGGTACTGAAGCGCCAGACGATAGTGCTCGCGAGCCTCCTCAAGACGGCCCAGCCGGCGCAGGACTGTAGCGAGATTATTATGAGCTTCCGGATACTCCGGCCGATTCTTCAATGCCCCCTCGTATGCGGCAACCGCCTGCGACAACTGCCCGGTCTGCGCATATGCGTTCCCCAGGCTGTAATACGCCGCCACATGATCCGGTCTCAACGTGATGGCTCTCCGGTACTCGCCAATCGTATCCATCAGTCGTCCCGCCCGTGCCAGTGCCGCAGCATAGTTGCAGTGTGCCTCCGCGGACTCAGGCTCCAGTCGCGCTGCCGCCCCCAGATGCTCGACCGCCGTTTCCACCCGTCCGACCCTAGAATACGCATAGCCGAGGTTGTTGTGCGCTCTAGCGTCACGAGGATCGACACGCAAGACGGCTTCAAACTGCTCGATCGCTTCGGAGATTCGTCCAGCCTTTAGCAGGGCGATCCCGAGGCTGCGGGCCGCGTCGGAATCATCCGGCTGCAGCTTCAACGCCTCTTGGTATAGTGGAATCGCAGCATCACCCTGCCCTGCTTGCACCAGAGCATCTCCCTTTCCTCTGAGGGCCTTGAAGTAGTGCGGTTCAATGCGCAAGGCACGATCGAAGAACCCGATTGCCACAGATGCGTCACCCATTCTGAGAATCGTCTCAGCCTTGTTGTAGTAGGCCATTGCATAATCCGGCCGCAATTGCAGAGCCTTGTCGAAGTTTGCGAGCGCTTCCGACCTCCTTCCCGCGCTGTCAAGTGCATTCCCGAGGTGGTTATAGGCCCGGGCATTCCCCGGACGTTTGGCAATGGTGTCGCTCCACAGGCTGATCGCGCTTCGGTAGACCTCATTGCGCCGCATGGTGCCCCAGCCGAGCAGCGCTGCCACGAGCGTAACAATTGCAAGCCCAGCCTTCTTGTTCGCCTCGGCGAAGAGTCCGACTGCCGCGATGGCGATCACGGCAATCAATGGCAGGTACATTCGATGCTCCGCCATGGTCTGCGTAGTCAGCGGAATGACGCTCGAACTTGGCGCGAGAATTCCGAAGAACCAACAACCCGCAAATCCCAGCTTGGGCTGGCGAAACATCGCGTGCGCGGTTGCCCCCAGCAGCACCAGAACAATGCATGCCTGAGGCCATACCGCAGCAAAGTCCTTGACCACGTCCTTGCCATAGTCGAATACCAGCCCCCGCGGCCAGACTGCCAGGCTGAGGTAGCGAACGATGGCTTGGCACTGGGTCAGCGCATAGGCCCACCACGCCACCCCGTGCCCGAACCCGACGGTGCCGGCCCGATCGCTGGCGAAAAAGATGAGGAGACCCAGCGGGATCCACGTTGCCGACAGGCCAAGATACAGAGGCCACCGTTGCCTCAGCGACTTTTTGAAGGAACCCGAAAGAAATGCCCGGTCGTAGAGCAGCACCATGACCGGCGCCGTGGCCATGACCTCTTTGCTTGCCATTCCAAGCAGACAAGCTGCAATGGCGCAGCCGTACCAGAAGGCTTTCTTGGTCGAGTCGAAGGAACGGACGACGGCGTAGAGGGTGACCAGATAGAAGAGACCGACGATCAACTCGCTCCGCTGGATGACGGACGTGACTGACTCGGTCAGGAGCGGGTGAACGGTCCAAAGCAGGGTTGTCGCGAAAGCAATGGGCCGCGCTTTGCCTTCGAACCGTCCTCTCAGCGATGGCAGTCGCAGAGTTTGCAACCCCAAGCTGAAGAGCACCAGCGCCACCGCGATATGAAGAAGGAGATTGACGATATGATATCCCGCGACGCTGGTTCCGCCCAAGACATAGTTGAACGCCAGGGAAAGGTTCTCAATTGGTCTTCCCACTGTTCCCGAGGTTAGCGGCGGAACCATGACCGGGGTAATTGGCCAGAGGTGCCTGATGGATGGGTTGTCGACGATTCCCGGGATGTCGTCGAACACAAAGGGACCGGAAAAACTATTGTGATAGGCGGCGACGGCCGCGCCAATGATGACAAGGAGACAAAATCGCGCTGCCAGGGGTGACTCGCGAACCAGAGCTTGTCGATCTGCCATCGGCTCGTGGATGGGATGTGTCTTGTGTAACACCACTTCCGCTGTGGCTGATCCAAGCACGTGGCAGCGCGAAAGGGAAGCCCTTCGTCGATTCCTAGTGCTACTTGCTGGGACTGGCTTCTAGCGCCCTCGCGACCGTCTCCGCCAGTGACTCCATCGTGTACGGTTTTCCAAGCCAACCCAAGCCCCGCTCCATCGCAGCCTGCACCCGGTTATTGGGCGCATGCCCGCTCACCAGGAGAGCGCGCTGACTGGGAAATAGCTGCCGAATCAGCTCGAAGATTTCAAGCCCATCCCGTTCTTCGAGCAGGCTCATGTCCAGGATGACGAGGTCGCACGGACTTCTGCCCGTGGCCGCCGCACGCACAAACCGCTGGTAGGCTTCCTTCCCGCTCTCCAGGGTCTCGACCTGGTATCCAAGGTGCTCGAGAACCCGCCGCCCGGTACGCAAAAGGATGGGAGAATCATCCACCAGCAGGATGGTAGGCCGACCCAAGGGCAACGGCGTCGGTGTATGCGGAGCATCGACACGTTCCTCTGCGGGGAGGCGTGGGAAGTACAGGGTGAAGGTCGTGCCCTGGCCGCGTACGCTGGTGACGTCGACGAAGCCGCCATGCTCCTTCATCACCCCATGCACGATGGCGAGCCCAAGACCTGTGCCGCTCGATTCGCCCAAGGGTTTGGTGCTGAAGAAGGGCTCGAAAATCCGCCCCACGTCTTCCTGCGGAATCCCTCTGCCGGTATCGCTGATCGAAAGTACGGCATAGTGACCTGGTTCGATGCGTTCGAACCCAACCATCGCTTCGGTCAAGCGCAGCTCCCCGGCGCGGATGCTCAACTGTCCATCCCCCTCGATAGCCTCGACCCCATTGCGCATCAAATTGGAGATCGCGCGGACCAGATGAGCCTCGGACGCCAGCACTGGCAGTGGCTTCGATGGTAGTTGAGCCACGATCTCCACACTCCGATTCGTGGCCGATGCGACAAAATCGGAGTGCTCGGCGATACACTTCGAAACCACCGCGTTCAGATCCACGCGTTCCTTGCGGACCCGGCCCTGCCCGGCCAGCGTCAGCAAGTCCTTGATGGTCTGGGAAGCACGTAGGCTGGCAGCCTTGATGCTTTCAAGGTCGGCGCGCATGTCGCTTTCCCGTCCGTCGGGATCCAAGCCGGCGAGCTGATGCAAGAGCAGATCGGGCAGAGCAACGATGGGTCCGAGCGAGTTGTTGAGGTCGTGAGCCACGCCGCCCGCCAGAACACTGAGCGACTCCAGACGCTTGGCGGTGGCCAGGCGCTCCAACTCATCCCGCTCGTGCAGACGGGTTCTTTCCAGCAACTCCTGATGGATCTGGATGCTCCGCAACGCCACATTGAGTTGGTCGCGCAGAACCTGATAGCCGTGGGTTTCTGGCAAACGCTCGAACACCGCAATGCCGAGACGCTGGGTCTCGAAGACCAGCGGAAATGCCAGCAGGGTGCGTCTGCGCGAGTCCAGATGGCTGTCTGGTGGGAACAGCTCTTGCGCAGGAAACGCAAACGGCAAGGGGGATTGGGGCTCGCCATCCAGCATGCAGAGAAAGGGCTGCAGTTCTTTCGCGCTGCCATCGGTGAATCGCGACAAGAATGCGGTTAGAACGCCTGCACCGGGGAGGGCTCTAAGCAGCGACCGCTCGAGTGATTCCCAATCCCATGCGATGCCGACTTGCTCGCCCGTGACCAGGAGCTTGCGGTAGTTCTGGTCAATCGTCACCCGGTGCTGGACCTGAATGGCCGCGTCGGCGGTTGCGATCAAGGCAAACGAATCTGCCCACAACCGCTCGATCTCCAGATCGGCGAAGTCACGCAACTCCTCGCGCAGCCATTCAACCGCGTCTTGCAGTGCCCGGTACTGTGGATAGCTTTCCCCTGCTTGATCGAGGAGTCCTTCCAGGGCGCGAGCAAACGATAGAGGCTGCCCGCTGAGCTCGGCCTTCAAGGCTGTGACGAGAGCGTTCGGCGCGTGCGCGCAATCCATCCCGCCGGCTTGAAGAATAGAGGCCACGCTTGCGGCAAAATCGGCGATATGGGCCTGTAGGTACTCGCGTGGGCACGCCGATGGGGTAGCGGAAGTCGGTGTCTTCGTCCGCCGCGCGCCCGCGCGGCAGCCACACGACCGGCGCACGACGAACTCGGTCATGAGCTGGGTTCGCGGGGCAACCGGTCGACCCGCCACTTGATCGAGGACGATCTCAATAGCCTTTTCAGCCATGAGCGCGAACGGTTGGGCCACGCTGGTCAGAGCTGGGTTGCCGATGCGAGACAGCGGCAGGTCGTCAAAGCCGGTAACCCGGACGTCGCGGGGTACGTCGCGTCCGTGCTTGCGCAGAGCTGCGACCGCGCCCATTGCCATGAAATCGTTGGCTGCCGCAATGGCGTCAAATTCGATTCCCTGCTTGAGCAGCGCCTCGACCCCATCGAAGCCGTCGCTGGGCATAAAGGCGCCAGGCACGACCAGAGCCGGGTCGAGGTCGATCTGGTGCCGCGCCAGCACCTCTCGGTAGGCGAGCAATCGAGTCTCGGACTCGACCTTGCCGGGGCTTCCCGTGATGAAGGCGACCCGCCGGCAGTGGTGGTCGCGCACGAGGTGCTCTACCGCCGCGCGCATCCCCACGCCGTCGTCCACCGTCAGAGTCGGGATGCCGGGGATCTCAGTGCCGATGCTGCAAACGGGCAATTGGGAGTAGTGACGAACCAAATGCAAAAGTCCCTCGGGACCGCACGAGCCGGACAGCAGCGACGAGAGAACAATGACGCCGTCAGCACGTGCGGGCCCGATCATCTCGAAGATCGCATTGTGCGCGGCACACCCGCGCAGGGGTTCGTCGAGTCCCCTCCCGAAGACCATGAGCAGGTTCAGATCGAGCGTGGTGGCCCGGCTGGAGAGGGCGTTCTGGATCTGCGTGCCGTACCCACCTGCGAAGAAGTCCATGTAGTCGAGCAGCACCGCAATGGTCTTGCGGCCCGGTTGACTGGGACTGGCAGATGGATCCAAGGCGGTCGTCTCCCCAAAGCACAGCCTGGCCTGCTCCGGCGCAGGTTGCCTCTCTTGAAATACGGCGGAAAAGCCGGATTCTTGAGACCGCCCCTGAGCAGGCATGCGAATCCGGCACGTCCGAGGTATGCTCTCCCCATGACCAGGCGCAGACGGCCCCGGTTGCCACGAAGTCTGGCCCGTGCCGTCTTTGGCTTGGCACTGCTGCCGACCGGGAGTCTTGCGCTGGCGGACGGGGCGATTCCGCCTCCTGCGCCATCTCCTGTGCCCGCGCCGGTTGTGTACAGCCCCATGGGTTCTGCCCC
>PMKP01000425.1 GCA_003157775.1 Myxococcales bacterium | reverse complement strand
CAGTACATGCCGTCGTAGTCAGCCAGGTAGATGTCGCCGTTGGCAGAAATGCGCTGCCACATGGCTTCCACGGCAGCGCGGTGGTCGGCGTCGGTGGTGCGGATGAAGCGGTCGTAGCTGACCCCCATGTCCTCCCAGGTCTTCTTGAACTTGGCCACGATTCCGTCGCAGTACGCCTGGGCACTGGAACCCAGCTCCTGCGCCATGCGCTCGATCTTTTGGCCGTGCTCGTCGGTGCCGGTGAGAAAGTAGGTCTCATGTCCGCGCGCCCGGTGGTAGCGCGCCAACGCATCGGCCACGATGGTGGTGTAGAAGGTGCCCAGGTGGGGCACCGCATTCACGTAGTAGATGGGCGTGGTGACGTAGAAGTGGTCGGCCATGCCGCTAGGCTACCACAGGCAGATCCAAGCGGAGCGAGTCAGCGGCGCGCCACACTCGCCGCATGCACCGTCCCGACTAGAAATGAAGACCTTGATTTCCGGAGCACGGACCATGAGGTCGGCATAGCATGTGAGAAGGTTTCCCGCGACCCAGGGCGCCTGGCAGCCCCTCGATACTACGCGATTTCACTGCGACGCCCCCGTCTGCAACGGCTTGTTCGGCAGCTCTTAGATGTGCCGCAACCACCGTTCGAAATCCATTGCTCCGTGCAGAACCGCGAGGATGCGGACCTCTTTCGAGTAGACTTGACACATGACCCGGAGTCGGTACACGAAGATCTCACGAACCGACCGGCTCTCGATCTCCGGGACGATGCGACCGCGCTCGGAGAAGACGGAAAGGGATTCCGCAGCGGCGAGCACGACCTCCAGAACCTTGGCGGCTGCAGCCGGGGAATCAGCCGCAATGAACTGCAGGACCTCGTCCAGACAGTCCCGTGCGGACGGTGTCCAAACTACGACTCGCTTCCCGCTGCCCACTTGCGACGAAGCTCCGCGGCAACAACGTCATGGGGAATGAGCTTGCCGGCTTCGGCGTCAGCGAGACCAGCCTCCACCTTCTGAATGACGTACAGGTGATACACGACGTCCTCAAGGCTGCAGTCGTCGGGCAGCCGTTCCAGGAGTTCCTTCACCCTCTGCTTGGTCGCTAGCATGCGTCGATCCTAGCACATGTCTCACCAGCGTCCGAAGCCGGCAAGAATCTCTCAGCAATGCGTCCGGAAGTCCGCCGAACGCCTTGCCGATAACCTGCAAGCCCGCCGCCGAGTCGGCGCCTCGATTCTACACGAAGTCCCGGCGGCGGGATTGCCTGCTGCAACGGCTCGACGGCTCTCACGCCTTTCCCGATCCTGTCTGCGAGATCATTTCGCGCACTTGATCCGGGGTCAGGGGCGGATCATGTCGATGAACAACCGCGTGGCAATTCGGACAAACCGGAATCAGATCCTGGTCCGGTCGAACCTCGTACTCTCCTGTGATTTGTGACAGCGGCCGAAGATGGTGGACGTGAACAAGACCGTCGGCGATTGGCCCGTAGACGGTGGACAAATCCACCCTGCATATCTGGCAAGAAGGCCCAAAGTGGTTGAGACAAGCCGCGCGCGCCGAGGCGTCGCGCTCGTACCGGTTGACAGTAATCTGTACGCCCTGACCTTCCCGGTAGGAACCTTCGGAGATTTCTTCCGGAAGCGTTTCCCGGGATGATGGTGGCGTCGCATCCCCCTGGAAGATCGCGTCAAGCGCCAGGAGCACACTTCCTGACCGGATTCTGTTCAAACCAAGGCTGAAGTTCGCCTGTTCCGCAAGAAGGTCACGGAACCACGGCTGATCAGTCACGTCAATGGGACCCGGCGGGAATGTACCCGACCCCGAAATCTCTCGGGCATCGTCCAACTCGACAATGCTATTCGGTTTGAACTTCCCGTGTAGGTGGTAACGAGTCTTGCCCTTTGCTTGCTCCCCAGAGAATATCCAAACGACGCTGCCCAAGGCTCGCCGGACGACACTTTCTGGCTTGTTCGTAAAGAACGCCACCCGACCATTTGGATCCGGCGTGTATGGATACCCCATCACTGCTGAACTGTGGTACACGACGTAGTCTGTCCGGGTGGTTGGTGTTTCACTGGCGGCCGGTTTCACGTCACCCAACGTTCTTCGGGCGAACTCCACAAGCCCCTCGTTGTGGCTGCGTCGGAAGGGGGTCCCTTCACGCGCCTCACCAGATCGCGTCGATGCCGCAATTCTCACGAAACCCTCGTGGGCATCACGAATGGCGGCTTCGACGTCGACGTAATCGTGGATAGTGCCCACAAACGCGCATTGTGGTTTCGGCATCGAGTGGTACGTCGCCGCCACAAACAGAGGCTCAACGAAGGGTGGCACGCCAAGTTCCGCAGAGAGGTTGACTCGCAAGGTACCTTCACGGAGAACGAGAACCTCAACTTGGCCTACGTTCAAACGAAACCCATCGGTGAATAGCGTCACTCCCCAGGCCGCCGGCGCGATCGCGTCCGCGATCGCCGCGGAGCTAGCAAGTCGTCTCAGCACAAGAGCTCGCTCCTGCTGATCGGGAATGGCGTCCACGATCACGGCCTCCGCCTCGGCAACTTGCGCATCAAGATCGTTCTCCACGTCGCCGGCACCAACAAGTCCATCCCGCACGCAATGCTGGCAGCGTTTAACCTTGATCCCATTCTCGATCGCCCACTCAACCAGCTCCCTCTCAGATCCACAGAGCTTTCGCTTCGACGTCAGCGAACCAAAACCGTCATCCGACGAGAAATAGGGTGGGCCGCTGCCAAAATGCGTGCATCGAACGCCATGGAGCCTTCCACGAGATCCGGCTTCCAGCATCAGGACGACCCCGTCCTGATGCTGGGTACGCCACGCCTGGAAGTGGTCGTGGTCTGATACTGTTTCGGTGTCGAGGAATTCTGTGATCATCCAATGTCCGCCTTGGCACAAGTCCGTCGAACGGTGTGCCGATAAGCTGCGAGCCGGCCGCCGAGTTGCGCTTTCGATCCTACACCAATGTCCCTGTGGCCGGATCGACCGCTTCATCGGGTCAGGCGCCGCATTGCCGAACAACGCTTCGCCCATCGAGCGATCCGCGATACTATTGTTCGGGATGGAACATCGCCTGCTCGCTTTGGGTCCTGGTCAGAGTATCTCCTTTCTCGACGTCCTGACGGCAGCAGAATTCGGGATGTACGACGAAGCGATTCGGGAGGTCCAGAGGTTTCACGCCGACGACCAGATGTTCGACATCTTCGAGGCAAATGTCGAAGGAGTTTTCGAATTCTGCCGACAAACGGTCGCTGCCTTCGCGGCCGACAAGGCTATGACAGCAGAGAGGATGTACCGGATTGCGACGGAGGCTAACCGCCACCTTCTCAACGTGCTGACCTCACTTCGGACCTTTCTCGACCATGCTGAGACGCGCCTCAAGCGGACGTATGGCAAGGGTTCCGCCGAGGTCGCCGAGTTCAAACGAGCCACCAGCCAGGAGTATGATCGGCGATTCGCCTATCGTTTTCTCTACCGCCTAAGGAACTACGCCCAACATTGCGGTCTTCCCGTCGGTCGGTTCAGCCTTGGGTCGGAAGTGCTGGAGTCGGCTGGAGAGGAGCCCGATCCTCCCACTCGCGAGACGCTCGCTATCTATTTTGCCAGAGAGCAGCTCTTGACCGATTTCGATGATTGGGGGAACCAGGTGGAGCAAGAACTCAGGGCTGGGCCGCGCAGTATCGAGATTACCCGCCTGCTGCGCATTCTCGATGGGTCAGTCAAGAGTATACACACTCTCCTCCGCAAGATGTCGGCGAGGAGAGCTCGACCACATGCCCGCAAACTTCGTTCTCTCGTCCGGCGAGTAGAGCGGGGACGGCCCGGCGTGCAGGCTGCACTCGGCCACATCATTGGGGAAGCAACTCCGTCCCGGTTGCGGTTCAGAATCAGGCGCCTGCCGTTCGAAAGCATTGGTGAGCTACTGGACAGCAACCACCTGCGCAAACGGGCACGCTGCTAGGCGCCTATTCTTCTACGCCGAAAGATATTCAATATTCCAACGATAGTCGCACGCCTTGGCGGCCAGGATCAATCGAACGGCCCATGTGATTTCGCGGTGTTGATCGCCAATGCTTCCGGAAATGCCACCGCCATCCCTGTCGGATAAATATTCCTCACTTGCCGGATATCACGATAAGAACTCGCGTCGGTTCTGCTTGCCCTCGCGGTAGAGGGGACTTCGAACGCCATCGGCGCCGCGGTTCAAGACGCGGGTGTAGATCACCGCGGCTATTTCGGTTCGGGCTCGGTGTCGTCCCCGCTACCCTCTGCGTTCTCAGCGGCGGGTTGAGGAGTAGACGACATCACGTTCTTGGCCGCATCTGCAAGGTCCTCGAGATCCTCTTCTGGCAGTGAGTGCTCGTGCAGCGACGGCACGGCGACCGGCGCTGGCGTGGGCGTGGCGTTCGCATCGAGGGCACGGACGTCGTTTGCGTCGAAAGTCGCAGACGGCCGGTCCGGGAACGAGACTCGCACCTTGCGGCCAAGGATGTCGAGGTCGTCCACCCGCCCCACGCCGTCGGGCGTCTGTACTTGTTTGCCCACCTTGGGCAGGCCCTTGCCTGCTTCCACGTACTGCGCATCCTCGTACATCAGGCAACACTTGAGCCGACCGCACTGGCCCGCGACCTTGGTGGGGTTGAGCACCAGACGCTGATTCTTGGCCATCTTGATCGACACTGGCGCGAAGTGGGGCAGGAAGGTGGAGCAGCACAACTCGCGCCCACAAGATCCGATGCCGCCGACCAGCTTGGCCTCGTCACGCACGCCCACTTGCCGCATTTCGATGCGGGCACGCAGGCGGGCAGACAGATCGCGGACCAGATCGCGGAAGTCGACCCGCTTCTCCGACGAGAAACAGAAGGTGGCACGGTCGCCGCCATGGTCGAAGTCGACGCGAAACACTTTGATGGGCAGGCGCAACGCGTGGGCGCGCGAGCGGGCAAAAGCCAGCGCGTCGTCTTGGCGCCGCTTTTCCTCCTCGGCGCGTGCCAGGTCACGCGGCTCGGCCCGGCGCAGGATGCGGCCCAGCGTGCCGGCACCTTTGCGCGCGGTGGTTGGCACACTCACCGTGGCCACGGTTCCGCCGCGCCGGTCGTCCACCACCACAGCTTCGCCTTGCCGGAGCACCAGGGTGCCCGAGTCGCAGTCGATGGTTGGGCCGGTGGGCGCGTACTTCACGCCCACGACTTTGCGTTGATATGGGAACCCTGGGAGGGTTCCCATGCCCTCCCGCGATGGTCCGCCGCCAGCAAAGCCGGCGGGCTCCCCACGCGACTCTTCCGGCCGCGTGACCGACTGGTCGCGCTCGACAGGTCGGGGCGAGGGAGGAGCGGGCAAGTCGTTCATGACGCTTCCACGGCCAAGGAGCGGATGTCCATCATCATCTTCTCGAGTGCCGTGACCGCATTCACGTTGGCAGCCAGGCCCGAGCAGGCATCGAGCACCACGGTCACCGCCCGGCGCAACGGCATGAGGCTATGTCGCCGTTGGCACAGGTCGGCGGGCCCGGCCATTTCGGCGCTGTGACTGCGCAAGAAAACCAAATCGTCCGCACCGGCCGCCAGGGCCAATGAATCGCGGTAGAAGCGGGCTAGCAGCGCCAGCGCCTCGGGCAGGTCTTGCCGCTCTTCCTTGTCGGAGAAGGCCGCGGCTGCGTCGAAGATCGGTCCCATTTCGCTGGCTGCAGCCGCCTGGCGGAAGCGGCTGGCCACGGTCCATAGATTGGACTCCACCTCCGACTCGCACAATTCGAAGAGGCGCGCCGCTGATCCGCCAGCCATGGCCGCGGCGGTCTCGGCCCGGGCGCGGTCAATTCCTCGGCGGGTGGCAAGTTCGATCAGGATGGCGGGTCGGATGCCCACGAAACGCACGCGCTGGCAGCGCGAGCGAATCGTGGGCAGCAGGCGAGCCGGCGCAGCCGTGACCAGTACGATGAAGTTGCCCGGCAGGGGTTCTTCCAAGGTCTTGAGCAAGCAGTTGGCCGCGCTGGGATTGAGACAGTCGGCCTGGTCGATGACCAGCACGCGTGCGGGTGCCTCGTGCGGTCTGCTGCAGGCCAGCGCCACGACCTCCTTGGCCTGTTCGAGCAAGAATTGGTTGGTCTCGGGCGCCAGCACGCGCACGTCGGGATGCTGGCCGGCCAGGATGCGGCGGCAAACATCGCAGGCGCCGCAGCCCAGGTTCGGCTCCTCGGGGCAGCAAAGGGCCAGCGCCAGCCCCAAGGCCGCGCTTCGCTTGCCCACGCCGTCGGGCCCGTCGAAGAGCATGGCGTGAGCGATACGGCCTGACGCGACTGCGCGCAAGAGCAGCGCGGTCGCCTGATCCTGGCCCGCGATGTCGCGTAGACGCATCGACGGTAACGCTAGCAGAAAGTCGCAGCCGAATCGACACGCGCGCGCGGCGCCGGTAAACTCGGCCGTATGGGAATCTTGGGACGACTTTCTGCCCTGGTGAAATCCAACGTCAGCGACCTCATCGACTCCATGCAGGACCCGGCCAAGGAGATCGATCAACTCATTCGGGACATGGAGGACTCGGTGCGCGAGGCGCGCGGCGAGGTCGCTCGGTGTTTGGCCGATGAGAAACGGATGGGCAAGCGAGTGGACGACCTGGCCGAGGAGGTCAAGTCCTGGGAGGGACACGCGGTGCGGGCGGTGCAGGCGGGCGACGACGCCTTGGCCAAGGAGGCGCTGCGCCGCAAGGCCGAAAAGCAGGCCGATCGCATCGAGGCGGAAAAGGCACTATCCGATCAGCAGGCGTATTCGGTGCAACTGGGCGCTGGATTGAAGGCGCTGGAGGCGCGGGTCCAGGATGTGAAGCTGCGCCAGGGTACCCTGCGCGAGAAGGCGCGCGCCGCCAAGCGAGGCGAGAGCCCGGTTTCCGGTAAGACTATGGCCTTCGAAGATTTCGATCGAATGTCAGGAAAGATCGACGCCCTGGAGGCAGAGGTGGGCCTCACCGACGAGCTGAAGGGCCAGACAGCAGCGTCGGTCGACGCCGAGCGCAAGCTGCGCGAGATGAGCGAGCAGAAATCGGTCGACGACGCGTTGGCTGATCTAAAGAAGAAGCTCGGGGGATAATTGGCTGCTTCACCATGAAGCAAAAAGGACGCGGAGACGGATTCTGATGCCTTCCAAGTCGTTGCAGCTGTGGGCAAAGGCTCGCGCGACGACGCTCGACGAGATCGAGGCCGCACATCAAGCCGTCGGTGGTAGCAGAAGAGGCCGGCGGTATGCGACTCAGCAGCTCAATCAGGCGTACACAGTGATGCTGATGTCGCAGTTCCAGGGCTTCTGCCGAGATCTCCATTCCGAAGCCGTGGATCACCTCGTGGCTGCCGTCTTGCCGACAAGTGTTAGTAGCGTCTTGCGTCCTGTCTTGACGGAGAATCGCGCCCTTGACCGCGGAAACGCGAATTCGAGTAGCCTCGGTTCTGACTTTGGCCGTCTGGGCCTCTCGTTCTGGCAGGAGGTCAAGGCGACGGATGCTCGCGCGGAGAAATGGCAGCAACGCCTCGACCAACTGAACGACTGGCGAAATGCGATCGCACATCAGAGCTTCGGAAAGCTTCTTCGTGCAGGATCGCGTCCCGTTGTCTCCCTACAGCAAGTCCGAGAGTGGCGTAACGCGTGTAAGGGACTTGCCCGTTCCTTCGATCGCGTCATCGGCGTTCACCTTGGCTCCATGGTGGGCAACCCACCGTGGTGATAAGCTTGTCATCATGCGAGCGGCCATTGCCCACCACGAAACGGCTCAGGATTGGGTGACCTTCAAGCTCGGCAGCCGTGATGTGCTCGGTCGAGTACTTGAGGACCGCGGGCGGATCGGCTTCCAAGGTCGAAGGCTGCTGAGGATACTCGCCGTGACTGCTGGACCCGGTCTGCCAGGCGTGGTGGAACTTCCCGAGGATGAGCTACGACCAGCCTCCCTGATCACGCTGCCACAGGCGAAGGAATATGCCGACCGCTACATCGTCCCCAAGCCGTTCGCGAAGATTCGGAGCGGCAAGTACTGCGTCGGGACCTATTCGTGGCCAGGTGGAGACGGCGAGTTGTGCGAGTGCGCCGACTCGTTCGAAGAGGCGATCGACCAATTTCGGCGGCGGCATCCGCAGATGGTCGTAGAGCCTGAGTGATCTCCTCGAAGACGTGATTCCTTTCCGGGCGCTTTCGGCTGACTTGCCCGCACTTGCCGCGGGTGTGGTTTCCGCGCCATCTGTGCTCTCTTGAGGTGTCCATAAACCGTAGCGAAATGCGATTTTCATCGCGCAAGTGATCGAAATCGTTGGAACCAAGAATCCAAGAGAGCCGATTTCTGGACACCTCTTCTGTGGTTAGCCAGCTAGCTTCTTTCCCGCTCCCGACGTTCGAGAGCGGAGAGCCGTCGGGCGGTGATGAGCAGCAACGCGGCCAGGGTGGCAATGACCGCTAGGCCGCCCAAGAGTATGCCCACAAGGAGTTTGCGGCTGGCGGGATCAACTTGCAGAAACCCGACGCTGGCCAAGGCAGGCGCGCGCTGCGACGGCACCTCCGCTGCCGGCGTGACCACCACGGCCACCGCTTCGGGCGCAAGCCCCGCCACGCTGCCCGCCACCAGCTTCTGCACGTCGGCCTCACGCAGCCCAGGCGGCGTCGGCCGCACCTTGAGCAACACGGCCGCCTGCGCGGCCACCCGCGGCCTGCCGTCCATCGCCAGTGGATCAGGCTCGGCAAACACCAGGTGGACCCGGGCGGTGACCACCCCATCCACCGTTTCCAGGGTGCGCTCGATCTCTCCGGCCAGCGCTTCCAGGTAGCGGGCGCGCTCCTCGGTGGGCGTGGGCACCAGACTGGCCTGTTTGTAGACCTCGCCGAAACCGGCGCGCCGGCCGCGCGGCAGGCCCAGCGACTGCAGGATCTGCAGCGCGCGAACCGCCTGAACCTTGGGCACGCTGATGATGAATGCCTCGCCGTTAGACTCGTCGCGGGTCTTGCAGGCCTCGATTCCGCCTCGCTCCAGGGCGGTCAACACCTCATTGGCCGCAGTTTCGTCGAGACCGTGCTGGATAGGAGTCGAGCATCCGATGGTGACTGCCACTACTACTATCCACAGAGCGCGCATAGCGGGTCACATTACCAGAAAGGGGCTGCAACTAGGAGCGCAAGTCCATCTAGCCAACCTCGGCTTCTGGGTTGGTTTCTTCTTCTGCCTCCAGTACTTTGCGCAGTCGATCCACGGCACGGGCGTGCAGGCGAGATACCCAGGACTTGGACAGCCCCATTTTGGCGCCGGCGACTTCCAGGTTCATGTCCTCGAAGTAATGGAGCTGCAACAGGCGCCGTTCCTTTTCCGGCAGCTTCTCCAGGGCTCGCCGCGCTCGGGCCTGCATGTGCAGACGTTCCAGTTGCTGGTCAGGCGGTGGCAAACGCTCGTCCGTCACACCGGCTGCTGCCTCCAACGAGGTGATGTGAATGGTGGCCACACCGCTTAGGACTTCCGCAATCTCCGCCAGGGTCTCGGCCGGGTCGTGAGCCTGGCTGGCGGGCGCAGCCGCGGCGCCTTCGCGCTCGGCAAGATTGCGCAGATACTCGGTGGCGCGCTCTTCAGCGCGATAGCGGGCGTAGTCGCCGCGCGAGTACCATCCCATGGTGCGCAGACCATCCAGCATGGCGCCGCGGATGCGGTAGTAGGCAAAGGTGGAAAAGGCCACGCCCTGCTGGGAATCGAAGCGGCTGGCTGCCTCGACCAGGCCCCTTGACCCATAGGCCACCAGCTCATCGAGGTCCAAGTGGCGGCCCAGGCTACGCCGGAGCTTGCCGGCAATCGACCGCACCAGATCGAGGTTCTCCTCGACAAGCCGATCGCGGTCGTGCCCCATAGCGCAGCGAATAGAGCAAGGGTTCCCGCCCTACGTCAAGCGGATACAATCGCAGCCTTGAACGGCCCGCCCGATTCCTTCACTATCCGTGCATCATGCTTGACCTCGTCTGCTCCCTGCTGCTCATCGCGTTCGTCTCGAGCGTCGCGATCACCACCTTGATTCTCTACCTGGTCGGCAGACGAGCGCGCAGCGCCCGGTTGGAGGGTCATGGCGGCGTCATGCTGGGCCGCGGGTTGATGGAGTCCACCTACTTGCTGTTTCGCCCGCTGGTGTGGCTGCTGCTTGCCCTGCGTGTGACGCCCAACGTGATCACCGCCTTTTCACTGGTTCCGGCTCTACTTTCCGGCGTGGCCCTGGCGTACGGGCATTTCGGGGTCGGCGCCATGCTGGCCACCATGTCCGCATTTTCCGACATGCTCGACGGCATTCTGGCGCGCCGTCTGAAACTTACCTCTGACGTCGGCGAGCTGTTCGATGCCACTGTGGATCGCTACGTGGAGTTCTTCCTGCTGGCCGGGCTGGTCTTCTACTTCCGCGACACGCCGGTCATCGCAATCCTGACCCTGGGTGCGATCCTGGGGTCGTTCATGGTCAGCTACGCCACGGCCAAGGCCGAGGCCCTGGGCGTGGCGCCGCCCAAGGGGGCGATGCGTCGGGCCGAGCGCGCGGTGTACTTGATCCACGGTTGTGCCTTTGTTTCCCCGTTGGCACTTCTGTGGCCTTCCGTAATAGGGCCCTCGCCCTGGCACCTAAGTCGAGAAATACCCATCGAGTTGGCCATTTTGGTGGTAGCAACAGTGACCAACGTGTCCGCTGTCCGGCGACTCAATCGCATCGCCGATTCCCTTCGGGCACGCACCGCATGAACCAGTCGCAACCAAAGAACCAAAAGCCCAACATCGTCACCAAAGTTCCTGGCCCGCGCAGCCAGGCGCTGCGCGAGCGCGAAGATGTTCACATCGCGCCTGGCCTGCAGGGCTATGCGCTCATGGCTGGGATCGCCGTTGCCGAGGCGCGCGGCNNGATGGCAACACCTACCTCGACTTCATCGGCGGCATCGCGGTCAATGCCCTGGGGCACTCGCACCCCGCCTACGTCAAGGCATTGCAGGAGCAGGTGGCACGCGTGTCAGTGGGCGCGCTCACCAGCCTAGCGCGGGTCGAGCTGTGCGAGCGCCTGGCCACGTTCTCACCCTCGCCCAAGCTGCACAGGTTGCAGCTCTATTCCAGCGGCGCCGAAGCGGTGGAGAGCGCCTTGCGCCTGGCCAAGTGCTACACCGGCAAGCATGAGTTCGTCAGCTTCTGGGGTGGCTTTCACGGCAAGACCATGGGTGTGCTGTCGCTCATGGGCTCGCGTTTCAAAGAGAAGCTGGGGCCCATGCTTCCGGGCTCGCACACCGTCCCCTATGCGGACTGCTACCGCTGTCCGCTCAAGCTGGCCTATCCCGGCTGCTCGCTCGACTGTGTGGAGCTTGCCCGCAAGCAGATTCGCATGAGCAGCGCGGGATCCATCGCAGCCGTGATTGTCGAGCCCATGCAGGGCACCTCTGGCAACGTCATCCCGCCCAAGGAGTTTCTGCCGGCAGTGTGCGAGATGGCCCACGACCTGGGTGGCTTGCTCATCGCCGATGAGATGATCACTGGGCTGGGCCGCACCGGTCGCAACTTCGGGGTGGACCATAGCGGCGTGGTGCCTGACATCATGGCCGTGGGCAAGGCCTTTGGCGGCGGTTTCCCGCTTTCGGGCATCGTAACCACCGACGAGATCTCCGCAGCCAAGCCATGGAGCAATCCCTCGGGCTCGTCGTCGAGCTACGGCGGCAATCCGCTCGGCGCCGCCGCCGGTGCGACCGCGCTCCAAATCATCGACGACGAGCAACTGGTGGAAAACTCCGCCAAGGTGGGCGCAGCCATGCTGCGCGAGCTGAAGGGATTTGCCGAACGCTACCCCTTCGTCGGGTACGTGGATGGCGCCGGCCTCTTTCTGCGGGTGGAGCTGGTCAAAGACAAGGCCAGCAAGGAACCCCTGCCGCGAGCCGTGACCGAGCGCATTTTCAAGGAATGCGCTCGCAGGGGCCTTCTCACGATGGCCTACGCGGCGAGCTTCCGCATCCAACCCGCGCTGACCATCGACGAAGCGACCGGGAAGAATGCGCTCGGCCTGCTGGCCGATGTGTTTGACGACGCGGTCCGAGCGGGTTGGTGGAAGTAGCTGGGCAACACGAACAAGCCGCTTTACGGTTCGCCTTGGGCCTTGCCGAGCGTCGCCAGGATGCCGCCGTCGACATAAAGGATCTGGCCATTGACGAAATTCGAAGCCTTGGCGGCAAGGAAGATGGCAGCGCCCTGCAGGTCTTCTGGCTCTCCCCAGCGACCGGCTGGCGTACGGCTGATGATGAATTCGTTGAAGGGATGGCCGCCGACGCGAATCGGCGCGGTCTGCGCGGTCGCGAAGTAGCCGGGCCCGATGCCGTTGGTTTGAATGTCGAACTTGGCCCATTCGGTGGCCATGTTCTTGGTGAGCATCTTGAGGCCACCTTTGGCTGCGGCATACGCGCTGACGGTATTGCGGCCGAGCTCGCTCATCATCGAACACATGTTGATGATCTTTCCGCCGCCCTTGCGGGCGATCATGCTCTTGGCTACGTGTTTGGCCATGATGAAGGGGGCGACAAGGTCGATGCGAATCACCTCTTCGAAATCGGCGACGGCCATATCGACGATGGGAACGCGCTTGATGATGCCGGCATTGTTCACCAAGATGTCGACGGGGCCGATCTCCTTGTCGATACGGGCCAGGTTCTCAATGACCTCGGCTTCCCTGGTGACGTCGAAGAGATAGGCATGCGCCTTGATACCGTCTTGGGCGTACTCGCCAACCGCGTTCTTCAGCTTCTCCTCGAGGATGTCATTGATGATGATGGTGGCGCCAGCCTTGGCCAAGCCTTTGGCAATGGCCATACCGAGGCCATGGGTTCCACCCGTGATGAGTGCGACTTTGCCTGTCAAATCGAAAAGGTTCATGGGCGCGGAATACTAACAGGTCTTGCATGACGTGAACCTGGCTTCTCACCGATGGGGGCCGCACCACCGTGTTGTTGAACGGTTGGCGAAGCCCCGCGTTGACAGGGATGCCCAAGCGAGGGATCCTTGTCCTGGCTGGAGTGCACCCATGGCTGAACCGCTTTCCCGTCGTGCATTTCTCCAAACGGCGGGGGTCGCCGCTGCCACGGCCGCCTTTGTTTCGCGCTGTGGTGGGTCGACACGAACGGTCCGGCCCAATGTCGTTCTGATCTACGCCGACGACCTGGGCTACGGCGATGTTGGCTGTTACGGCGCTACCAAAGTCCGGACGCCCAACATCGATGCCTTGGCTTCCCAAGGTCTCCGTTTCACCAACGCCCATGCGTCGGCGGCCACGTGCACGCCCTCGCGCTACGCGCTTCTGACGGGCGAATACGCCTGGAGGAAACCAGGCACGGGCATCCTCAACGGAGACGCCAATCTCATCATCGGTCCTGGACGAACCACGCTTCCCTCCATCATGAGAAGCGCGGGCTACGCCACCGCGGCGGTCGGCAAGTGGCACCTCGGCCTGGGGGCGGGCGCGATCAGCTGGAATGGCGAGATCCGGCCCGGGCCCTACGAGATCGGTTTCGATTATTCGTTTCTCATCCCGGCTACGGGCGACCGCGTCCCCTGCATCTACGTCGAGAACGGCCGCGTCGTCGGCCTCGATCCGGCCGACCCCATCCAGATAAGTTACGGCGACCCTGTCGGCGACGATCCCACGGGGGCGGCCCATCCCGAGCTTCTCAAGCTCCAGCCGAGCTACGGCCACGACGGGACGATCGTCGACGGCATCAGCCGGATCGGCACCATGAGCGGCGGACACGCCGCCCGCTGGGTAGATGAAGACATGGCCGACACCATCACAGCCAAGGCCGTTTCGTTCATTGAGAGCAGCGCCGCCAACCCGTTCTTCCTTTATTTCGCAACCCACGGCATCCACGTGCCCCGGGCCCCGAACCCGCGCTTCGTTGGAGCGAGCGGTCTCGGCGCGAGAGGCGATGCCATCGTCGAGTTCGATGCGTGCGTGGGCAAGGTCATGCAGACGATTGAGCGAATGGGAATCGCTGACAACACCATGGTCATCTTCACCAGCGACAATGGCCCGGTCCTGGACGACGGCTACGCCGACGAGGCCGTGGCACTTCTGGGCGGGCACACGCCGGCAGGTCCCTTGCGCGGCGGGAAATACAGCATTTTCGATGGCGGGACCCGCGAGCCCTTCGTCGTCAGCTGGCCGGGCCGCGTGCAGCCAGGGATCTCCGATGCGCTTGTCTCTCAGGTCGATTTTGTCGCCTCGTTCGCCACGCTCACGGGACAAACGCTTGGCCCCGACGACGGTCCGGACAGCTTCGACGAGTTGTCGGCACTCCTCGGCAAGGACCGAGTTGGTCGCGACCACCTCGTCGAGCAGGCCGATCTGCTTTCGCTCATCCAAGGGCACTGGAAATACATCGAGCCTGGCACGGGGCCCCAAGTCTCAGCCGGGAACGAGACCGGCGACGACCCGGCCGCGCAGCTCTACGATCTGGCCGAGGACATCGGTGAGAAAAACAACCTGGCCGCACAGGAACCCGATGTGGTCAGCTCTTTGGCCAACCGGCTGGATGAGATCCGGAGCGCCGGTCGCTCACGCCCATGAAGAAGGCCGCGCTCCCGACGGTGCCTGCGGCCTTCCACGTCATGGCCAAGCCCACCGGGGCGCGCTGCAACTGCACGTGCGACTACTGCTTCTTCCTGAAGAAAGAAGATCTTTATCCTGGCTCGGACTTCCGCATGTCTGACGAGGTCATGGAGAGTTACATCCGACAGATGATCGAGGCCCATCGGGCGCCCGAGGTCCAGATTGCATGGCAGGGCGGCGAGCCAACCCTCATGGGACTCGATTTTTTCGAGCGCGCTGTGGATGTCGAACGGAAATACGCGCGGCCCGGACAATGCATCGTCAACACCCTCCAGACCAATGGCCTTCTCATCGACGAGACATGGTGCCGCTTCCTTCGCGACAATGATTTCCTCGTCGGATTGAGCGTCGACGGGCCACGCGAGATCCACGACGTTTACCGCCGCGACAAGGGCGGGAAATCGGTCTTCGACCGGGTCATCCGCGCAGCACGACTGATGCAAAATCACGGGGTTGCGTTCAACATTCTCTGCACCGTCAACGCCGCCAACAGCCACCGGCCGCTCGAAGTCTATCGTTTCTTTCGCGATAAGCTCAGGGCTCGCTACCTCCAACTCATTCCCATCGTCGAGCGCGCGGATGAGACAGGAGCCAGGCAAGGAGCACGGCTCACCGAACGGTCGGTCGAGCCGGCCGAGTACGGCCGCTTCCTCATCGCGATCTTCGACGAGTGGGTTCGGCGGGACGTGGGCGCGATGTTCGTCACGTTTTTCGACAGCGTGCTTGCCTCGTACGTCCTCGGTGAGTCCACGGCGTGCGTGCTGCGCCGGGAGTGCGGCGACGCCTTGGCCCTCGAACACAACGGCGACCTTTACGCCTGCGACCATTTCGTCGAACCCGGCCACCGGCTGGGAAACATCATGGAGACGCCCCTTGCCGAGCTGGTCGGTTCGAAGAGACAGCACAGCTTCGGGAGGGCCAAGGCCAACACCCTGCCGCAGGTCTGCCGCGACTGTCGTTTCCTCTTCGCTTGCCACGGCGAATGTCCCAAGAACAGANNCGGACCGCGCCATGCGCATCATGGCCAGACTGCTCGAGCGCGGGCAACCCGCTTCCGGTGTCATGGGCATCATGACGAACGACTCCTCTGGACCGGACAGGTGACAAGAATGCCGCGCGTTTCAGTACTCGTACACGATCTTTCCGGACAGCGTCATGGCCACATCCATGGTCCAGCCCTGCGCCGGCAGATCTCCGACCAGCTGTGAACTGATGACCGTCTTGCTCGCGTTCCAGGGCGTGGTGATGTCGATGGGGGTCGGCGGATCAACCTGGATCGCCAAACCCGACGGCGCCTCCGGGCCCCGTACGTAGTTCATGATTGCAATGGCACTTTCCGGATGCTCACCCGCGGCCACCGTCATTTGCACACTCTGAATGAAGTCGAGATCGGGCAGACTGCCGCCCCCTGTGATCGACACCCGGTGAACGAAAACGTCGGAGTTCATCTGCTTGGTCCACGCGGAGCCGGATGACGATATCGTGAGAGTGGCCGTCACCGAAACATTGCCGGCTCTCGACGCTGCAGGCGCGGCCGGCACGTTCAGACCGTGTTGAATAATCTCGACCTCGTCCAGGTCGGACTCGAAAGAAGGCGAGCAAGCACTGGCCAGCATGACCGGCGCCAGAAGGCTCGAGAAAAGTCGACGTGTCATCATCATCACCAGAGGTAGACAATCAGACCCAATTTCAACGACGGGCCGGAGGCCTTGAAACTCGGATCGTATGGCACCCCGATCTCGGTCTTGCCCGTGCTACCCCCGGATCCCAGGTTGTGGAGCTGACCACGAATCATCGTAACGCCCCCGTGAAGGAAGAAGACGAAGTCGCGACGTCCCAAATCCAAACCGAGCGACGCGTTAAAATATTCATAGCCAATTCGGTTCAACGCCGGGCTTCCCTCGAAATCGCTGCCCGCGAACCTCTTGGCCAGCGCGTTGGCGTTACCCTCGAGATAGCGACCGTACTCAAGGCTGGCCGAGGGCCCGGAGCCAAACGGCAACAAGTTCATGCCGATGCGCCAGCCAGCGCTGATGCTGTTGGTGCCACCTCCAGCTGCAATGCGCATCCAGCTCCATGGTCGACAGACCACCGAGCCGATGAGACCATCCGGCACGCCCACGTCGGCCATCAAGCCAAGAATGGGCAGTCGACTCGACGAAGCAGGAGCAGCCTGCGCGGCGACGACCGGCGCGTTGTTGATTTCTTCGAGGCTGGCATGTCCTGCCAGAGCGGGAGAGGTTACGTGATCGGACGGAACCAGGTCCCTGCTCGCGTCCACGGTGTCACTGGGCAGCGCAAGCGGGTTCGTAGGCGCACCCGCTTCCGATTCAATATCCGTGTGCCTATCCACGCCCCCGATGTTGGTAAGCCCGGCATCGACGGGAGCCGAAAAGCCGTCGACAAGCGCGCGTTGGTCAGCCCCGGCATCTGAGGCGACCGACCTAGCCGAATCATTTGCGCCCGCATCGGCCGTGGTCTGGTCCGCAGCGAGGTCGCAGAACGCGCTCCACGCGCGATGGAAGATCCCGACGAGCCAAGCGGCAAGGGATTTCTCGCTTTGCTTGGAAAGCGAAAGCACGTCCTTCGCTCTCGGTGTCGAGCCTGCAACGCCGAGGGAGAGTCCGTCGCCCCGCTGCGGGCCGAGGGGGGAGCCATCGTCGCTGCGAACGAACCCGTCGCCCTGTCGCAACAGACTTCCGGTCGC
>PMKP01000007.1 GCA_003157775.1 Myxococcales bacterium | reverse complement strand
CGGTGTCTCCTCTTTCCGAGCACAACAGCCTGGGCGTGCCCTTGTCCCGCTACCTGCAAAACCGGTGGCAGGACTGACGAGCGCAGCGTCTCGACGGAGGCACTGTCGAGCACACTGCCGCAGAAGCGACACTTGACCGCGACGAGCTTGATGGTCTCGCCACAGAACGGGCATGCTTTCGTGTCGTCAGGCATCCTCCACCTCGTCGTCTCGTGCGAGTTTCTTCTCGTCTTGCCTCTTGGCGTTTGGCGCTATCTTGCACCGTCGGTTCGACACGCCCTTCGTGACCGGGTACTTCTCGTGGATGGGCATTCGAGCGCATCATTCGGTCGCGGAATACTGGTAACGCCGGTGTTGGTGTTTGTCACCAGGCATCCGCAACACAGGCATCCCCAACACCGTCGTGGTCATGCGGCCCAGCGACCTCGACCAGCTTGTGCGCGATGCAAAGAGACGTGTCGCCGAGGAGTGGGGACGCCGTGGATTGACGCAAGAGCAACCGGTTCCTTGCAGAACGGACAAGGGACATGCGAAAAAACAGTCATCTCATTCCTCCATTGAGCTCAAAGCGAGCGCCCGAAGAGCGTTTCTAGCGGCATCTTTGACCTGCGCTCCCCGAGGGGCATTCAGCACCTTGTCCACCAGCGAGCCGAAGTCATCCTCGCGGAAGACGTCCCAGTCTTGTTTGAAGCCGTCCTTGGTGTCGACAGATATCGTATCCACCTTTCGGACCCACAAGGAAAAGTTGCCCTTGGTGCTAAACGACGTTTGATTGGTCCTTAGCAATGCGTGCAGGCGCTGGCCGTAGCGAAAGATTTCATATACGCCTTCCTCATGTTGCGCGACGATGTAGCCCCGCAATCGGACATAGCCTCGGTCTTTGAGAAACTCCTGCAGATCTTTGCGCACGCTCGGAACCATCTTTTCCATCGTTATGGGAAAGTGGAGGCGAAGGCAAGGCTCGTGTGGAACCCTACAACCGTTCGTATTGCTCAAACTCCCGCAATCGCCCTCGAGCAACGCCTTTTCCAGAATGCTCTTGCACCTATCGCTATTGCTTTCCACTAGAGGCTCGGTCACCGGCACTGGACTAGGGTCCGAAGCGCTCGTCACTGTAGGGACAGCATCCTCAGCACCCTTCTTCGTGAGAGAGCCAATACCGAACGCAATTGCGCCCGCTCCAACCGTAAGCGCAACGAGGATAAGTGTGGATCTAAGTCGTCGCCTAGAACTTGCGGAGCCAGGGGGTGGAGGGATGGGAATTGGCTCTGTCGCCGGGGCGACAGGTCGTGGGAAAACCGGGGGCGAGGGTAGACTAGCCGCCAATTTCTGGACGGCACCGTCGAGCATACTGCCGCAGAAGCGGCACTTCACTGCGACGCGCTTGATGGTCTCACCGCAGAATGGGCATGTTTTCGTGTCGTCAGCCATCTCTTACCTCATTGTTGCGAGCGGTTGGCGAGAGGGACGCCACCACCGGTATGTCGCCAGGACGGTCAGAATCCAGGCTCCGAAGTAGGCCCCCTTGCCTGCACCTACCCAGGGTGTGAAACCCGAANNCCACCGCTACGATGAGGCGGGGAACTGACGAGCGGCGAGGAGACGAAGCCTTCCGGGCTACCGGTGGCTGGGCACCGCTGGGGCCTGCGGCCTGGAGAAACTCACCGCAGAAGCGGCATTTGATGGCCACAGCCTTGATGGTCTCCCCGCAGAACGGACAGGGCTTCGTGTCTTCCGGAATCATGGATGGTAACCCAAGTTCATACGGAGATCGTCAAACTGATCCAGCATTCGCTTTGCTCTCGCTTCGGCACTCAAGGTCAAAGCTTCACGCCAGCCTTCCGCAACTTGGCGATGAGGGCATCAACATCTGGCAATTCGTCGAGCTCCCACCATTTGAAGACATAGTGCGGCTGCGCGACCAAGAGCATCGGGTACTCGCCTCCGTTGCCAAGAAGCCAATCGCCCTGTTTCCAAATGCGGATCTCGCTCTTGGGCCCCACCCTAGCAGCCATGACCGTGGTGAGAGGCGGGCCCAGCGATGCGAGAAGAGGTTCCAGGGACTGCTGGAACGTCTCGGTTGCCTTCTTCCTCCGCTCGTCCTCGAGCCTATCCCACTCTTCACGCGAGGACGCATCGATTGGGGTGATGCGGTTGCGTACGAAGGTCCATTGGCGGAACATGTACGGTTGATTCCAAATCATCGGGTAGAGCGCAAGGTAGTTGATTCCCGCCTCGCGAGTCGCGGCGTATGCCAGACCAAAACCAGTGCCGTCGGGAAGCGCCACGGGTATCGTCTCAGTGTCATGATACACAAGTGAATCCATGTCCCTGGCACCCGTCCCTCCCTCAAGGCAGTGCCGCTCAAGAGCATACTGACTCTCTTTCACCGAGTCCCAGTGAAGGAGAGCGGTCACCGGGTTGGCTGCGGTGGCTGCCGCTCTGGCCTTCGTGTAGTTTTGCTGCAACTGGAGTAGGGGCCCAGCAGCTTCCTTGCAGGACATCCCCAGCTTCAGCCCAGCCAGGTTGAAGACTGGTTCTGAACGTATCCGTATGATGGCGTATCCGCCAATAGCGGAAACGATCAGGGCGATCAGAAGTCTCTTGGGCATTCCGCCGTGGGACTTTTGGGGAAGCTCACCATTCGGCAACTGCGAAAGCATTGCGCGTCTTCCCCTGGCCTTCTTCAGCAGATGCATCACCAGATACGCGACGCCGAAGATCAGCAGCATCGGAATCAGCATACCGCCGAGTGCACCAGCCGGAGACGATGACCCCGAAGACGATGCCTGGGCAAATGGGGCAAGGTATTGAGTCACAAGCCACCCTCACAAAGGCGGTCGACAACGGCTTGTTCCTCGTCGGGCAGACCATGAGGCTTCACGATCATCCCATTCGGGGTTACCCGAATCGTCAGCGCTCGCATCAGCATGTTTACCTCCCGTCGTGGGGCCGTCCTGCGCCGTCGGTCTGACACGCTCATCGT
>PMKP01000200.1 GCA_003157775.1 Myxococcales bacterium | reverse complement strand
CCGTCGATGCCATGACATCCACCTCATGATAGATACCAGTATATACCATGGCTCATCGGCAAGATCCTGGGACTGCCGTGGAAGGAGTTCTTGGAGCGGTTGTGGTCGGACCGGTTTGCCGCGCGCGTTGCCGGCGCCCGACGGTCTGCGCACGAGCGGCTCGGAACGCCAACGCGGCCTTGAACCCCGGCCGCCCTGCTGCTATTCTGAAATCTGACTATTCTGACCAGATTGGAGTGCACCATGGCAAAGGAATGGCAGTTGCAAGAAGCGAAGGCCCGACTGAGCGAAGTTGTCGACGAGAGCATCCGGCGGGGCCCGCAGACCGTGACCCGGCACGGTCGGCCCGTGGCCCTGGTGGTGGGGGCCGACGACTTCCGGCGTTTGTCGCGAACCGGGCGTGACTTCAAGGCATTCCTGCGCGGGGCGCCCCTGCGCGGGCTGAACCTCATGCGCAGCCACGACCGCGGGCGGCGAGTGGGGCTGTGAGCTTCCTGATCGACACTTGCACCCTGGCCGAACTGGTCAAGCCGCGGCCCCACCCCGGCGTTCTCGCTTGGTTCGAGGCGCAGGATGCCGAGGCGCTCCACCTCAGCGCACTTACGATCGGCGAGATCGAGAAGGGCGTTGCGCTTCTGCCGCCAGGTCGCCGCCGGACCACGCTGCGCACATGGCTGGGAACCCTCGCTTCCACCTACTCGTCGCGCGTCCTGCCGGTTGACGCCGCCGTGGCCGCCGTCTGGGGCCGCATGTGCGCGGCGGCCGAGCAGGCCGGCCACCATATGTCGGTCGTCGATGGCATGATCGCCGCTACTGCGATTCACCACGGGCTGACTGTGGTTACACGCAACACCAAGGACTTCGCGCCCACCGGAGCGCCGCTGCTCGACCCCTGGCGGGAGTAACGGAAAATGAAGGCTCACGCCCTAGACACAGTTGTTCTGCAGCGCGACTTGGGCATAGAGCAGTTTCCCTTCCCGCGCGATCGTCGCGGGAAGCGAGGCGCGCAAGTGGACGCGGCTGTCAAAGGCGTCACGCGTCCAGACTAGAATGTCAGCCGCTGCGCCTAGATCCCAAAGCAGGCTGTGCGCGCGCTGAGCGCGCCGATACGCGGGCTCGTCAGACTGGGCTACAACGACCATGATGTCGTAGTCGCTGTCGGCCGTCACCTCGCCCCGTGCGCGGGAGCCGAACAGGTAGATGCGTTCCGGCCGGCACGCGTTGACCAAACGCTGAACTATTTCTCCGAGGAGAGGGTCTTGGACCTGCGGTTCGATCATCTCGCTCATTGGCGCATCAGTATACATCCAAACGCCAAGGCGACGGGGGCCAGCAATTTGGATGAAAGCAGCTCCCCTCACCTTCGAGCGAACGAACTATGGGCCGAAGACAGGCGCGACGTGGTCGACTGCCTCACCTCATCCAGTCCTCGACGGTCACCCCCGGCACGCGTGCAAACTCAGAGACGTTGCTGGTGACCACGGTCAACCGATTGGCCAGCGCGATGGCAGCGATCATCAAGTCCCGGTCGCCGATGGGCTGGCCCTTTGCTGCCAAGTGGGCGCGGGCATTGGCGTAACAGTCGGCGGCGGCGGCGTCAAAATATAGGACACGGAAGGGAGCCAAAAAGGCGTCCTGATCGGCGCGGGTGCGGCGAGGATGGTGGCTCTTGGCGGCGCCAAACCACATCTCGGCCAGGGTGATTGCGGTGATGGAGATAGCCGATGGGCCTGCGTCGCGGGCGCGACCGGTCAGCGGCTCATGCAGCTTCATCAGGTGGATGCAGGCGTTGGTGTCAAAGAGGTAGCTCACGGCGTGTCCAAGTCGACGTCCTGCAGTGTGATGTGCATGGGCTGGATATCGGCCTGCAGGCGCATCTCGCGCAGGCGTTCCCAGTAGCCACGCGGCCACGCCTTGCGTTTGATCGGTTCGAGGATGACTGCCTCCCCTTCGCTCCGGACCAGTACCTCGTCACCGGAGAACCGAAATTCCTTGGGCAGACGCACCGCCTGCGAGCGCCCGTTCTTGAACAGCTTGGCCGTTACCGTCGATGCCATGACATCCACCTCATGATAGATACCAGTATATACCATGGCTCATCGGCAAGATCGCAACTGAAGCTGCCCATCTGGGCTTGACATAAGACCCGACGTTTAACATGATAAACGTCGACTTAGTCGTCAGGGTGAACGCGCCATGTATCTACCCAGGCAACTGAACCTCATCGAGGCCACGGCCCACCGATCGTGCTTCCTTTTCGGTCCCCGCCAGACCGGGAAGTCCATGCTGCTTCGACAGACCCTGCCCAAGGGCACGCCGATCTACGATCTCCTCGACCATAGGGTCTGGCTGGACCTGAATGCCGACCCAACCCGAATGCGCCAGGAGATCGAGGCCAAGGATCTGCGCAACGCGCTCGTGGTGGTGGACGAGATCCAGAAGCTGCCGGTCCTTCTCGACGAAATCCACCTTCTCATCGAAACGCGGAAGCTTCGTTTCCTTCTCACGGGATCCTCGGCGCGAAAGCTACGCCGTTCGGGCGTGAATCTCCTGGGTGGGCGGGCTCGGTCCCGTTACCTGCATCCCTTGTCCTGGAAGGAACTGGGACCGCAGTTCGTCCTGCTGACGGCGCTGAACCACGGGTTGCTGCCTTCCGTCTACTTCTCCGACGATCCCGCCGACGACCTACGCGCCTACGTCGGCACCTACCTCAAAGAGGAGATTGCCGCCGAGGGTCTGACACGAAACATCCCGGCCTTTGCCCGCTTTCTGGAAGTGGCGGCCGCGTGCAGCGGCAAGATGTTCAACAAGACCGAGGTGGCCAGCGATGCCCAGGTGCCGCGCACCACCGTGATCGAGTATTTCGAGATCCTGAAGGACACGCTCATCGGCTACGAGCTGCCGGCTTGGGCAGGCAGCCAGAAGCGCAAGGCCATCGAGACCGCAAAGTTCTACCTTTTCGATGTTGGTGTTGCGCGCGCTATCCAGAAACTTCCCCCGCTGGTGCCCAAGTCCCCGGATTTCGGCGACGCGCTGGAGCACTTCATCTTCCACGAATTGAAGACGTACATCGACAGGTGCCAGCCCGGATGCGATCTGCACTACTGGCGCAGCAGATCCCAGTTCGAGGTCGACTTCATCCTCGGGGACCACACGGCGATCGAGGTGAAGGCCACCCGCAGCGTTTCGTCCCGAGATCTAAGGGGACTCACCGCGCTCGCCGAAGAAGGCATGATGAAGCACCTGGTACTGGTCTGCCAAGAGCCCACGCCGAGAAAGATCGGCAAGATCCTGGTGCTGCCGTGGAAGGAGTTCTTGGAGCGGTTGTGGTCAGACGGGTTTGTTGGGTAACGGGCGACGACCAAGTGAATGCGTAGTCGTCGCGGACCACATAGGGTGGCTCCCGTTGACGCTGCCAAGCTGGGGATACCTGTCCAGCGCATCAATGAGATCGTGAACGGCAAGCGAGGTATCACGCCGGACACGGCTTGGCTGTTTGCTGCCGTGTTCGGAACCACACCCGAGTTCTGGATGAACCTTCAGGCGATCCATGATCTGGCGTGCAGTAGGCCCACGCGCACCGTTCCCCGGCTGGGGGCACAGACAGCCGCCCGGGTTGCGGGGCGGTTGCATGAATCATCACGCCGCCGCCGCGCATCGACCGCGTGACGAAATTGCCCAGCAAGGTCACCGATCAAGCGGATTTGGCCTACATGTTTCTACTCAACCATTGAGTAATAATACGCAGCGGCTGAGTAATATTGACAGCCGCCTCGGGTGACTCCAGAATCAGGATCGGGAGGTCGATTTCGTCGTCACCCGGGGAGCTCAGGTCTGGGCCATCGAGGTCAAGAGCGGGCGGCCGGGCAGGTTGAGCGGCGTCGAGGCGTTCAAGCAACGCTACCCAAAGGCCCGCGTCTGGCTGGTCGGAGGTGGGGGCGTCAGCCTGGAAGAGTTCTTCTTGCGGCCCGCCACGGATTGGTTTGCGTAGTTCTTCTTTCTCCTTCTCACCGCGCTCGCCGAAGAGGGCGTGATGAAGCACCTGGTACTGGTCTGCCAGGAGTCCACGCCGAAAAAGATCGGCAAGATCCTGGTGCTGCCGTGGAAGGAGTTCCTGGAGCGCCTGTGGTCGGGCGGGTTTGTTGGGTAACGGGCGACGACCAAATGAATGCGTGGTCGTCGCGGACCACATAGGGTGGCTCCCGTTGACGCTGCCAAGCTGGGGATACCTGTCCAGCGCATCAATGAGATCGTGAACGGCAAGCGAGGTATCACGCCGGACACGGCTTGGCTGTTTGCTGCCGCGTTCGGAACCACACCCGAGTTCTGGATGAACCTTCAGGCGGTCCATGATCTGGCGTGCCGTAGGCCCACGCGCACCGTTCCCCGGCTGGGGGCACAGACAGCCGCCCGGGTTGCGGGCCGGCTGCATGAATCCTCACGCCGCCGCCGCGCGTCGGCCGCGTGACCGTTGCAGATGCATCAGTTTCCAAACTGGCCGCGACTCCACGTCGGCAAGATCCAGTGGTCGGATAATCTCGTCCCGGGTCGCACCAAAGCGCCTTTCGTCCGCCAGAAAGCAGCTCAACCAGTTCGACTGGCGTCCTACTGCGCCGTTCGTCATCCGTGGCGGACTAGGGGGTGTCCCTAATAGGC
>PMKP01000134.1 GCA_003157775.1 Myxococcales bacterium | reverse complement strand
AAGAAGGACTGGAAGGGTGGCCGCTCGGCTGCCATCAACCTGATCCCATCCACCACCGGCGCCGCCAAGGCGGTCGGACTGGTGCTGCCCGAGGTGAAGGGCAAGTTGACCGGCATGTCAATCCGCGTGCCCACGCCCACGGTGTCGGTGGTCGACCTGACCTTCAAGACCGCCAAGGCGACCAGCATCAAGGAAATCAACGCCCTGATGAAGAAGGCCAGCGAGACCTACCTGAAGAACATTCTTGGCTACACCGAGGACGAGGTGGTTTCGACTGACTTCATCCACGACGCGCGCTCCNNCAGCATCTACGATGCGGGCAGCTCGCTGGAACTCAACCCGAACTTCTTCAAGCTGGTGAGCTGGTACGACAACGAGTGGGGCTACAGCTGCCGCACCGTCGAACTTCTGTCGTACATCGTGAAGAAGGGCCTGTAGGCTCGCCTGTGGGGGCGACCAACCGATCGCCTCCACAGCATCGCCGTTCGGTAGGGGCGACCTGCGGTCGCCCCTACGCCGATTGCCCTTACTTTTTCTTGACCTCGTCGAGTTTCACCGTGATGCGATCGACGTCCGACTTGGCAACCAGGAAGACGTAGGGCTGGTTGCTCGGCAGGACGTAGTAGTTGTTCTTGTCAGCGGACTCGCCCCCGACCTTCAGATTGCAGACATGGCCCTTGACGTTGGATTTCGCGCTGATGATGGCTGTGGGCTTGGCCAGGCCGGCCGTCTTGGGCAAGTTATCTTCGGCATACTTCTGCGCCTTCCACTCATGGAAGAAGCCCGCGAGCGCATTGGCCTTGGAGATATCTGCCGGCGCGGCCGGCTTGGTCAGCTTCCAGGCGTCGTCACCTGACTTGCCTGGGTTCTTGGACAGCACAAAGGGGTCCTTGTCGCGTGCCACCGAGACTTCGGTGATCTCGGCCGAGGCCAGGTTGCAAATGGTCTTGTCGCGGAAGTCGATGGGACGTTTGTTGATCTGTTCGACCTGGAACTTCCTGATCAGGAACACCTGAGGCTTGTCAGCCATCTTGACATAGGTGTTGTCTTCGTCTTTCTTCTTGCCAAACAGAATTCGGTACTGCTTGCCGTCGCGGAGCGAGACGGTAACGGTGTTCTCGGGTGAGTCCAGGCCGGTCTCCTCGGGCTTGGCGTTGTCGGCGAATTCGCTCGCCGCCAGAGCGGACAAGGTGGTAGCCACGTCGGTGGCCATCCTCTTGTCAAAGGGCTCGACGTTGATGCTGGCCGCGACTACGCCCCATTCAGGCGCCGCGCCCCCATCGGTGGGTGCGGGCCTCTCTATCGCGATTCGGCCGCGCGTCCTGTGGGCGACCTCGATCTTGTACGCGTCCTTCTCCTCGTATCTTGAGATGTGCTTGTCGCGCCAGCCGAGGGTGTCTTTGTCCAACTGGTACCGGAAGAATCCGGTGGTGGCCCACACCTGGTCCTTGCCCTCAAGTCGCACCATGGTTTCGTCGTTCGCAGTCTTGCCCACGTGCAGGTCGGCCAGGATCTTGTCGCCCTTCTTCACCACCACGCGCAGGCCACCCTCGTCCACCTCGAACTCCTTCTGTCGGCTCTTTTCAGCCGAAAGGATGTCGTTAAACTGGACTTTCTCGATGGCTTCGAAGCCTGCCTTGGCGCTGTCTTTGTCGGCGAGGTAGTCGATCGGTTTCACGATCTGGTAGTTGTCACCTTGTTTCTTCATGACGGTGGTGGCGCCGCCTTTGGTCACTTCCAAGGTGTCGAAGTCATCCGCCTTGAGCTTGGGGATGGGACGCGGGCGTTCCCCGGGGGGCCGGGTGCCCTTCTCGGGCGAGTGCAAGAGAAAGAAGGTGAGGACAACCAGGCCGGCGAAGATCAAGCCGGCGAATACGGTCTTGCGATTCATGGGCTACCTCGACTGGCTAGATGGTCTGGGAGCTGCGGGATATGCGACGTAGGCGCCAGCGGACCACCCCGTAGGCGCAGAACAGAACCGGCAGGCCCAGAACGTTGACCCACTTGAGCGTGCTGGCTTTGGCTTCGGAAACCGTCCCCAGGGGGCGGCTGCCTGCGGACTTGGAACGGAGCGGGATGAGAGCCTCATCCTCCACGGTCCAGCCGATGGCGTTGTGGAGCAAGAACGCGCCCGCCTCGTAGAAGGGGAATGCGCGCGCAAGTTGGACGTAGTCGTCGTTGGCAAAATCCGAGTCGCCCATGACCACCAGGCGCACGGGCTTTTCCGATTCGGACAGGGGCTGCTTCTCGGCCACGGACACGCCGGCCTCGGGCCCTTTCACAAAGGCGCTCTTGAGCGGTCCCTGATAGGCATAGCCGAAGGCAAACGGGCCACGTTCGTTGGTCTCCTCGATCTTCGTGGCTTGGTTGATGAAGAAGAACCCCGAGTGCTTCCAACTGTTCGGCCCCGAGGAAGCCAGTTTCCACAGCTTGCCGCCCGCAGGCAGCTTGCCGTCCGCGAGGGGACCCACCAGGTCAACCGTGCTGGCCAGCGGGAAGACCAGACCCCGTATGCCATCCAGCACGGAAATAGTCTGGTTCTTGCCGATCTGCACGCCCACCCATATCGGAAGCTGCGCCAGGCCCCGGCGTCCGCCACCCATGTCGATGAGGCCGGGCATGGCCGCCTCATTGTCTGCAATCACGTTCGGACCAATCTTGAAGCCATAGGTCTCGAGAATCTTGTCCAGGCCGGTTTGGTTGACTTGCACCATCTTGATCTGGCCCATCCCAGACTGGGCAAACTGCTGGGGTGAGCTGACCGCCATGCCGTCGTCGAGAATCACCGCACCCCGGCCGGTCATCAGGAAGCGGTCAATTTCGCGCTGGCCCTTCTCGTCAATGGCCTGCTTGGGGCCGCCGATAACCAGAGCGTCCACGTCAGCGGCGATCTCGGCCGTCGACGGATTCACCGTGGTCAGGTCGTACTCCTGTTCCAGGACCTGCTTCAAGGCACGGAAACCCTGGTTGGTTTCGGACTCACCGTGGCCCATGGTGAAAGCGATCTTCTTCTTCTTCACCGTCATCTTCTTGATGAGCGACGACATCTCGAACTCAAGACCCTCGGCTCGGCTGATCTGTGGAATGGACTCCATCTTGTCGCCATAGAGCAAGCACAGGCCCAGGTAGTAGGAGCCCATCTCGAATTTCGTGCCGCGCAAAACCTGGATCTGGATCTTGTCGACCTTGCAGCGATTGGCCTCCTGCTCGAGGGCCTTGTCCGCGCCCGGGTCAAGCGCCTCCCAGCGGAACTTCCCGTTGGAGCTGGTGCGGTACTCGTCGACCATGTCGCGCACATAGCGCGACAAGGTCTTGATCTCGGGGGGCAAGTCCGACGAGATCAGGGCTTTGACCGTGAGGAAGTCCGGCAGCTTCTTCACCAGATCCCGTGAGGGCTGCGACAGGGTGTAGACCTTGTCTTCGGTCAAGTCGATGCGGCCGAAGAACCGCGTGCCGATCAAGTTGACCAGGACGATCACGCCGACGACAAAGAGGGCGTACAGGATGGCGTTGGAGGCGTAGGCGCGCTTCTTGTTGCTAGATGAAGTCGACATGGTTCACTTCCACTTTCGAGACTCGAGGGAGAGCGTGGCGATGACCAGAGAGACCACCATCACGGACAGGTAGTAGATGATGTCGCGCGAATCGATGATGCCGCGGCTGACGGACTCAAAATGGGACTCGATGCTCAGGTAGGAGAGCACAGGACGGATGGACTCGGGCGTAAATGGCAAGAGGCGATAGAAGAGGTAGAGCGCAAACGAGATGGCGAAGGCGATAATGAACGCGACGATCTGATTGCGGGTGAAGGTCGAAGCCATGACGCCGATAGACATGTAGGCCCCGCCCATGAGGAGGACGCCCAGGTACCCGCCGATGGCCGGCCCCAAATCGAGCGGCCCAACCGCCATAACAGTGACCCCGTAGAACAAGGTCAAGCCCACCAGCGTCGCCAGCAGAGCCATGCCTGCCAGAAACTTGCCGACGATGACCTGCCAGTCGGGCACTGGCATGGTGATCAGCATCTCCAGCGAACCGCTGCCTTTCTCCTCGGCAATCAGGCGCATGGCTATGGCCGGAACGATGAAGGCGAGCAGGAGCGGCATGAGGTTGAAGTAGGAGCGCAACTCGGCCTGCCGCTCGATGAAAAGCGAGCCGAAGAAGAGGTAGCCCGCTAGCAGCAGGAACACCGTCAGGACGATGTACGCAATGGGCGAGTTGAAGTAGGTGCGGATTTCCCGCTTGGCTATGGTGAAAGCGGCGTTCATGACTTGCTCTCTTCCCCGGTGGTAAGGTTGCGGAACACAGTTTCCAGGCTGGCGGCTTCACGGTGCAGCTCCAGCAGCGTCCATTTGTTGTCCACCGCGGCGCGGAACAGGACCTTGCGCAGATCCTCATCCCCAGCCGCGTCCAGGCTGAAGGCGTGGGCTCCAACTTCGCCGAGCACCGTCTCGCAGCGAGAGACGCCCTTTATGCTCCCCAGTCGCGCCTTGACCGCCTCCGCGGTGGCCCCGTTGGCCTCGACCACTAGGCGGTAGCGGCTGGCCTTTTCCCGGGCACGCAGCTCATCGGGTGAGCCGTCAGCCACCAATTTGCCGTTGCTGATGATCAGGATGCGGCTGCAGGTGGCCTGGACCTCGGGCAGGATGTGGGTCGACAGGATGACGGTTTTTTGCTTGCCCACTTCTTTGATGAGCTGGCGAATCTCGACGATTTGGTTGGGGTCGAGCCCGCTGGTGGGCTCATCGAGAATGAGGATATCTGGGTCGTCGAGCATGGCTTGCGCCAGTCCCACGCGCTGCCGGTAGCCGCGTGACAGCTCGCCCACCAACTTGCCCGCCACCTCATGCAGGCCGCAGCGGCCGCCGATCTCCTTGATGCGCTTCCCGCTCCGGTCGGAAGCCATGCCCCGCATGGCCGCCGCGAACTGCAGATACTCAAGCACAGTCATGTCTTTGTAGAGCGGGGTGTCTTCAGGCAGATATCCGAGGTGCTTGCGCACCTCCAACGAGTTGTCGAAGACGTCGAAGCCCGCCACTTTCGCGCGGCCCGCGGTTGGCGCCAGGTAGCAGGTCAACACTTTCATCGTGGTTGACTTGCCCGCGCCGTTGGGGCCGAGAAAACCGAGCACCTCGCCCTTGGGCACGTTGAACGTGACGTCGTCCACGGCCCGCGTGGCGCCGTAGACCTTGGTGAGGTTCTCAACCTGAATCATCAGCTCTGGCATTTGATCCTCATTGAATTGTTCAGTCGGAGCCGCATGCGACCCCGCCGCCAGAACCGCACAGGCCGAGACTTTATTCCCGGCTTGGGGGCCCCAGGCGATCCGGTAGCGCTTCCACGTACTGCGGGCTGGCCATCGGTGTCAAGGGAAGAGGAGGTGCCGCACCAGTACGGCTACATCGGTCCAAGGTTGGATCAGTCCGCAATCAGGACTGGTCCGAGGGGCGCCAGGCCATGCAGCCAGCGGGTGGCGACTGCTTCCGTGGCCGGCGTGAAATGCGCCCCAGGGGCGGCAGATTGAAGAATGGCCGCCGCTGATTTGGCCATTATTTCAATGTGTTGTCTGTTGCTGTTAAACTTATCCTTGAATGACGAAATCGCCTCGGCCCGCAAGGGTTCGATAGGGCCGGGCGCTTGTCCCAGCAGGCGCTGGACCAGAACGGTTCGCACCAACAGGCCGGCGTCGAGAACGGCGGGATCGGCGATCCCCATCACGGCCAGGCGCTCAGGCGAGATATGTTCAGGCCGCACGCCCAGGCCCACCACCAGGGCAAGTGCCGCCCCGGCTCGCTCCACCGCGGCGGTGGCCGTGGTCAGGTCATGCAGACTTGCAAAAGGACGCTCTCCGGCGGTTGGCGGATTGTCGAGCAGGCGGGGAAACAGGGGACGCAACCTGGTCAGCGCAGCCAGAACCTCGGCATCTTCTGGCTCCCACAGGTCGACCGCGGGCCGAAGCGCGGCAAACGGGCTGTTGCGCACCAGCGACCGCGCGAGTTTGTGCAGCTTGCCCACCAGGCTGACGCCCAGGCGGAAGAGTTTGATCAAGGGCACTCGTCGCACAGCGGCCACGCCGGCGGCATTATCTCCTCGGCTGAGAGACTCCACCGCCAGATCGAGGGTAGCCGCCACGCGCGCTAGCACGGCGGCAACCACCTGGTCGTCTCCAGGCGAGACCCGGTCAGCTGATAACACCCGGTTGCACAGCGCCACCAGGGCGAAGTGCAGGTTGGCCACCTCCGCCGCTGACGTCAGACCTGCCACGGCGCGAGCGAACGGTGTTGTGCTTGCAAGGCGATCGGCCATCACGACTGGCAGGCGGAGATGGCTGTCGTCTGCGGACGATTCGTCGGGCGGCCGGGCTGAAGACACCGGGTCTGGTTCTAGGTGCACGCTGGCCGGGTCCAGCTCGCGATAGACCTCGAGCGCCTGGTAGAAATCCACGAAACCCAGGTCGGCCATGCGTCCCGACCGCCAGCGCGAGGCAGTCTCCTCCAATTCCGCATCGAGTTCCGAGCGCATGCCGACCAGAAACCGTCGCATCATGGACTGGTCTGCGCGATAGAGGTTCTCCACTAGGTGCTGCGTCATCCGCTGGGTCTGCTCATCGCCGAGCAACTCCAGGGTGAAGAGGCGATCGGGTGTGTCAAAGAGGCTGCCCTCGGGTTCGTCAGGCGGTTCCTCCAGCGACAAGTCGTAGATGCGAGCCCGCTGGCGAAGCAGAAAGGCGAGTAGTTCGATGTCAAGGCCACGAGCCCAGGCGGCCACGGTTTCGTGGGGTGCCTGCGCCATGGCGGCCAGCCACTCGTCGGCGCGCTCGGCTGAAATCCGGTCGCGGTCCCAGATGGCGAGGTCAAGAGCACCTTGCACCTGCTCGGCCGTGCCGTGGACCATGATGTCAAGGGCTTCCGGAAAGCCCAGCTCGTGCAAGACGTAGAAGAACTCGTCGGGCGGCAGGGCGCGGATAGCGCTGACCGGATCGGCCGCTGCAAAGAGTGCGTCGGCGTGCCGGCTGCTACGGCCGCGGTCGAGTTGGGCGCGATAGCGGGGCAGAGCCACGATACGGCCCTCGGGGTTTGCGGCTGGCTTGCGCGTCTCGCTCACCAGCGGACTATGACATGGGAACCCTGAAAGGGTTCCCAAACCCTCCCGCGCTCTGGCGCCGGCGGGCAAAGCCCGCCTACGCCAACGCGATCATGGGAACCCTGAAAGGGTTCGCTTCGCCCTTCGGCCCCCCACCTACCGCCCCCGCCCCGCTCGCTTCCCCCTTCGGGGACTTCGGGACCTGCATCTTCCCCCCACCACACCCGCTCGCTACGCTCGCGCCCTCGCGCTCGGCCTCGCCATGCCCTCCCGCGATGGTCCGCCGCCAGCGAGGGCGCGCGCGAAGCGCGCGGG
>PMKP01000265.1 GCA_003157775.1 Myxococcales bacterium | reverse complement strand
CACCACCGTTATGGTGACCGAGTCAGTCGCAACCGCGCTCAGCGAGTCGTGCGCCGTCACGGTGAACGTCGTCGTGGCAGTTGGAACGACATCCGTTTGCGCCGTCGCGGCGCTAGCGATGCAGCCCGAACAGGTGGCCGACCAGGCGTAGGCATAGGGTGGTGTGCCACCCTGGGCCTGCGCAACAAGGTGAGCCGGCCAGCCGGCACAGATGCTCTGGTCGGCTCCCGCATTGACCGTCAAGGGAGCGCTCGCGACCTCGGGAGCGCTCGCAACATCTGGCTGCATGGCCGCATCCGCGCCCGCGGCGTCGTCCGCCACGGAGACGTTGCCGTCAAGCCCGGCGCCTTCGCCGTGGCCGTCAGCCACAAACTCAATTCCTTCGTTGCCAGCCGCGACGTCCACGACAGAAAAGCTATCTGCGTGGCCGGCACTGCCATGGTCGGCGGGAATGTTGGCGTCCGGCACTCCCGAAGAGGCGTCGCCCGTCACGCCAGCCGTGCCTCCTCCGCCACCCGTCCCCGCCGCCCCACCGAAACCGCCAGCCGCATCGAGGCCGGTGGCCGGCCCGGCTGCATCATGGCCAAACTCCTCGACGATGTCGGCCGGCTGTGCATCAGCCACGAAGACCGGACCGCCGTCTGCCTGGTCGCCGCCGGCCACGTCGGAGCTGTAGCCCGTTTCTACTGGCCCGGCGCTGTCAAGCGTGACCGTGTCGCGCCCGCCATCGAGAGACGCGGACGGGGCGCCAGTCAGGCTGCTACAGCCTCCTGCGAGGAATACGACGACCATCCGCCAACCCGCGACCCCCAACCGTGGAAATCGCGTTAGTTCCATCGTCTAGTGATTGTAGTCAAGAGTACAGGTCCGGTCAAACTAGATTCACGGGTGCACCCTCCTCTTGCCGTCAAGAGAATTCAGGACGAGTCGCGGACGTTGCAAACGCGCGCCGGTCGCGCCAGTCTGCAGCCGGTTCACGATGTCCATCCTCTCCCTGCCCGGTGCCTCTGCCCTAACCCCTGCTAGGCTGGCCAAGCGGCTGGCCAAGATTCAGGCCGCCAACCCGCAGGTGTCGGCTCTTGCCGCCGAGTTTGTCCATTTCGTGGAGCTGACTTCGCCCCTGCCCGAGGCTGAGCAGCTCGTGTTGACGCGCGTGCTGCGCTACGGCCCGCGCGCCACGGCCAGTCGCGTGGGGAGCCCGCCGGCCCTTCGGGACGGACAGCCCACCCTGCCCGCCNNAAGCGAGCGGGGTGGGGGTGGCGGGTCGGGGGCCGAAGGGCGAAGCGAACCCTCTCAGGGTTCCCATGAAAGTGGTCGCCTGCTGGTGGTTCCGCGCATCGGCACCATCTCGCCCTGGTCGTCCAAGGCCACTGACGTAGCCCACAACTGCGGTCTTGGGCGAGTGCGCCGTGTCGAGCGCGGCATCTGGTACACAGTCGCTGGCCAGGTGCACGACGCGCCCGCGCTGCGGGCCGCCCTGCACGACCGCATGACCGAGTCCGTGCTGGCGAGCGAGACTGAGGCTGAGCACCTGTTCGCCCACGCCCAGCCGAGGCCGCTGCAGTCCATTGACCTGCTGGGGGGTGGCCGGGGGGCCATCGAAGTCGCCAACCTGAGCCTGGGCCTAGCCCTGGCGCCCGACGAGATCGACTACTTGGCGGAGAGCTTCCGGGCGCTGGGCCGCAACCCGACGGATGTCGAGCTGATGATGTTCGCCCAGGCCAACAGCGAGCACTGCCGCCACAAGATCTTCAACGCCGATTTCATTCTCGACGGCGAAAAGCAGCCCCAGTCACTTTTCCAGATGATCCGACGCAGCACCCTAGCCAGCCCGACCGGCGTGCTGTCGGCCTACAAAGACAATGCTGCCGTGGTCGAGGGCCCGGAGGCTGACCGTTTCTTCCCTGACCCCAACACGAATGTCTACGCCTTCCACCACGAGCCGGTCGGCATCCTGATGAAGGTCGAGACGCACAACCACCCAACCGCGATCTCGCCTCACCCGGGCGCGTCTACGGGCTCGGGCGGCGAAATTCGCGACGAAGGCGCGGTCGGCCGCGGGTCCAAGCCCAAGGCTGGGCTCACCGGATTTGTGGTCTCAAATCTGCGCCTACCTGGGGCGGTGCGACCCTGGGAGACGGATTTCGGCAAGCCGGGCCGCATCGCCTCGGCTCTCGACATCATGCTGGAGGGACCCATCGGCGGCGCGGCCTTCAACAATGAGTACGGCCGCCCCAACCTGGCCGGCTGTTTCCGCACTTTCGAGATGGAAGTGCCCGGTCCGGCTGGTCCTGAGGTGCGCGGCTACCACAAGCCCATCATGGTCGCGGGCGGGTTCGGCAACATCCGCTTGCCCCACGTGAAAAAGGCCGAGGTACCGCCGGGCGCGGCGATCGTTGTCATGGGAGGGCCGGCCATGCTCATCGGTTTGGGCGGCGGCGCGGCCTCATCCATGGCCTCGGGCGCGTCCGAGGAGGATCTCGATTTCGCGTCGGTTCAGCGCGACAACCCCGAAATGCAGCGTCGCTGTCAGGAGGTGATCGATCGCTGCTGGGCGCTGGGCGAAGCCAATCCCATCTATTCGATCCACGACGTGGGCGCGGGTGGTCTGTCCAATGCCCTACCCGAGCTGGTGCACGACAGCGGCCGCGGCGCCGTATTCGAACTGCGCAAGATCCCCAACGACGAGCCCGGCATGTCGCCCAAGGAAATCTGGTGCAACGAGGCGCAGGAGCGCTACGTGCTGGCGATTGCAACGGAAGCTATCGACCGTTTCGCCGAACTGTGCCGCCGCGAGCGTTGCCCCTTCGCTGTGCTTGGCCAGGCCACGGCCGATGGCCGGCTGGTGCTGACTGATTCCCATTTCGAGAACCAACCCATCGACATGCCGCTCGCCCTCCTGCTGGGCAAGCCGCCCAAGATGTTGCGCCGGGCCGAGCGCGTCCGCGCAGCCAGAATCCCCTTCCCCTTCGCCGACCTCGATCTGCATGAAGCGATCCTGCGGGTGCTGCGCCTGCCCGCGGTGGCGGACAAGACCTTCCTCATCACCATCGGCGACCGCACGGTGACCGGCCTGGTGTGCCGCGATCAAATGGTGGGGCCCTGGCAGGTGCCGGTGGCCGATGCGGCGGTGACCACCACTTCATATCTCGGCTACACCGGCGAGGCCATGGCCATGGGCGAGCGCACCCCGCTAGCGCTGCTGAGCGCGGCCGCCTCTGCGCGCATGGCGGTGGGTGAAGCGTTGACCAACATCGCCAGCGCGCCCATCGCGAAGATTGGCGACGTGAAGTTGTCGGCCAACTGGATGGCCGCGGCCGGGCATCCGGGCGAAGACGCGCGGCTGTACGAGGCCGTGCGCGCCGTGGGATGCGAGTTGGCCCCGGCCCTTGGCATCGCCATTCCCGTGGGCAAGGACTCGATGTCGATGAGTACGGTGTGGCACGAGGCCGGTCAGGAGAAGCGGATCACTGCACCCTTGTCGCTCATGGTGAGCGCCTTCGCCCCGGTCACCGACGTTCGGCGGGCTTTGACACCACAACTGCGCCTGGACCAGGGCGACACGGAGTTGCTCCTGGTGGATCTCGGCATGGCTCGCCATCGCTTGGGCGGCTCGGCTCTGGCGCAGGTCTACGGCCAGCTTGGCGACGAAGCGCCCGACCTTGACGATCCAACGGCGCTCAAGACCTTCTTTGCCACCATCCAGCAACTGAACAATCACGGCTTGCTGCTGGCGTACCACGACCGTTCCGACGGTGGCCTTTTGGTCACGTTGCTGGAAATGGCCTTCGCGGGCGGATGCGGGCTGGACATCGATCTCGCGGGGCTGGCTTGCGCAGCTCCTGCTCTGCTCTTCTCTGAAGAACTGGGCGCCGTGATCCAGGTGCGCAAAGGGGACACAACTGCCGTGCGCGCGGCCTTCGCCGGTTCGGCCGGGCATATCCATGGACTCGGCCACCCGCTTGCAGGCCAGAGCATTGTCTTCCGCCGCGGCGATCACACCCTATTTGAAGAAACGCGCGCGAGCTTGCGGCGAGTCTGGTCCGAGACGACCTTTGCCATGCAGAGCCTGCGTGACGACCCGACCTGTGCGCGCGAGGAGCATGAGGCCCGCTGCGATGAAAGCGACCCCGGAATTTCGCTGCGCCTGACTTTCGATTTCAGTCAAGACGTGGCGGCGCCCTTTGTCGGTCGGGGCGCGCAGCCGCGGGTGGCCATTTTGCGCGAACAGGGCGTGAACGGCCAGGTCGAGATGGCCGCGGCCTTTCACTGCGCCGGCTTCGAGGCGGTGGATGTGCACATGAGCGACATCCTGAGCGGCCGTCTGGACCTGGATTCCTTCCGCGGGCTGGCTGCATGCGGCGGCTTCTCCTACGGCGACGTGCTAGGCGCCGGCGAAGGCTGGGCCAAGTCGATCCTGTTTCACGCCCGGGCGCGAGCCGCCTTCGAGCGCTTCTTTGCCCGGCCCGACACCTTCACGCTGGGAGTGTGCAACGGGTGTCAGGCAGTCTCCAACCTGAAGGAGATCATCCCAGGCGCGCAGGACTGGCCGCGCTTCGTACGCAACCGTTCCGAGCAATTCGAGGCCCGCCTGGCGCTCCTGCGCATCGAGGAGAGCCCCTCGGTGCTTCTGCGCGGCATGGCCGGCTCGCAATTGCCCATCGCAGTTGCTCACGGTGAGGGCCTCGCCGAGTTCGAATCCGACGCGCAGCAGGCCAATCTGGAGAAGGCAGGCCTGGTGGCTGGGCGCTTCGTGAACCACTACGGTGCGATAGCCAACCGCTACCCGGACAACCCCAACGGCTCGCCCGGCGGCATGACCGCTCTGACCACCCCCGACGGCCGTGTTACCATTCTGATGCCGCACCCCGAGCGCGGGTTTCGAGCTGTCCAGTATTCCTGGCGCCCTGCTGACTGGGACGAGGACGGTCCCTGGATACGGTTGTTCCGCAATGCACGGGTTTTCGCGGGCTGAATCCGTTTGGGATCCGATCTATGATAGTGCCCATGCCGGTGATGATCGCATGGATGCTATGGGCCGCTGCCGAGGCAGCAGCCGGCCCGGTGGCCAAACTGCCCGTACCGGTCGCCAAGGAAATGGCCGCGGCCGTGGTGGCGCTCAACAAGGTATTGGGCCTGGAGAGCTGGCCGGGCCAGGGCTTCGAATCGTGCCTTGACCGCGGCGGCCTGGAGGCCACTGCCAAAGACGTCAGCGCGGAAGATACCAAGAAATGCTCCGACACCGCGCTCGACGCCGGGTTCCCCGAGCTGGGCAAGTCGTATGTCATCGGCATTCCCATGGCCGGCATCGGTCCGGTCACGGTGTTTGCGATTGGCCTCGGTGCCGCGCAAGGCTGGGGCGCCTATTCCTGCGACGCCACCCGCACAAAGTGTCCGCCGACCAAAGTCGACGGGCCGTCCAAGCAGGCTAAGCGACTGGCCGAGCGCTACCGCCGCGCCTGCGCCGACAAAGCGACGATCTGGATTCCTGCCCGCGAGGGTGTTTGCGAGACAAGCCCAAGCCCGGTGCAAGAAACCCCGTAACGCGACAATCGCCAAGGGAGAGGCCGCACCAGCCCGTGCCGAAGGGCTGATGCTGGTAGCGCCTTTCCTCTGGTTGCGTGGCATTATCGCGCCATGAATCGACTTTCTGCCCTCTTCTTGGTGCCAACTGCTCTGCTGCTCTTTTCGGCCCCGCCGGCCCGTGCCTCAAGTGAGCTGGAGATGCTCGGTTCGCCCACCGGTGGCAACGCGCTCACGGCGCGTCTCTTCTCCCGCAACGCGGGGGCTACCTACTTCAACCCGGCGCTGTTGCCTGGGGCGACCTTCAAGCTGGAAGCCGGCTTTTTCGGACTGGTCACGCGTGGAAAGATTCGCCTCAAGCCACGGTGTACCAATGTCGACGTGCCTGTATCGGTCTACGACACGTCGGTGCCCAGTATGGCAACTGCCGATTTGCCAAACCAACGCAGCGATACCGATGAGAACGACCACGTGCTCTATGCTGTTGTGGGGTTGGTCCGCCCTCTGGCCGGAAAGTACTTGGTCTTCGGCTTCTATGGTCTTCTGCCGGTCAACAGCTTCATGGACGAAAAGGGCTTCTTCCCTGACGAGCGGGAACAGTACTTCTCCAACAAACTCTACTTCGAGCAACTGGGCGACCGCTTGACCGCGTCCAGTTTCGCGTTTGCGCTCGGCAGCCAGCTCAATGACTGGCTGGCCATCGGAGCCGGTATCGACATCGCCGTGGTCACAGAGTCCAACATGGCGGTGTACATGCCCGACGCGGGCAACCAGGCGAATGTCTTGCTCGACCCTGACATCCACACTGACAGCAAATTCAAGCCGTACATGGGCGTGGCCTTGCGGCCCTCGCCGCGGGTCGCGGTGACGGCCACGCTTCACCTGGGCACCAGCAACGACACCAACGGCCAGAACCAGGTGCGCATGCGAAATTACACCAACCAGTACCCGGCGGGCCTCAACTATGTTCCCCAGGTCTACACCCTCAGCGAGGGCAACGAACCGGCGCGCCTGGGGCTTGGTGCCAGTCTGGCAAGCCGGCGTCAGGTTGACGGCCGACCAGCATGGGAAGTGGGGCTGGTCCTGGTGGGAGAGCGCTGGTCGCAATACCGAGATCGACACGGTGAATCCCCGGCGGACCCTTGGCACAACACGGTTTCCGTCGTGGCCGGCGGCAACTTCGCCTGGCGCCAGCGTCGCCTCTCCTTTGATCTCGGCTATATGCCTTCGCCGGTTCCCGATCAGACCGGCCGAAGCAACTACGTGGACAACTCGCGCATAGTCTCCAGCGCAAGCATCGAATCCCCTGTCAAACTGCTGGGCCGCGAGATTGAGGCGGGCTTCTACCTCTTCGGCTCGGTGTTCATCCCGCGTTCCGTCGACAAGGACCAAAATGCGGCCCATCCTGTGCTCGATGAGTTTCCTGACAACTCCGTCGACATCCGCACCAACCAACCTGTGGCGGGCGCCGCCGGCCTGCAGACCAACAATCCGGGCTACCCGGGCTTCACAAGCCACGGCTACATGCTAGGGGCCGGGGTCTGCCTGCGCATCGCGCGCTAGCAGGGGAACCCCTTCAGGGCACCAGTCCCAAGAAAACCTCGTTGGCGCGCACCCAATCGCAATCCACCACGCCGGCGTCCGCGGCCTCGGGCACCTTGACCATGACAAAGGTGCTACTGCATGCCGTCGGATCGGCGCTGGCTGTAGAGCCTGTGTAGAGGATCTTGATGTTCGGCGGGTCAGACGCGAAGACCGACTGGTCCGACTCGTAAGCCATCCCACCCTCGACTCGGACTGGATCCACGGCCACGACCATACCATGAAGCGCAGTCGCCTGCCTCTGCACGGACCGAAGCGTGCCCGAGATGAGGCCGCTCAGGTCGACCGTGATCCCGAGGAAGCCATCATTGTCGGTGTCGACCAAACGGGGATCGTTGGCATCCACGGGAAGTGCATCGCAGGCAGGGTCACTCAGGGTTGCGCCAAAGACCTCAATCAGCGTGGGCAGCGTGAGCGTCAGCTGCCCCGAATCATCGGGCGCGAAGCTTCCGCTCCGTTCTAGCGGCGCCGGGGTCAGCCGCCAAGCGTCCGGAACAACGACCTTGGCTGGGTTGTTGGGATCGTCGTGCTGGATCCGGTCGCAGTAGCTGGCGCTCAGCGCGACATCACTCCTGGTCTGGACGACCTGGGCCAAGAGCACGTTGACAGACTTGAGGCGAAATGGCTGGGCAAAGGCCGGAGTCGTGACCACTTGGGCCCCAATCGTCTCAAGCACCCAAGTGCCTGACAGATCCATTACCGACGGCAGCGAAGGGTTGCTAGGGCAGAGCGAGGCGGTGGCCCCGACGTCGATGCACGAGCTCGCCGGGCCACTGGCAGCGTCCGCGCCCGTCGCGGCGTCCGCGCCCGTCGCAGCATCCGCGCCCGTCGCCGGACCGGCAGTGCCACTCGACGCGCTACCGCATCCGGCTAGCAGCCCGGCCACAAGGGCCAGAGTCCTGTTTTCTCTCGAAGATCCACGTGAATGAGTCATCGATGCGCAAGATATCAGATCGCTGGCTCCGAGCCTGTATTATTCATGTATGAGCGCCCGTCATGTCACTGATGTGGGAACCCTGAAAGGGTTCCCACCCCCTCCCGCGATGGTGCACGGCCGGCAGAGCCGGCCGGCTCCCCACGCGACCAGTCCCGTCCGCTGGCCGGCCATCACGCTGGTTCTGCTGGCCTCGGCAATCTTGGCACCAACTGCGGCCCATGCGGAGGCGTTCTCCGATGCTGCCAGACGCGGAGCTGTGAGCGCCTTCGTCTTCGCATTCACCGCAGGCTTCCTCACCTCGCTCACCCCTTGCGTCTACCCGATGATCCCCATCACTATCAGCGTATTCGGCGGCCGCGGCGGTGTGCCGCGCGCCCATGCGGTTGCTTTGGCGACCCTGTACGTGGCGGGAATCGCCACCATGTTCGGCACCCTGGGCACTACCTTCGCGCTACTGGGAAGGGCGTTCGGAACGTTTCTGGCCAACCCCTGGGTGGTGGTGCCGCTCGCGCTTTTCTTCTTCGCCATGGCGGCATCCATGTTCGGCGCTTTCGACTTGGCACTGCCGTCGGGGCTGCAGCAACGCCTGGCGCGGGTTGGTGGACGCGGCTTTGGGGGCGCGTTCCTCATGGGCTTGGTCGGCGGACTGATCGCTGCGCCGTGCACCGGGCCGCCCTTGGCCGGGATTCTCGCCTATGTGGCAACCACACGCGACGCCCTGCGGGGATTCTTGCTGCTTGCGACCTACGCGGCTGGAATCGGCGTCCCTTTCTGGGCCATCGCGGGCTTCTCGCTGCACCTGCCCAGGTCAGGCGCCTGGATGGAAAGCGTGAAGAGCGTCTTCGGCATCGCGCTCGCTGTGGCCGGCCTCTACTACCTGAGGGTCGTGTTTCCGCCACTGGCCCAGTTGACCAGCCGGTCTTCCGTCTTCTTGGCCGCGTCCATTGCCGTGGTCGGGTTGGGGATCCTGCTGGGCGCTGTGCACCTGTCGTTTCACGCGGGCTCACGCACCCGCATGCGCAAGGCCCTCGCGATCGCGCTGGCAGTGGCTGGCTTGTTCGCCGCCATCAATTACTTCCTGACCCCAAAAATCGTCCTCCACTGGTTGCCCACGGAAGCTGCTGGCTTGGCCCACGCCCGGGTCAGCGGGAAACCGATAGTGATGGACTTCACGGCCGACTGGTGCCTGCCCTGTCGG
>PMKP01000402.1 GCA_003157775.1 Myxococcales bacterium | reverse complement strand
GCGAGCTTTCCGTGCTTGTCTTCCAACGCAGCCGAAGGAAGGAAGTGAACCGATGCGACTCATAGCAATGATTGCGGTTCTCACCGTAGGGGGACTGGGTACGGTTCTGGCTCAAGAAGGTGGGGCCGAGCAGTTCAAGTCCAAGACTGTCTACGATTTCGAAGACGACAATGTCGAGGGTGACCTGCAGCGGCCTGATGGCGAGNNCGAGATTCGCAAAGACTTCATTCCTGAAATGCTCAAGTCGCTCGAAGACATCTAGCCGCTTCGGGTCGCAAGACCCTGTGGCGGAGTTCGAGAGCACAGGCGTGGCCGCCGATGGTCATCGCCTACCGCAACCGGAGGAGACCCAAATGGCCAATGTTGTAATCCCCATCAAGTTCCAGATCTTCAGGGGGGATCAGGTCGTACGAGAAGAGGTGCTGACGGAGCCCGTCATCAAGATCGGCAAGCTGGCCTCCTCACATCTCCGCCTCGACGACGAATCAGTGTCCCGCATGCATGCGGTGCTCGAAGTGAATGGGCCCGATGAGGTTCAGCTCATCGACTTGGGGTCAACCCGGGGGACGTTGCTCAACGGTGAGCGCATCGCCAAGACCAGCCTCAAGAGCGGGGATCAGGTCCAGTTCGGCGACGTTCGCGTGGCCATCACGTTCCTGGCCGAAGGCGCGGAGGCGCCCACGCCCGCGCCAGTCATGCCGGTTGCCCCCCCACCGGCCGCCCCAGTCGCACCGCCGCAGTATGCAGCGCCGGTTCGGCCTCCAGTTCAAGCCCCAACGCTTTTGGGTTACGGAGCGCAATATTCTCCGCCGGCGCCCCAGGCCATGGCGGCGCCCCAGGCCATGGCGGCGTCCCAGGGATTTGCCGCTGCGGGAGCAGGCATGGGGAGCTTTGCCAGCCACGCCGGGGCTGAGGTGGAGATCCAGGACGGCACCCACGCCATCGAGGTCCAGGCTCTGTACCGCGGTATCGTGACCCAGACCCGCCATCTGTCCGACCCCACGGGGCGGAGCACAGAAGGCCAGTCGAAGACGATGCTGCTCGCGGGTGGCGCCCTGATCGTGGTGGCGTTGGCGGTGTTCTTCGCCACCATCTTGGACTTCGGTGCGGAGAAGAGCCGGTACGACAAGTATGTGGCCGACGGCGGCGAGTCAAAGAATTTCCAGTGGAAGGCCCGTTCGCCCGCCATGGACTTCCTCGTGTTCGGGGGGATCGGGGTGGGGATTGCCCTCTGCTACATGGGCCTGAAGCGGCGTGGGCGCACCAACCCCAATTTCGTGATTGGCTCGGATGCAGGCGTGGACGCGCCCCTGGGACCCGAGTATGTCGGTGGGCCGTCCTTTTCCTTGGTATCGACCACGGGCGCCGACTTTCTCATCAACGTCACACCGTCGATGACGGGCGAGGTGTTGCTGGACAACCAAGTGGTTCCCTTGCAGCAGTTCGTGCAGCAGCGCGGTGCCAGTTTTTCCCTGGGCGACCGGGGCCGTGCGAAGATCGACTGTGGCGAGACCAGCTTCTTGGTGAGCGCAACCCCCAAGCCGCGTACCTTCCCGGTTCCCTTCCTGGTCTGGCGCTGGAGTGAGCAAGCCTACACGGTTGGTACGGCCATCGGCCTTCTGCTGTTCCTTCTGATGATCTTCTCTGTCCCGCCCGATCCCAAGTCGCTCTCACTCGACCTCTTCAATGCAGACAGTCGTTTCGTCAACTTCCTCATCAAGCCGCCCGAGGAAAAGGAAGAAGAGATTCCTGAGTGGCTAAAGAAGAAGGGGCCCGATGAGCAGGGCGGCAAGGGCAAGCGGCACAAGGGTGAGGAAGGCAAGATGGGGAAGAAGACATCCAAGAACAAGGAGGGCCTCTACGGCCTCAAAGGCCCCAAGGACAACCCTGACCCGCACCTGGCCAAGAAGCTTGCGGAAGAGCAGGCCAAGAACGCCGGCATCCTCGGCGTGTTGAAGATGGCCGAGGGCTCACACCTGGCCTCCATCTTCGGTCGCGACACGGCGGCCGGGAATGATGCGGAGAACGTGCTGGGCGGCCTCATTGGCAACCAGATCGGTGAAGCCTACGGCGTGGGTGGTCTTGGTCTGGTTGGCACCGGGACGGGCGGCGGTGGCACCGGTGAAGGGACCATCGGCCTTGGCAACTTCGGCACCATCGGCAAGGGTGGCGGCGGCGGCTCGGGCTCGGGCTATGGCCGCGGCGCCGGTGGTTTGGGTGGCCGGCGCGCCCGTGCGCCAGACGTCATCCCGGGCCAGGCCAACGTGCGTGGGTCGCTGGACAAGGAAATCATCCGCCGTATCATCCGTCGCCACATCAACGAGGTGAAGTACTGCTACGAGACCGAGCTGACGAAGAAGGCCGATCTCGCGGGCCGTATCTCGGTGCAGTTCACCATAGCCGCGACGGGAACCGTCATCGCCTCGGTCTTGCAGAGCTCGACCATGGGCAACATTCGCGTGGAGAACTGCGTGGTGCAGGCAGTCCGGCGCTGGGAGTTCCCCAAGCCGCTCGGTGGCGGTATCGTCATCGTGTCGTATCCGTTCAACTTCACCGCCGGTGCTGCGGGCGATTAGCGCTCGGAATTCGCCAACGGAAGGAGCCGCGATGGGTCGCTATCTGAAAGCTATTCTCACGCTTGGGTTGATTCTGCCGGCCTGTGATGCGTTCGTTTGCAGCCAGGAACGCATCAAAGCCATCGAAATCGCAAACCGGGGCGTCGAGGCGTTCAAGAACAATCTCTACGACTCGGCCGAGCGCGAGCTGAGGCTGTCTATTCAGACGGATCCCTCCTACGAGATGGCCCACTACAACCTGGGCAAGGTGTATCAGAAGCAGCGCAAGTGGGACAAAGCCATCGATGCGTTCGAGGGAGCGGCCAAACTGAGCCCGAACAACGCCAACTTCCAGTATGACCTGGGCGAGGCCTATCTTGAGGCGAAGCACCTGGACAAGGCGGAAGCCGCGCTCAAGAAGGCGACGGAACTGGACCCCAAGCTTTTCAAGGCCCAGTGGCGTCTGGGGCTGGTGTACGTTTTTGAAGAGCGTCCCAAGGAGGCGGATCTGGCTCTGCGCAACGCCATCGAGCTCAATCCCCGGATGGACAAGCCGTTTATCGCGCTGGGCCGGCTCTACCTGGATTTCGACGCGGAAAAAGAGGCCGCGCAGGTCCTTGCGGAATGCGTGCGGGCCAACGAGAACAGCGCTGAGTGCTACAACCTCCACGGCGTGGCGCTCAAGTCACTCAAGCAGTACGAGCAAGCCGTGTCTGAGTTCAAGAAGGCGCTTGACGTGGACAACGGACTTTTCGATGCCCTGTACAACTGCGGCATGACCTACGCCGAATGGTATGAGGAATCGCACGCCAGCGAGCAGAAGCAGCAGGCCCGTGACTATTTGCAGAAGTTTGTGGCCACCGGTGGGGGTAAGGACGGATCTGCGTTTGGCTTCATTCGGGCTGCGAGCGACAAGCTCTACGCCTTGAGCGGCCCGTAGGGTCATCGGGGTCGGCGTCCTCTGCCGCAATTCTGTAGGGGCGGGTTTGAAACCCGCCCCCACGGTCGGGTGTGCCTCCGACCCGCGCAATTCCACCGCGGCCGGCGCGGTTGTGGTTGGGCCGCCGAGGCAGTCGGAAAGGCCGCGCACCGACGACAGAATGGAGTTCATTCCCGTTGTGTGCAAAGTGGCACACGTGGTATAAAATGCTCCATTTTCCGCGGTCTTAGCCTCTCTCCAACCAGAGGCCAAGAGCATGCGGGCGCGACCCTGTGGTTGCCTTATTTATCCCGGAGGACCAAGTGGGCAAGGAACCAACCTCGAACGCTGTGCTTGAGGACTTTCCAGCGGAGCTGCAGGGCCAGGCTGCGGCCGCGCTGGAGACCGAACGTCTGTCGGTGGAGAAGGGCATCGATGCGTGGAAGAAGCTCGTGGCTGCCGCTCCCTCGGCCTGGGGGCCCAGGCGCGAGTTGGCCCGGGTCTACCGTCACGCGGAACGCTGGAAGGCCTGCGTCGAGGTCCTCAAGGAGGCGGTTGAGAAGGCAACTTGGCCCACGGCTGAGGCGAAGGTTCCCGTGCTGTTGGAGATGGTCGAGTTGTACCGGGATCGGCTCAAGCTCGACGTGATGGTGGTGGAAGTCTACAATCGGATCCTTACCCTTCAGCCCAACAACATCGAGGTAATGGACGCGCTAGCGGCCCAGTACGAGGTCATTCCGCGTTGGCCCGAGCTGATCTCGATTTTGCGCAAGAAGGCTGCCATCGTCGGTTCGGCCGAGGAGAAGATCGCGCTCTACCTCCGAGTGGCAACCCTGTACCTGGAGAAATTCTCGAACCAGGCTGAAGCCATCAAGGCGTTCGAAGCGATTCTCGAGATTGATGCGGGCAACGCCGAGGCGCTGACCTTCCTCAAGCAGATGTACGAGAAGCGGCGCGACTGGGATCGACTGGTGGCGGTGCTGCGACAGGAGATCGCGCGCGTGGCCGATCCGGCCGAGCGGGGAAAGCGCTGGGCCGAAGTCGCCAAGCTGGCCACCGAGAAACTCAAGAAGGCGGCGGTGTCGATCGAGCTGTGGGGCAAAGTTCTCGAGGCCAACGACAGCGACATCGAGGCACTGGCTGAGCTTGAGAAGCTGTACGAGCGTGAGAAGAGGTGGGAGGAGCTGGCGGCGGTCTTGGACAAACAATCAGTCTTGACCGACGACCCGGCCAAACGCGGTGTCATCCTGCCCNNGTGTACACCGAGAAGTTGCAGAAGATCGAGCTGGCCGTGGCCGCGTGGAAGACACTGCTGGATGCGGAGCCCGAGAACCGGCGCGCGCAGGATGCGCTGCGCAAGCTGTACCTGCAGAACAAGGATTGGGATGCGCTCGAGGGTTTCTACTCGGACCAGGGTAAGTGGGACGAATTCGCGCGGGTGTTGGAGCGGCAAGCTGAGACGGAAACCGATGCGGCCCGGGTGGGGCTGTGGAACAAGATCGCGGTCCTCTACCGCGACCGGCTGAACAAGCCGGACAAGGCGCAGAAGGCTTTCGAGAAGGCGCTCTCCCTCGATCGCCACAATTTGGCGGCGGCCGAGGCTCTCATCCCGATGTACGAGAGCGCCAAGGACGCCAAGCGGCTGGCCGCGGTCCTGCAGGTGCAGCTTGAGCACACCAAAGACGCGGCCGATCGCCAGGAGCGCATGCTGCGCATCGCCCAGATTCTCGAGGGTGATGCCGGCGACAAGCCGCTGGCGCTGACAGTGGCGCTGCAGGCACTGTCCGAGAATCCGCGCGAGGAATGGGCGCGCGAATATGCCGAGCGGCTGGCCGGTGAGACGGGCAACTGGTCTCTGTTGGTGGACGCCTACGAGGTCGTTCTGCCAAGCCTGCAAGGGCAGGACGCGCTCCCGCTTCTGGCGACAGTGGCGCGCGCCTACGAGAAGGAGTTGGCCAACCCCGAGGCGGCCATTGCGCGCAACCGAGGGATCCTGGAGATCGCCGATCGCGACGAGCAGGCGGTGCTGGCTCTCGAACGCCTGTACATTGCAACCGGCCAGCACGACCAGTTGTTGGCCATCTACGACAAGAAGCTCGCCTTGGCCGGCTCGGAGGAGGAGAAGCGCGAGGTTCGTTTGCAGCTCGCGGCGCTCTATGAGGAGCAGGTACACGACGCGGACAAGGCGATCGATCTCTACAAGGACATCCTGAAGACGGCCAAAGAGGACGCGCAGGCGCTACGGGCTCTGGACCGCTTGTATAGGGCGACGGAGCGCTGGAAGGACCTGGCCAAGATCATCGCACGCGAGCTCAAGCTGCCCAATGACGACCCCAGCGCAGCCGAGTTGAAGTTCCGCCTGGGCGAGGTCTCCGAGAAGCATCTGAAGAGTCCAGGTGTCGCCGTGGAGGCGTATCAGGAGGCCCTGGCGCTGGACGCGACCCATGCGGGGGCGCGCGCAGCCTTGGAGATCTATCTCGACGACAGTCAGCACCAAATGCGCGCGGTGGCGGCGCTCGAGCCCATTTACGAGGCGGGACACGAGGTCGAGCGGTTGCTGCAGGTTCAGCGCATCAAGCTGGGGCGCGAGACGGATGTCGCTGCCCGGGTGGGCTTGCTCTTGCGCATCGGTGCCCTTGAAGGCGAGGCCGGCCGCACCGAACAGGCGTACCAGGCCTATGCCGAGGCGTTCAGCGTCAGTCCGGAGTCGGCTGAAGCGCGTGCGGCGTTGGAGGCGCTGGCTGATCGCATGGGGAAATGGCGGGAGCTGGTGGCGCTGTACAGCGAAGCCCAGGCTAGTCGCAAGCTCGCGTCTGGGCTGGAGCGCGAGATTCTGCTGGTCATTGCGGTGGCCTACGACGAGAAGCTCGACCAATCGGACAAGGCGGTCGAGTATTTCCGCTTGGCGCAAGAGATCGAGCCGGAGGACGCGTCCGCGCTTGAGGCCCTGGAACGACTGTACACGCGGACTGAGCGTTGGTCCGATCTGGTCGATACCCTGAAGAAGAAGGCCGAGCTGGTCCGTTCCAGCGAGGAGCGCGAGCAGATTCACGCACGCATCGCCGCCATCTGGGAGGAGGCTATTGGAAATCCCGACGAGGCCATTGCGGCGTGGAAGGAGGCGCTGGGCGACAACGCGGGCAGCTTGACTGCCTTGCGCGCGCTTGATCGCCTTTTTGTACAGAAGGGACTTGACCTCGATCTGGCGGACAACCTGCAACGACAGCTCGATCTGGCAAGCGAGGAGGACGAGCAGGTGCGCCTGCTCTCTCGTCTAGGGCACCTGCGCGAACAGAGGCTGCACGACATTACCGCCGCGGTGGAGACGTATCGACGACTGCTCGACCTGGCGCCGGGCCATGAAGAAACCGTGGCGGCATTGGAGGGACTTCTCGACCACCCCGACCACGACCTGGTTCTGGCTGAGATCCTGGATCCGGTGTACCGGGCGCGTAGCGACTTTGGCAACCTGGTGCGGGTTCTGGAGATCCAGGCGCGCCACGCGCTGGACGTGCGGCGGAAGATCGATCTTCTGCACGAGATTGCCACCGCCTGCGAGGATGGCCTGGACGATCCCGCACGGGCCTACGAGGCTCTGGGACGCGCCCTGGCCGAGGATCCCCTCGATCCCGAGACCACCCATCGCCTGGAACGCTTGGCGAAAGCGCTCGGCCGTTGTGACGACCTGGTGGTCCGCTATCAAGCCGCCGCGGAGAAGCTGCAGTCCGATGAGTTGAAAGGCGCCGTATACCACGCCATCGCAAAGCTGGCCGAGAATGAGCTGGGAAGCTCCGAGATTGCGGCGGAGGCCTACAAGCAGGCGTTGGCCGTCGGGCCGCGTGATTTGGAAGCGGCCGACGCGCTGGAAGCCATCTACATTCGCACGGCCGACTACGGTCAGCTCGTGTTGCTACTGCAGCGAAAGATGGAGATGGTCGAAGCGCTGGCTGACAAGAAAGAGTTAGGCTCGCGCGCGGCCAAGATCTGGGAGGAAGTGCTCGACGACTCCGACAAGGCCATCGAGGTATACCGGCAGGTCCTGGCCCTTGATGACACCAACGAGACGGCCCTGGAAAACCTGGTGCGGCTGTTCTTGCGCTTGTCGCGCTGGAATGACTTGAAGGATGTCTATGCCCGCCAGGCCGAGTTGGCCACCGACCCTGCGCGAAAGAAGGAGCGACTTTTCGTGCTGGGCCAGGTGTACGACCGCGAGCTGCAAGACGCGGCCCGCGCCATCGAGACCTACACCTCGATCCTCGACATGGATCCGGATGACCTGGATGCCCTGCAGGCGCTGGATCGTCTGTATTTGCAGACCGAGCGTTGGTACGATCTGCTCAACGTGCTCGAGCGGCAGACCGAGCTGTCCTCGTCGGCTGCCGAGGTGGTTTCGCTGCGCCACCGCATCGGCGAGCTGTGGGCGGACAAGCTCAAAGATGCGAGCCGAGCCACCGAGGCCTACCAGCGCGTGCTCGCCATGGACCCCAACCACGAGCCGACCTTGCAGGCTCTTGAAGGCATGATGCAGCGAGGGGAGGAGCCCATCGCGGCGGCCGAGGTGTTGCGGCCGGTGTACGAGAGCGCGGGCGACTGGCACAAGGTGGCAGCCGTTTACGAGGTCATGGTTGCGTGCACCCAGGATCCGGTGCGCCGGGTGGAGTTACTCGACCTCTTGGCGAAGATTCACGAGCGCCGCCTGAACGATTTCGATGCGGCGTTTGATGCCTACTGTCGCGCCTTGCGCGTGGATCCCGCGAACCAGGACGTGATCGCGCACATCGACCGCCTGGCGGAGTCGAGCGGCCGCTGGGTCGATCTGGCAGCGGTGTACGACGCCGAGATCGACCGCATTTTGGACAGTCGGTTGCAGACCGAGATGCTGTTGCGCTTGGCCCGCATCTACGAGGAGGAAACCCACGACCTCGACAAGGCCATCGCGACCTATCGGCGGGTAGCTGATGCCGAGCCCGATCGCAAGGATGGCCTTGAGGCGCTCGACCGTCTCTACACCAGAACCGAGCGCTCGCCGGAGCTGGCCGACATCGTCCGTCGCGAGATCCGTCTGGCGGACAGCGACAGTCAAGTCATCGATCTCACCTTCAGGCTGGCCCAGATCCTGGAAGTCGCGCTGGGGGACATGCCCAAAGCGGTCGAGGCGTACCAGGAGATCCTCAACATCGATCCCAAACACGCCGAGACGCGGGCCACGCTGGAGCGGCTGCTGTCGAGCGGGGCCATGCAGCACGAAATCGCACAGGTACTGGAGCCGCTCTATCGTGCGGCTGAGGAGTGGGAGAAGCTGGTTCGGGTCTATCAGGTCGAGCTGGGTGTCGAGTCCGACCCCGAGGAGCGACAGCGGTTGCTGCGACGGCTTGCGGAGATTTCCGAGGGCAAGCTCATGGACCAAGTGGCGGCGCTCGAGTGGTGGTCGAGGGCAGTGGTGGAGGACCCGGCCTCGGAGCAGGGACTGGATGAGTTGTTGCGCTTGGCCCGCGCCACCCACCAATGGGAAACCTACGTTGCCAGCATGGCGGATGCTGCGGCCAAGGTTAGCGATCACCGCGTACGCCGCGAAGTCCTTTTCCGCTTGGCCACGGTTTTCGACGCCGAGCTTGCCGATCTGGTGCGGGTGGAGGACGTGCTCGGGCAGGTGCTGGCGCTCGACCCCAATGATGGCGAGGCCCTGGCTTTCCTCGATCGAGTTTACGACAAGCAAGGCGACTACGAGAAACTGGCGGATGTCCTGCGCCGACGCATTGCCATCACCGATGGGTCAAGGGAACTGGTCGCTCTGCATCTCCGCCTGGGCAAGATCCTGGCCGATGTCATCGACGACGCGCCGGGAGCAGTGACCAGCTATTTGGCAGTGCTCGAACAGGAGTCGCGCTCGCCGGAAGCCCTGGAAGCCCTGGAGCGCATCTACTTCCGGGCCGAGCAGTGGGAAGACCTGTACCAAGTCTACGAAAAGATGCTCGACATCGCCCCCGGCGACGAGGCGCTTTCCGACTGCTACGCGCGTATGGCCAGAATCGCGTCTGACGTGCTCGACCAGCGCGAGCATGCCATTGAGCTTTGGCGGCGGGTCCTCGATTTGCGCGGCGCCGACCCGGAGGCGTTATCGGCGCTGGCCGACCTGCACGAGCAGGCCGAGGAGTGGCGCGAGCTGACCGAGGTTCTGGATAGCCAGATCCGGGCCACCGAGGACCCGGAAGCGCGCATCCCAGCCTACAAGCGCCTGGGCCACGTGTGGGGTGAGAAGCTGAGCCGCGAGAGGAACGCCCTCGAGTGCTGGAAGAAAGTCATTGAGATCAATCCGGGAGACGTTGAGGCTCTGCAGGCGATTGCCGCCAACTACCGGAGCGCGGCGGCATGGGAGGAGCTCTCGGACACTTTGCGCAGGCTGATCGCCGTGGGCAGCGAGAGCTTCCCGGCGGCCGTGCTCAGGGATTGCTACGCGGAACTCGGCGAGTTGGAGGGCAGCACCCTGGTGCACATCGATGCGGCCATCGAGGCGTGGCGCCATGTACTACAGATCGATCCGGCTGATGCCCGTGCTCTGACCGCCCTGGAGACGCTGTTCACCCAGGAGGGACGCTGGGAAGAGTGTGTGGATGTATTGGAGCGTCGGGTTGCCGCGCTCGCGTCAGTGGGCGACAAGGTGGACGTGCTAATGCAAATTGCGTCCGTCTGGTCAGAGAAGATCGGCGATGGCGGTGCAGCGGCTGAGGCCTACGAACGCGTGCTAAAGATGGACCCCTCGCATGCCGCGGCCTCGGCGGCGTTGGAGGAGGTGTACCGTCAGCGCAAGGTATGGCCCGAGTTGGTGGAATTGCTGCTGGCTCGGGTGGAGTACACGGGCGAGACGGAGGAGAAGATCAAACTCTTCTGTGAAATTGCGCGCATCTACGAGGAGCACATCGGTGATCGGGACTCCGCCTTCGTGATGCTGCAGGCTGCGTTCCGTGAGGACTACTCAAGCAACACCGTCGCCCAGGAGCTGGAACGGTTGGCCAATGTTACCAACAAGTGGCCCGACCTTTTGTCCGAATACACCCAGGCCGCTCAGGGCATGGAGGACGCGAAGCAAGCGGCTGACTTGTGGGTCAAGATCGCCCGTTGGTACGACTCGGCCCTGCACCACACCGAATATGCCATCACCTCGGCCAAGGAGGCTCAGGCGCGGCAGCCCAACCACGTGGGCGCCATGGCGGCGCTGGCTGACTTCTATCGCAAAGAATCCCAGTGGAAGGATCTGGTCAACGTTCTGTCCAGGCACGCCGAAGTCGAGTCTGATCCGGCGCAGCGGGTTGAAGTGCTGGTGGCATTGGCCGAGACCTTCGAAACCCACATCGGCGACGTGGGCCAGGCCACCTTGGCCTACGACCAAGCCCTGCAAGTCGACGAGCACTGCCTGAAGGCCATCGAGGCACTCGAACGCCTTCACCGTCGCAGCCAGGCATGGGACCGACTGGCCGACGTGCTGGCGCGAAAGTCGCAGGTGGTCAGCGACGGCGAGCTGGCGGTGAAGCTGCGCCTGCAGGTTGGCGAGTTGTGGGAGACCCGCCTCGGTGACAATGAGCGGGCGGTGCAAGCCTACAAGGAAGTGCTGACCGTCGATCCGCAGAACCTGCCCGCGCTCAAGGCGCTGGAGCAATTGTACGAGAAGGCCGGCCGGATGGACGCGTACCTCGAGGTCTTGGAGCATCAGCTCGAAGTCACCGCGCCCGAGGCCGACCGGGTGAATCTCCTCGTGCGCATGGCGCAGGTGTGTGAGCAATTGCCAGGCAAGATCGACAACGCGATCGATAGCCTGCAGCAGGCGCTCACCATCGATCCGCACAACCTGAAGGCTTGCCAGGATCTGGAACGTCTCTATCGCAGTGAGCGCAAGTGGGATGCCTTGGTCGACACCTTCCGCAAACACATCCAGGTGGAAAACGATGTGGCGGCCAAGACCGCGATCTACCTGGACATGGGACGGGTGTACGAGGAGGGCCTGCGCGATCCCGACAGCGCCATCGAGGCATTCAACGAGATCCTCAACACAGACCCCAACCACGCCGAAGCCTTGCGGGGGCTGGCGCGGCTTTACGAGGAGACCGAGCAGTGGGAGCGCGCGGTGGACATCATGCAGCGGCTGGTGGGGAGCGCCTCGCCCGAAGAGAAGGTCGACCTCAGCCATCGCTTGGGCAAGATCCTCGACGAACAGATGCAGATGTCCGACATCGCCGAGGAACGCCTGAGCGATGCTTTGGCCATCGCGCCGACGCACGTGCCGAGCATGCTGTCGCTGCTCAACATCTACAAGCGGCGCGGCGACTCATTCAAGGCGGCCCAGTTGATGGTGCGTGCCGAGGCCCACACGCCCAACCTGCTGGAGCGGACGCGTCTTCTCTACGAAGCCGCCAAGCTCTACCAAACGGAACTGGGCGACGAGGCAAAGGCCAAGGAACTCTACGCGCGTACCATCGAACTTGATCCGGAACACGTCGAGGCGGCCACCCCGTTGGCCGACATCTATTACCGCCAAGCTGAATGGGCGCCGCTCGTACCCATCCTGGAGATGCTGGCGCGCAAAGCGGATCGTCGCGCTCACCGCGAGATCAACATCTTGTACTACCGCCTGGCCAAGGCGGCGGAGCAACTGGGCGACGAGGAGAAGGCGCTCAAGTACTACCGCGCGGCCTACGAGCTGGACGCAACCCACCTGCCCACCCTGGTGGATCGGGCCAACTTGCTCTACCGCCGGGAGCAGTGGGACGAGGCGTTCAAGCTCTATCAGACCATCCTGGTCCACCACCGCGAGTCGCAAAGCGAAGCGCAGATCGTGGAGATCTTCCATCGCATCGGCCACATCAAGATGAAGATCGGCGATCGGGCCAAGGCCATCAACATGTTCGAGAAGGCGCTGGAGATCAATCCCGGCCACCGACCCACGCTGGAGGCACTGACCGAGATCCACGCCGCTGCGGGGGATTGGGAGGCAGTGATTCGGCAGAAACGGTCCTTGCTTGCGCACACCGAGAGTGCCGAAGACAAGCTCAGCCTGCACGAACAGATCATCGAGGTCTACAAGGAGCGACTGAAGAACCCACAGAAGGCCATCGCGGCGTATCTTGAGGCGCTCGAGGTCAAGCCCGACGCGCGCAGCCTGCTGGTCGACGTACTGGAGCTTCTTACTGAAACCAAGCAGTGGAAGAAGGCGGTGGAGATCCTGCTGCGCCTAGCGGCGGTTGAGACAGGGCGGGTCAAGGCCAAGTACCTGCAGACGGCTGGCCAGATCACGAACGCCGAGCTGCACTCGCCTGATGAGGCGGTGGAACTCTTCAACAAGGCGCTGGACGAGTATCCCGACGACCTCAAGCCCTTCGAGCGAATCGACAAGATCATGACGGCGAAGAAGGACTGGACCAACCAGCAGCGTGCCTACCGCCGCATGATCAAGCGCTTGGGTGCCGATGTGCCGCCCGAGAAGCGGCCGACCCAAATCGCCCTCTGGCACGCGTTGGGCGAGATCTACCGGTCACGGCTCAAGGAGTACCGCGCCGCTGCGGAGGCGTTCGAGGTGTGCGCGAAATTGGAGCCCGACAATATGCCGCGCCACCAGATTCTGGCTGAACTCTACCAAATGCAGGGGCCCGAGGCTTACGACAAGGCCGTGCGTGAGTGGCGTGTGATCCTCAAGCGGACGCAGGACCTCGCGGCGATGGTGCCCATCCTGAAGACGCTTCGGCACTTGTTTGCCGAAATGGGCAAGTACGACCAAGTTTGGTGCACGGCCTCGGTGCTCGCCTATCTGCGCCAGGCCGATGCCGAGGAGCTGCGTTTCCACGAGCAATACAAGCAGAAGACCCTTTCCCGGGTGAAAGCGCGACTCAACGAGGAACTCTGGCAGAAGTACATCTACCACGGCGACGAGGATCGCTTTATTTCGTTGATTCTCGCCAACATCAGCCAGGCCATCATGGCGGTGCGCGCTCGCGAGCACAAGGAAGTGGGGATTCGGCGCAGGGACCGACGGGATCCCACCAACGACAAGCTCATGTTCAGTGGCGTCTTCGTGTACGTGAGCCAGGCTCTCGGCGTCACGGCGCCCGAACTGTACCTGCGCCAGGATTGGCCGGGCGAGCTCGAAATGCTGAACGCACGCGAGAAGCAGCAACTCTGCCCGGCCTTCGTCATCGGGGCGGCCCTGTTGCAGGGCAAGCAGGAGAAAGAGCTGGCCTACGTCTTGGGCAAGAAGCTGGCGCTTATGCGGCCTGATCACGTCGTGCGCTGGCCGGCGGTGGTGCCTCAGGTTTCCGAGCTGAAGGCGTACTTCCTCGCGGCACTCAAGCTGGTACAGCCCAAGGTGCCCATCAAAGCGGACATGGAGCAGCCGGTGGCGGAGCGCGTGGAGCTTCTCCGCCGCTTGGTCCCGCCCCAGAACGTCGAGCAGCTGGCCGAGGTGGTTCGGCGCTTCATCGAAAGCAAGGCCGAGGCGGATCTACACCGCTGGTCGAAGGCGGTGGACTACACGTCGTCGCGGGCTGGCTTCCTCATGTGCAATGACCTGGAGGTGGCGGCCCACCAAATTCAGTCCGAGCCGTTGGCGGTGGGATGCGCCGACCCCAAGGACAAGGTCCGGGACCTAATTCAGTGGTGCGTGTCGGACGAATACTTCGCCCTGCGCGCGCACCTGGGACTTGCGATCGCGTAGATGGGCGAGCCGGCCGTCTGGATCACGGTGCTTGTCGGTTTGGCGGCCGGCGCCTGCTTGGGTGCGTGGGTGGGTCGTCGTTTGCGGCGGCCAGTTGTCGATTGGGATGGCGAAGCCCGGCGCATCCGCAGCGACGCAGAGATCGAGCGACAGGCATTGTTGCGTGAGTCAGAGATTCACGCGCGCGAGCAGGCCCTGGTGCTCCGAGCTGAGGCGGAGGCAGACCTGCGCGCACGGGAAGCCAAGCTGGCGGAGGCCGAGACCGCGCTGGCGGCTCAGGCGGTGCGGATTGAAGAAGAGGGGCGGCTTGCCGAAGAGGCGCGCGACCGCGGTGCGGAACGCGAGGCGCCGGTCGCCGAGCGGGAGCAGGAGGTGCGTGCCCTGGCGGCTGAAACGCGGTCCATCGAGAGAAATCGGCAAGCTGCGCTGGAGCGGGTGGCAGCCTGCACCGTGGGCCAAGCCCAGCGGATGCTGGTGGAACGGGAGGTGGAGGACGCGCGCGCGGCCGCAGCGCAAGTCTTGCGTCAGACGGCGGAGTCGGCGATGGCGGGGGCCCAGATCCGCGCGGCCAAGAGAATCATGGGCATCGCGCTGGGCCGCTTTTCTGGCCATGACCTGGCCGAGCGGCCTCAGTTCGTCATTACCCTGTCGGACTTGCGCTCAGGACAGGTGCCACCCGCAGATGGCGACTTGCGCGCGATCGAGGCGGTGGCGGGCGTGCAGCTCTGCATGCTGGACGGGCAACTGGCAATTCATATTGAGGGCCTCGACGGAGTAGGCCGGGAAATAGCCCGCCGTTGCGTGAATCGCATGTTGAAGCGGTCCATCAGCGGACCCGCAGCGGTGACAAGGATGGCCCGTGGCATCGTGGTGGACGTGGAACGCGAGACTCTCGACCTGGGGCGACGAGCCTTTTCCTTGCTTGCCATCGACCGTACGCATCCCGACATCGTGAAGCTGGTGGGCCGACTCAACTTCCGCACCAGCTATGCGCAGAACCAGTGGAAGCACTCGGTGGAGGCGGGGTTTCTCTGCGGCATGATGGCCGCGGAGTTGGGGCTCGACATCAAGATCGCCCGGCGGGCGGCTATGCTACACGACATAGGCAAGGCGCTGACCCACGAGCTTGATGGGTCGCATGCCTCCATCGGAGCGGAGTATGCGCGTCGACTGCACGAATCCGAAGTGGTGGCCAACGCGATTGGCGCGCATCACACCGATGAGCCATTTAATAGCCCCTACGCCTATCTGGTTGCGGCGGCTGACGCCATGTCGGGCGGACGGCCGGGCGCGCGCCGTCAGAACGAGGACAGTCACATGGCCAAGCTGGAGGAGATCGAGCGCATCAGCCGTGCCTTCGCCGGCGTTGATGAAGCCTTCGCCGTGCAAGGTGGACGCGAGGTGCGCGTCTACGTGGACGAGAATCGGGTGGACGACCGCGGGGCAGCCAACCTGTCCTCCCAGATCGCGGAAAGCCTTTCGCGCGAGATGATCTTTCCAGGCCAAATCAAGGTGACGGTCATTCGCGAGTTCAAGGCCGACGAGATCGCGAGCTAGAGACAGGGGAGCAAGCGAAACCATGCAAGTGAATCTGCCTCCCTTCCTCTTCTACGCCATCGGGTCCATGTTGATTGTCTTTGGCGCCCTTCGGGTCAAGTATCTGGGTGCCGCGCGGCTGCGCAGGCGTCCTGCCGACGAGGAGACTGGGGGCGAAGCCGCGGTTGGCCGAGCTGCTGAGCCGGAAGAGCGTCTCGAACGCGGGCCCGAGCAGCGTCGGCACGTCCGCTGGGGGATGATTTGGATCCTGCTGGGGCTCTTCCTCGTGGGCTCCACCTTCCTACAGCTTCGACGGCACTAGCCCGCATTATTCACCACAATCAAGTGCCCAACAGCGGCTCCGGCTTGCGCAGTCGCTGCATGGGCTCATGCCACCCAGCGCATGAGTGCCCAGCCGAGCCAAAGCACGGTCTGCACCGCCGCCGCGGCGCCGAGGTAGGCCAGACGGGCGGCTTCTGAGCGCAGGCTGGCCAGCCAGACCTGCCGAGTGGCGCGCCGCTGGGCTGAGTTGCGGGTGGAACGGGTCATCGACAGCGCACTATACACAGCCGCCGGATCGCCGGCGCACAGATACCGATGGTGAGGGCGCAGGGTAGGCACTCGGACCCGGGCGTCAGCGAGCGAAAATGAATTCACTCGGATCGGTGGATGCGATGGACGCCGCGCTCGACTGAAACGCGATTATCCCGCCGTCCCTTTATCCTTCGTCGCGCAAGAACTTGGCAATGGTTTCCAGGCGGCGCGTGCGCGCGCTGCCGGCGCGGGTCAGGTAGTATGACATCGGATTGTCGGTCACCGACCAGAGGCGGTGGCGGTGGAGAGGCACATCCACGTTCTGATCACGCGGTTCGATCCGGCCGCCATGCTCGCGCACCTGCTGTTCTGCCAGGCGCAGATCATCGTAGGTCACTCGCCGATCCGGTCCGGGCCCGACCACATCGTACGCCGGTCGGCCGTTCCACCCACTGACGTCGTAGCAGAACGCCCCCAGCACCTGGACGCCCAGAGACCAACAGCCGAGGCCCGCGCACAGCAGCCAACGTGATCGCCGCGCACGGATCCACGGAACCACGGGAATCGCCAAAAAGGCCAGCAGCGTGATCGCGTCGACAATCGGCCGGTAACCATAACACCAGCCCCCCCACCAATCGAACCACTTGGCTGCAGGAAGCAACAGGGCAGCCACGGCGACGGATATGGGCCGCCAATCCCTCCAGGCCGGATCCCGCCAGACGCGAACCGCGCCCCACAGGGCGAAAATGGCGATGGGTGAATAGACCAAGAGGCCCCGGCCCGGACTGACCAGCAGCCCGAGGAGTCCGATGTGAAGGGGCGTCTGCCACAACCCCGGGTTGCCTGTCTTGGCCAGCGCAACCTCGGGCCCTACACCCAACTGTCCGGCGGCGAGTGGATGGCCGAACAACACCAATCCGTAGATCAGCAACAGGGCACCCACCGGCAAGGCGCCAAGGCAGAAGCGCAACAACGCGCGGCGGTCGCGCACTCCCAGGAAGATCGCCACCACCAGAAGCACCAAGAGGCTGGTAGGCCGGCATGCCACCGACATCGAATACGCCAATCCGGCCCAAAGGGGCGAGGGACGCTGTGGGCGAAGCAAGAAATACGTGCCCATCGCCAGAAAGAGCTCGGTGGGGCCGTGCTGCCACAGTGCCTGGCTGCTGGTGCTCCACACGCAAGTGCACAGACCATAGGCCAGGGCCAGCAAGAACGCGGCCAGCGATCCCAGAGGCCCCAGCGCTGTGAGAAAGACGAACACCGCGCTCCCTGCCACCGCGGCCGCTGCCACCACCTTCCCCACTTGCCACAGCTGGGCGGGATTGGCCTCGAGCGGGGCCGCGAAAGGCTTCACTACGGCCAGCGCAGGCAAGGCCAAGAGCCCGGCACCAAGCCCAAAGGTGTTGGCATAGACGCCGGGTTTCCGGGTGGGCGCCAGATAGTAGAAGGGGGAGTCCAGGGACAGAGCCCCGCTCTTCCAGTGCTCGAGCATGGTCTTGCCTTCGACGACAGCATCCCAGCTGCGGAAGCGCACAGGGATCTTGCGGGTCGGCAGCTGCAGCGTGTACATGAACATGTAGGGCGAGTCTTCCTGGGTGAAGGTCAGGCGCCCTCGCGTGAGGAGTTGAAGCGGCAAGTGCACATTGGCGGTTGCATCGTTGCCCACCAGGGTGTCCCCATTGCCCAGGTAGGCCAGAAGCAGAATGGCAAACAGAACGACTGCCGAGAGCCGTGATGGCCTGGTTCGCACCCGCCTATCGCCACTTCCGCCTGCAGTGGCCTTGCCCGTTCGTCGTTTCTTCTTGCGTGCCATATTCTGGAAAACCTGGCTATGGCTCACGTCAAGCTCGCAGCGGCCACAACCAGGCTGCCCCGCGCACCCCGCTCGAATCACCGTGGCGGGCCGGGAGGATGGGCGTGCTGACGGTGTCAGAGAAGACGTACTGACCCAATCGCAACGGAATCTCACGATATAGGCGTGCGATGTTCGAGAGACCGCCGCCCAGGACGATCACATCCGGATCGAGGAGGTTGATCACGGACGCCAGCCCCCGCGCCATGCGGTCCTCATAACGGGTCATGCTCGCCACGGCGGTCACATCGCCGGCTTCAGCGCGCCGGGCGATGTCGCCGGCGTCCCGCGTTTCGCCGGTGTGCAGCCGATGATCGCGGGCCAGGCTGGGGCCAGCCAGGAAGGTCTCGATGCAGCCGCTCTTTCCACAGTAGCAAACCGGGCCCGGGCGCTCGTCGTCGCGCGGCCAGGGCAGGGGGTTGTGCCCCCATTCGCCCGCGATGGCGTGCGGCCCGGTCAGCAGCTTCCCATCTACCACTAGGCCGCCACCCGTCCCCGTGCCCACGATGACCCCAAAGACCACCGGGGCGCCGGCTCCCGCTCCGTCGGAGGCTTCTGACAGTGCGAAGCAGTTGGCGTCGTTGGCTACCCGCACGGGCCGGCCCAGGGCACGCGCAAGGTCGCGATCAAGCGGACGGCCGATGAGCACGACGGTGTTGGCGTTCTTGACCAGCCCGGTAGCAGGAGACACGGCGCCGGGGATTCCGACGCCGATGGTGCCTGTCTGACCGGCTTGCGCCTCTGTGTCGCGCACCAGGCGGACGATGGATGCGATGATCTCGTCGTAGCTGTGGCTGGGCGTTGGGACGCGCAACCGTGCGCGTTCGGTTCCGGTGGCGTCGATGGCAACGCTTTCGGTCTTGGTTCCACCCAGGTCGACTCCGATGCGCATCGATGCAGGACACTACACCGACTCGACGAATCTGGCTCGCCCCATGGGTGCAGGGGACTGTGCATGACAGCATGCGCTCCCAGTCAAGCGATGCTCGTGATTTTCCGATACAATAAGGGCATGCAAACGAGGTCGCCGCAAAGCTTGGCAGGAAAGCCGGTTGCGCTCGGCCTGATGGTCGCCCTGGCATGGTCGAGCACGGGATGTGAGTACTTTGGCGTCAAAAAGGGGACGCCGCCGCCCCTTCCCGCAGGCAACAGCCCAGCCCCGACGGTGGCGCCTCGCGAACATCAGGTAGCACGACGTCTGCCAGGCTTTGGCCTGGCTGGCCCACAGAACGAGGCCGTACAACCCGATCCAGAGCCGGTGGCCGCGGTGCCGCGCAGCGCTGCGTCAGGAGGCTCGGGTACGCTCAACGGGAATCCGAATGGACTCAGCCGTGAGGTACTGAATTCCGCAATCCAAGGCACGATGGCGTCTCTGGTAACCTGCTTTTCGCCTTCTGCTCAGAATCCGATGGTGGCTGTGTCGTTCGAAGCTGATCCAGCGGGACGAGCCAGCCTCGTGCGAGTCAACGGGGCGGCCCCGGATGCCGAGCGTTGCGTCCGGAACATCGTCCAGGGCATGAGGTTTCCGCGATTCGAAGGAAATGGGGTGCATGTAGACTTGCCCCTGACATTCCACCAAGTCGGGCGCAGCCAACCCGCGGCGGCGGCGCCCCCGTCTGGCGAGTCCACGGCACCTTCCGGGCCTCCGCTCTACATTGAACCGTAAATCGCGTGGGGAGCCGGCGAGCTTTGCTCGCCGCGAACCATCGCGGGAGGGTTTGGGAACCCTCCCAGGGTTCCCATCTAGATAGATCAGCTCAGAAACGCATGCCGCGTTTGGCGCGATACATAAACCATCGGTAGGTCAAGTACCCGGCGCCACCAGCAGCAACCAACCCTAGCGTGGGCCAATGCACGAGGACAAGCAGGCCCGCTCCACCCCAGGCCCCGACCGCCATCAACCCCTTCTTTCGCGCTTCGCTCCTGTCACGGGTCGTCAGGCTTGTAACCATCGGCTTCCTCCGTCGAGTGTTTCAATCATGGATGTGGGCGGGCCGCAAGGCCGCTACACGGTTGCACGGCTTGCGGCTAAGGTGATAATGCCTGGCAAAGGAGAATGCCATGCGGATCACGATCTCGATCATTGCAGTATTCGGCCTTCTGGTCTGGGAGCCAGGCCTGGCTCTTGCCAAATCGAAGGCCGAGAAGGTGGAAGCGGAGCCTCCCCCGGCCGCAGAGCCCCCGAACGCCTGCGGCTGCTATCACGACGCCCAGAACCAGTGCCATTGCAACAAGATGAAGAAGTCGAAATGTGACTGCGAAGGCGAGTGTGAGCCGGCGGGCTGCGAGGAGCAGCGCCGCAAGCAGCAGGAGAAAGACGCTGCGGCCGCGCTGAAGAGGATCCAGCAGAACGACAAGAAGGGGCAAGCGGCGGCCAAGGCGGCCCAGGCGAAAAAGCAGAAGGAAAAAGCTGCCGAAGAAGCCAAGAAGAAGGCCGAAGGCGGTGACAGCCGGTGGAAGTGATGGACCTTGGGATTGTGACCTGGGTGAGCGAGTTCAGGGTGGGCGAGTTCAGCGGGACAGCCGACTTCGATTGAGAACACAGGGAGGAGAGGGGGAGCACCGAGGCTCTCCGGGGCGAACTTCCTTCGGTGCGTACCAGAGGCCGCAGCGGGGTGCGTGTCTGGGGTCGCACCCACGACGGTTGCAGCGACTTGGGCGTGTAGGTGACAACGCACATGGGTGCGTTTCTTGCGTATTTCCGGGGCCCAAACCAAAGAAAATAGATCAATTATTACGCCAGGATATGCATGATTCGGGGCATGAGACGCCTATCCTGACGTCCCGGTTTTGATTTTGGCCCAGCTTGTGCCAGCATCGGAGGCTTTCAGCCGGGGTACCCTCCCTTTCCCCACCGATTCACTTGGCCGCAGGAAGACACAAGTCTGATGAAGAACTCAGGTCTTGACAAAGACTCACTCCAGACCCTGATCGACACACTGGCTTCGTTCGGCAAGCAGAAGCTACCCCTAAAGGTCAGGTTGGACCTTGATGAGAAGGACCTCTTTCCGCTGGACCTCATCCGTGAGTTGCTCGGACCTGATATCGGCCTGCACCTCCTGTTCATTCCTGAAGAGCTAGGCGGCCTGGGCGGCAACGCCTACGACGTCTACCGAGTCTCCGAGGAGATGGCCAAGCTGGATCTTGGCGTCGCTACCGCCTTCTTGGCCATCTTCCTGGGAACCGACCCCATCGTGGTGGGCGCGACCGAAGAGCAGCGGACCTACTGGCTGCGCCGAATTGCCGACGAAGGGTTGATTGTCGCCTACGCCGTGACCGAACCCCTGGCGGGCAGCGAGTTGTCGGCCATTCGTACCCGTGCCGAGCGGGTGATGGAGAACGGCGCGATCAAGGGCTACAAGATCAACGGTACCAAGCAGTTCATCTCCAACGGCGGCTACGCGCAACTGTACACGGTGCTGGCCATGGCGCCCGATGGGCCCAGCTTCTTTGCCGTGGAGCAGGGAACCCCAGGCCTGGTTCCCGGCAAGCACGAGAACAAACTGGGTATCCGCTCGTCCAATACGTCGCCGGTCACTTTTGAGGACGTCTACCTTCCCAAGGAGAACCTGCTTGGTGGTGTGGAGGGCAAGGGACTGGTCCACGCCCAATCCGTGTTCGGCTTCACGCGCCTCATGGTGGCAGCCTTTGGCCTTGGGGGCGGCGTCGCGGCCATGCTGAGGGCCATCCGCTACTCGCGCGAGCGCGTGCAGGCTGGGTCGCCTCTGGCTGAAAAGCAGGGCTACATGGACAAGTTGATCGTTCCCCATGTGGTCCGGCTGGAGGCGGCGCGTGCCCTCATCGAAGATACGGCTCACCGGCTTGACCAGGGCGAGCCCGAGCTGCAGACCGAGGGCGCGATCGTCAAGCTCTATGCCACCGAAGCGGGCAACGCTGCGGCCGACGCCGCCATTCAGGCGCACGGCGGCTACGGCTACACCAGGGAGTACGAGGTCGAGAAGATCCGGCGTGATGTGCGCATCACCACGATCTACGAGGGCACCAGCGAGATCATGCAATGGACGGTGTCACGGGATCGCTGGCGCCAGCATCTGCAGGACCACGGGCAGTACTACAAGAAGATCGCCGCTTCACTCGAAGCCCTGCACCACGAGCACCCGGACGTGGGGGCTGATGCGGCGGCCTTGGCGGTGAATGTCGTTCAAGAGACGACGGAGCGATGCCGCGTCGGCCGCCTGACCCGTAACCAGCATGTGCTTTTCGAGCTGGGCGAGCTGATGACGAGAGCAGAGATTGCGGCTTGCTTCGCCCGCTACGCTGCGGGCCGGAGCGCGCCCAAGTACCAACCCTTTTTCGCACCCTCGGCGTGCAAGGCCATGTCACGCATCTGCGCGCGCGAGGCGGCGCTTGACGTGCTGGGTCTGGCGGTTCGTCTGGTGCGCGGTATGGATGCGGTGGATGATGCGGGCATTGCAGACTTCGAGCGCGCCCTCCGGGCGAGCGCCATCACCGCATGCGCCAAGGGCCTGATGGCCGACATGGACATCGTGGCCAAGGCTTTGATTGAGCAAGACGCCGCTCGTGCTTAGAAAGAGAACAACGGCACAACCATTCGCTTGATTCGGACACCCGGGAGAGCCGTTGGGCGCCCGGTTCTCCGTTCTCGATATCTGGGAGGAAGTTGAAATGAGTCGTTCGCCACGGGATCCGGCCGAGAGAGCCATCGCCGTCATCGGCGTGGGGGCCATACTGCCCGATGCGCTTGATGCAAAGGCTTTCTGGCAGAACGTCGTGACCGGACGAGATTCGATCAGCGAGGTCACTCTGGACCGCTGGGCCTTGGCCGACTACTACGACCCTGATCCAAAGGCACCTGGCAAGACGTATTCCAAGATCGGCGGCTGGGTGCGCGGTGTGTCCTTCGAGCCCACCAAGTATCGCATTCCGCCCACCGTATCGGCCGCGATGGATGACGGCCAGAAGTGGGCGCTGCTGTGTGCGGGCGAGGCGCTGCGCGACGCGGGCCATCCCGACCGGCCGCTCGACACAGAATCGACCGCCGTGATCCTGGGCAATGCCATGGGCGGCGAGCTGCACTACCTCACCTGCTTGCGCCTCTCCATGCCCGAGTATGTGCACGCCATCGCCGACACCCAGGTCTTCCAGTCGCTTCCTCCGGCCGACCGCGCGGCCCTGGTGGCGCAGTTGCGGGAATCGGTAGGCCGGCGTTTCCCCGACACCACCGAAGACACCATGCCCGGCGAGTTGACCAACATCACCTCGGGCCGCGTGGCGGCCGTGCTCAACCTGCGCGGACCGAATTTCACCGCGGACGCCGCGTGCGCTTCTTCGCTGGCCGCTTTGCAGGCCGCAGTCGACGGTCTTGTCGATCACCACTACGACGTGGTTGTCACCGGCGCCATGGACCGCAACATGGGCGCTACCACCTTCATCAAGTTCTGCAAGATCGGCGCGCTTTCCCCCGACGGCTCACGGCCCTATGACAAGGATGCCAGCGGCTTCATCATGGGCGAGGGTGGCGCTTTCTTCGTGTGCAAGCGCCTGGAGGACGCGGAGCAGGCTGGCGATCGCATCTATGCGGTGATCCGCGGGGTGGGCGGATCCAGCGACGGCAAGGGTAGGAGCATCATAGCCCCCAATCCCCTCGGGCAGATACTGGCCTTGCGTCGCGCCTGGCAGCGTGCCGGACTGGACCCCGCGACCATGACGCTCCTCGAAGGCCATGGCACCTCGACCCGGGCCGGGGACGTGGCCGAAATGGAGACCGTGACCAAGCTGCTTTCCGAAGGCTCGCCCATCAAGCATCGGATTGCGCTCGGCTCGATCAAATCGCAAATCGGCCATCTGAAGAGCGCGGCAGGCGCCGCCGGGCTGCTCAAGGCCGTGCTTGCCTGTCACCACAAGATCCTCCCGCCCTCGATCAATTTCAACCAGCCGAATCCCAGTATTCCCTGGGACAAGATGCCCCTGTACGTGAACACCAAGGCGCAACCTTGGGAGAAGCCGTCATTCGGTCCGCGGCGCTGCGGCCTGTCGGCTTTCGGCTTTGGCGGCACCAATTTCCACGTGGTGGTGGAAGAGCATGTACCCGGCATGCTGACCCGGCGTGAGTCGATGGTGCAGGTGCCCGCTTCCTTCCCTGGGCCTGGGGTCACGCCGGCCAGGGACACCCGGCCGCCCATGCTAGGCAACATGCTGGCGGTGGGCGGGGCTGACGCCGGGGGCGTGCGGACCGCCCTGATTCAGGCTATGGAAAGCGCCAAGGCCGGCCAGGTGCCAGACCGCCGGCCGCCAGGGCCGGATTTTCTGGCCGCGCCTGCGCGCATGGTGATCGCCTTTGAGGACGCGGCTGACTTGGTCAAGAAGTGCGAGACCGCCCTGGCAGGACTCGACAAAGACGAACCCAGGAAGTGGCGCGTGCTGCAGAGCAAAGGCATCCACTTCCGGCGTGGCGGAGCGGGCAAGGTGGCCTTCTTGTTTCCCGGCCAGGGCTCACAATACGTCAACATGCTGGCTGATGTGCCAGACCCGATCGTGCGCGAGACTTTCGCCGAGGCCGATCGCGTGATGGGTCCCATTCTGGGCCAGCCGCTGACCAGCTATGTCTACAAGAACGAGGCCGATCCGGCCGCCATGCAAGCGGCCGAGGAGGCGCTGAAGGACACCACCATCTGCCAGCCGGCCATGGTGGCCACCGACATCGCAGTCATGCGCCTGCTCGACAAGCACGGAGTTGTGCCCGACATCGTGATGGGGCACAGCCTGGGCGAATGGGCCGCCGCCGTGGGTGCCGGCATGGTCACCTTCCCCGAGGCCCTGGTGGCGGTGAGTGCGCGCGCGCGGGCCATGGCCTCGGTGTCCATCGGCGACAAGGGCAAGATGGCCTCGGTGATGGGGCCCACCGACGAGATCGTGCGCCGGCTGCCCGAGATCGGCGGTTACCTCACGCCGGCCAACATCAACAGCCGCAAGCAGACCGTGATCGCGGGCGCCAGCGATGCCGTGGACCGCGCGGTCGACTACTTCAACAAACTGGGCATGATCGCGCAACTCATCCCAGTATCCCACGCCTTCCACAGCAAGGTGGTGGCGCCTGCCTCCGACGCGCTCTACCGCACCATCTGCGAGATGCAGATTGCCTTCCCGCGCATTCCACTGGTGGGCAACATCGACGGCCAGCTCTATCCGACCCATGACATGGACACTATCCGGCGGCGCCTAGCCGACCAGATGGCGTCCTCGGTCCAGTTCGTCAAGGGCATCGAGACCTGCTACCGGGAGGGGGCGCGCATTTTCGTCGAGATCGGGCCCAAGCGCGCGCTGATGGCCTTGGCCGAGAGCATTCTCGAAGACAAGGACGACGTCATCTGTCTTGCCACCAATCATCCCAAACGCGGCGGCATCCGTTCGTTCCACGATGCCATGTGCGGCTTCTACGCGGCGGGTATCCCACGCCCGGAGAATCTGCTGGCCGCTCTTGCAGCGACGCGGCCCGACCCCGAGACCGCCGTGGCTACATCTGCTGCTGTAGCGGCCGCCGCAAGCCCGATTTTTTCGCAGGGAGCAACCCAGACCATGAGTGAGAGTCCGATTCGCGCGTCCGCAGGCCAGCCCGACTACGACGGGCTGGGGAGACTATTTGCCCGCTTTCTCGACGAAGGCATGGCGCTTTACGGCGGCCGCCGCGCCGGCCCGCCCGCGCTGCCGGAAACCCTGCCGGGATCGATTGTCATATCGGGCGCGGCCTTGGGCCTGCCCGGGCAGAACAAACACGTCTTCGACGATAGCAATGTGGAACGCATCTTGCGCGGCGATTCCTTCATCGATAGCGTGCCCCAGGTTTTCCGCACCCGCATGGTGGAGAAGAACGTGGTCCGCCTGGTCAAGCGCGAGGTGGGTGAACCCAGCCTGGATCCCATTCGGTCGGTTGACGAGGTGATTCGCCTGGCCGGCCGCCGCGGCGTCTTCGATGCCGTCGAGGAATTCGGGATTCCGCGCGAGCGAGTCGAGGCATGGGACATCACCTCTGCCCTGGCCATCGCCGCGGGCATCGAGGCGCTGCGCGATGCAGGGATTCCGCTGGTGCGCCACTATCGTCGCACCACTACGGGTGGCTACCTGCCCGACCGCTGGCGACTTCCGGTAGCCATGGCCGACGAAACCGGCGTGATCTTCGCCTCGGCCTTCCCGGGCTACGACAACCTGGTCGACGAGGTCACGCGTTTTTTTACCCAGCGAACCGGGGACGCCAGCTACGAGTTCGATCGCCGTTTCCTTTTCCGCGTTCTCTCCATGGGTCACGCGCAGTTTGCAGAACTGCTCGGCATCCGCGGTCCCAACACCCAAGTCAACGCGGCCTGTGCCTCGACCACCATGGCGGTGGGCATGGCCGAGGACTGGATTCGGGCCGGCCGTTGTCGCCGCGTGCTCGTCATCGGCGCCGACGATGTCACTTCCGACAATCTGCTGGAATGGATGGGCGCCGGCTTCTTGGCCAGTGGCGCGGCCACCACCGAGGATGTGCTGGAGAAGGCGGCCCTGCCCTTTGATCGCCGGCGCAACGGCATGCTGCTCGGCATGGGGGCGTGCGGCCTGGTGGTGGAGTCGGAAGATTCGCTGCGCGAGCGCGGGATGCGTGGACTGTGCGAAGTGCTGGGCAGCGAGTTCGCCAACAGCGCGTTCCACGGGACACGCCTGGATGTCGATCACATCGAGGGCGTGATGGAGCGCCTGGTGTCCGGGGTGGAGCGGCGTCACGGGATTGACCGGCACGCGATGGCGCGCGAGCTGGTCTTCATCTCGCACGAGACCTACACGCCAGCGCGCGGAGGCAGCGCCTCGGCTGAGGTGTTTGCCCTGCGCAAGACCTTTGGCGCCAGCACCAATGCTCTGGTGGTGTGCAACACCAAAGGGTTCACCGGTCATCCCATGGGGGTGGGCGTGGAGGACGCGGTGGCGGTCAAGATCCTGGAGAAGCAGATCGTTCCGCCGGTGCCCAACTACCGCGAGCCCGATCCCGAGCTGGGCACGCTCAATCTCTCGAAGGGCGGGCACTATCCAGTGCGCTACGCCTTGCGCCTGGCCGCCGGGTTTGGCTCGCAGATCGCGATGACCATGCTCCGTCGCATTCAAGGATTGGAAGAGCGGGTCGCGGATCGGGCAGCCTACCAACGCTGGCTGGCCGAGATTTCGGGGTACCCCGCGCCAGCCCTGGAAGTCGAGAAGCGCACCCTGCGCATCAAGGACAACGGCCCACCGGCGCGCGAGCCGGCCCAGTCGGCCTGGACCACGGGCACGGGCCCGCACGCACGCGTGGGCGATGGGGCGCCGACACCTGCGGCAGCGCGGGCACAGGTTGCGCCGGCCGCGGGCGCAACTCCTGCGGCCGGGCCGGCGGCGGCCATGACCGCTGCTCCCTCTCCGGCGGTCGCGACTGCGCCCTCTCCGGCGGTCACGACTGCGGCAGTGGCGTCCGGCGGCGACGTGGTCATGGAGACAGTGCTCCGGCTGGTCAGTGACAAGACCGGCTACCCACGCGACATGCTGGATCCCGAACTGGATCTCGAAGCGGACTTGGGTATCGACACGGTCAAGCAGGCCGAGGTGTTCGCACTGGTGAGGGAGACATTCAACATTCCGCGGAAGGACACGCTCAAGCTGCGTGACTATCCAACCCTCCGGCGTGTGGTGGGGTTTGTCAGAGAAAATCGGCCGGACTTGGCGGGGGCTCCGGCTTCGGCCACTGTCACCGCCACTGCCACTGGGAATGTCGTGGTGGAGAAGGTGCTGGCGGTGTTGGCGGAGAAGACTGGCTATCCACGGGATATGCTGGAGCTTGATCTGGATCTCGAGGCGGACTTGGGTATCGACACGGTCAAGCAGGCAGAGGTGTTCGCGCTGGTGAGGGAGACATTCAATATTCCGCGCCAGGACACGCTGAAGTTGCGTGACTATCCGACGCTCCGTCATGTGATCGGGTTCGTGGAGACGAATCGGCCAGATTTGGCCGGGCCAGCGGCGGCCGCTGCTCCGGTTTCGTCTTCGGCCCCGGCGTCGGTTCCCCCCTTCGGGGGCTTCGGGACGGACAGCCCACCCCATCAACCCCCGAGTGCTCCGCACTCGCCCGTCGCGGCCCCGGCTCTCCCTGTCGGGGGCGCCAGCGTGGCCAGCCCACCGCGCGCTCCGCACGCGCCCGTCGCGGCCCTGGCTTCGGCACCAGCCACGACCACGTCTACGACAGCGACCACGGCGGGTGCGGCGGGAGCGGGAGATGCGATTGCGGAGAAGGTGCTGGAATTGGTGGCGGGCAAGACGGGATATCCGAGGGACATGCTGGAGTTCGATTTGGATCTCGAGGCGGACTTGGGTATCGACACGGTCAAGCAGGCAGAGGTGTTCGCGCTGGTGAGGGAGACATTCAATATTCCACGCCAGGACAAGCTGAAACTGCGTGAATACCCAACCCTTCGCCATGTCATTGGGTTCGTGAACCAGTACCTGCCGGCAGCGGCTGCGCCCACGGCACCTATACCTGCGCCAGTGGAGCCGACTGCTGGGGCTCCCGCGGTTGACGCGGCACCAGGGCAGAGCCCCTTTGTGAGCGGGCTGCTGCGGCGTCCGGTGGTGACCCTGCGGCCTCCGCTCGACTCGTGCAAAAAGACCGGCGTGCGGCTGGAGCGGGGCAGCCGCGTGGTGGTGGTCGCTGACAGCGAAGGCGCGGGCAAGCTCCTCTGTGAGCAGTTGGAAGGCCGGGGCGTGCAGGTGCTGCGCATCGATGCGCGACCCGAACGGGCCGAGATTGAGGCCGCCTTGCACGGCTGGGCTCAGACGGGCAACGTCGCGGGCCTCTATTTCCTGCCTGCGCTCGACCGCTCGGCGCCTCTGTCGGACCTCGACCTGGTCCAGTTTCGCAAGCTATACCGCGACCGTGTCTTGCTCTTGCACGGGGCGGCTCGCGGTCTCTACGAGGCCCTGGGCAACCCGGGCAGCTTCGTCGTAGCGGCTACGCGCATGGGCGGACAGCACGGCTATGGGGCGGCTGGCGCCAGCAACCCATTGGGCGGCGCCGTCTCCGGATTCAGCAAGACCCTGCGGCGCGAGCGGCCCGATTTGCTGGCCAAGGTGGTCGACTTTGAAGATGGCGCTTCGCCCGAGATGATCGCCCGCGCTTTGCTCGACGAAACCGAGTGTGATCCGGGCGCGGTGGAAATTGGCTACGCGGGCGGCCTGCGCGTGACCATTGGCCTGGAGGTCATGCAAGCCTTGCCGGCTGACACCAAGCCGCCGATCAAGTTGGACGAAAACACGGTGTTTGCCGTGACCGGCGGGGCCGGGGCTATCACCGTGGCCATCGTGCGCGANNTCTGGCGGCCGCGTCGCGCGGCACCTTCTACCTGCTCGACGCGCGCGCTATGCCGCCCGAAAGCGAGCACGCCCTGCTCCAGACCGTGGTCAAGGATCGTGAGGCGGCCAAGCGCGAGGTATTCGAGCGCATCAAGGCGGAGAAGGGCCGCGCCACGCCCGCGCAAGTCGAGGAGAAACTCTTCGATCTGGAACGGCAGGCCGGCATCCTGGAGGCCTTGCGCGGGGTGGAGCAGGCGGGCGGTCGTGCCTTCTACCGCCAGGTCGACGTGCTGGACAGCGGGGCAGTCAAGACCGTGGTGGACAATATCCGCGCAGAGAGCGGACGCATCGACGTCATCCTGCATGCCGCAGGGCTAGAGCGTAGCCGCTCGCTCGACCGCAAGCCGGTGGAGGAATTCGACCTGGTCTTCCGGGTGAAGGCCGACGGGCTCTTCAATCTCTTGGCCGCGACCCGCGACATGGACGTCAAAGCAATCGTGGGATTCTCGTCGGTGGCAGGCCGTTTCGGGAATGCAGGGCAGGCTGACTACAGCTCGGGCAACGATTTCATGTGCAAGGCGCTTTCCTGGTGGGCGGCCTCGCGTCCAGGCTCGCTCGGCATCGCGCTCGACTGGACCGCCTGGGGCGGGATCGGCATGGCCACGCGCGGGAGCGTCCCCGAGATTATGAAGCGTGCGGGTATTGATATGCTTTCGCCGGCCGAGGGCCTGCCCGTCATCCGCCATGCGCTGCTCGCGGGCTTCTCCGGCGAGGCCGTGGTGGGGCACAAGTTGGGCATCTTGCTCGCGCCCTTTGACGAGGATGGGGGCATTGATCCCGACGGCAATCTGCTGGCGCGCGCCCGCGCAAGGGCGTTGCCTCTGCCCTTTGACAAGGTCAGCTTCGATCTGCACCAGGGCATGACCGCCGAAATCCGCCTCGACCCCAAGGTGGAGCCATTTCTCTACGATCACGCCATTGACGGCATTCCGGTGTTGCCGGGCGTGATGGGCCTGGAAATTTTTGCCGAGGCGGCATGGTTGTTGGCCCCGCTTCATCGGGTGGCGGCCCTGGAAAATGTGCGCTTCTTGGCGCCCATGAAGTACTACCGGCACGAGCCGCGCTCGATGATCGTGCGGGCGCGTCCGCTGCTGGGTGCGGACGGGCGGGTGCGGGTGCACACGACCCTGTCGTCGGTGCAGGTGGTGGTGGGCCGCGAGCCCGAGGAGAAGCTGCACTTTGCCGGCGTGGTGGTGCTGGAACAGGGGGACGGTCCGGGCGCGCGCACGGCGGTGGACAGCGCCGGCCCGGTGGGCGGCATCGGACATGACGACATCTACCGCGTGTACTTCCACGGCCCGGCTTACCGGGTGTTGGAGATGGTCAACCGGCTGTCGAGCGGGAAGGTGGTCGGGACCATGAGGACGCCTCTGCCTGCGGACACCACCAATCCCGACAGCACCAGCATGGTTGGGCCGCGCATGGTCGAGCTGTGCTTCCAGACCGCGGGGGTGTGGGAGATCGGCCAGACCGGGCAGATGGGGCTGCCCGCGGTGGTCGACCGTGTGACCGTGTTTGATCCGACCCCCAACGGCAAGCTGGTTGTGGCTGAATTGCAGCCGCATCCGTCCGAGGACGCGCTGTCGTTCGATGCGCGCGTGCGTGACGACGAGGGCAAGGTCTACCTGACGGTGCAGGGCTACCGCACCTCACGCATCCCAGGCGGGCTGCCTGACGAGGCCGTGGGCCGCTTCCGCGGCGTCATCGACTGACCAGCGCAAGATGTTCCGCTATGTTCTGGCCCACGCCGGCGAGCACCCCGCGCTGGCGCTGGCCCAGGCGCCGCCGCGCCTGCTCAGTCCGCGTGAGGAAGCGATCCTCGCTGGGTTGACATTCCTGCCGCGCCGACGGAAGTGGCTGCTCGGCCGTTGGGCAGCCAAGCGGCTGCTGGGCGAATTGGCGGCCGAAGGCAACGGCCTTGTGGCTGGGCTTCAGAGGAATGAAGACTGGCGTCGTCAGTTGAGCATCCTCAATGACGAGGCCGGCGTCCCGTATGTCGATCGAGAAGGGCAGGGGAGGCTGTCGTTGTCACTGTCGATCTCGCATCGAGGTGATTGGGGCTTGGCCGCAGTCGCGATCGAGCCTGGTGTTTGCATCGGCGCCGATCTTGAAACTGTAGAGCCCCGCGCCCCGGCCCTAGTGCGACAGTTTTTCAGCGAAGGCGAAGCCGATCGCGTGGCCAGGACGGGTGGCGGCGCCGCCGCGGAGCGGATGGTGGCGCGTATCTGGAGCGGCAAAGAGGCGGTGCTCAAGGCCATGGGCCTTGGGCTTCGTCACGACACGCGCGACATCGTGGTAGGCGACGAGAGGACCACGCCCCCAGGTGCACCGGAAGCCTGGCGGGCGCTGGACATTCGGCTGGCACCTGTTCTGGCAGCGCGCGTGTCGCCGCGCTCACTCACTGTGCTCTGGCGCGAGATCGACGCGCATATCGCGACAGTGGCATTGCTGCTGTAGGTTCAGGTTTGGGTGCTACGGATGAAGCTGCGACCCTACTTGGGTGGCAATGGATACGCCAGCCCGGGCGATTGGCCGCAGTAGCCGACGGCCATTGTGTTTCGGATACACAATGCATTTCATGTCAACCCACACGCGCCAGTCGAGCGCCTGGTGCGCTGGCTGGATCCCGCGGCCCATCCTTTGCTGGTGCAAGCGCCGCGGGCTGCCTTTCGTGCCGTGGCCAAGTCCTGGGCTCTGCCGGGGGACGGCACCCGATAGTTCCAAGGATTCAGGCTCCCGCCAGGCTATAGTGCAAAGCCTTGTCCGACAGCCCCACCATGCCCCCCGAATCCAGCAGTCCCCTATCCAGCTTCGGGGCGCGTCTGCAGCGGCTTCCGCGTGACTTCTTCCTGTTCGTGATCGCAGCGACCCTGTACGCCTTCGCGCAGAGCGCGGTCAACTCGGTCTTCAACAACTTTCTCAACGACACCTATTCCATCAGCAATTTCCAGCGCGGCCTGCTGGAGATGCCGCGCGAGATGCCCGGCTTCCTGGTGGTGTTCGTCTCCGCACTGCTCTACCTCATGAGCTCGCGCCGCTTGGCCGCCCTGGCCAACCTGCTGGGTGGGCTGGGCATCGCGGGCATCGCGCTCTTTTCCGCGCGCTTCGGCGTGATGCTGGCCTGGTTGTTTCTCTTCAGCGTCGGCCAGCACCTGTTCATGCCGCTCATCCAAAGCATCACCATGGAGTTTGCCAGCGAGGGCCAGGCCGGCCGACGGTTGGGACAGGTCACCGGGGCCAGCAACCTGGCGGGTATCGGCGGCAGCCTGTTGATCCTGGTTGGCTTTCACAGCCTGGGCTTCAGCTTTCGCACCGCCTTTGTCATCGCCGCCAGCGCCCTGCTGCTTGCGGCCCTGCTCATCCGTACCATGAAGGCCGACCCGCCGCCGGCCACCCGCACCCGCTTCGTCGTGCGGCGCGAGTACAAGCTGTACTACTGGTTGAGCATCCTGTACGGCACGCGCAAGCAGATCTTTCTGACCTTCTCACCCTGGGTGCTGGTCACCATTTTCAAGCAGCCCACCCAGATGGTGGCTTTGTTGCTGTTTGCCGGCGGCCTCATTGGAATCGTGTTCAATCCGCTGCTCGGCCGCGCCATCGATCGCCTGGGCGAGCGCTTCATCCTGATGGGCGAGGCCGTGGTGCTGATCTTCGTCTGTTTCGGCTACGGTTTCTCACGCCGGCTGTTTGGCGAGCAAACGGCCCTGCTGGTGGCCGGGGTCTGCTTCATCCTCGACCAGATGCTCATGTCCGTCGGCATGGCCCGCGCCACGTATCTGAAGAAGATCGCCGTGCAGCCCGGCGATGTTTCGCAGACGCTTATGATGGGGGTGAGCATCGATCACCTCTTTTCCATCATCGTCGCCGCCTTGGGCGGCATCATCTGGGTGCACTGGGGCTACGAATACGTGTTCCTGCTGGGCGTCGCCATTGCGTGCGTGAACCTTGTTTCAGCGTCGCGAGTTCGGATTCCGCAGTGAAAAGCTACGCGATTGCCTGCGGACCGGCATCCGCTGCCGCTTGGGCTGCATGCCGCCGCTTGTCCGCGCGGGCTTGCAGGGCAGCGCCGATGAACGAGCGGAACAGCGGGTGCGGCTGCTGCGGCCGCGACTTGAACTCGGGGTGAAACTGACAACCTACATAATACGGGTGGTTGCGCAGCTCGATCATCTCGACCAGCTTCTCGTCGGGCGAAGCCCCGGAGATGATTAACCCAGCGGCCACCAGCCTCTCGCGATAATCATTGTTGACCTCGTAGCGGTGGCGGTGCCGCTCTGAGATCTCGTTGACCCCGTACGCCGCCTCGGCGCGCGTGGCCGGTCGCAAAATGCAGGGCCACGCGCCCAGCCGCATGGTCGCGCCCTTGTCCACCACGGCTCGCTGCTCGGGTAGAAGGTCAATGACCGGATGGGCAGGCGTGGGCTCGAACTCCGTCGAGTTGGCCCCGTGTAGACCAGCCACGTTGCGCGCGAATTCGATGACCGCGATCTGCAGACCCAGGCAGATGCCGAAATAGGGCACCATACGTTCGCGCGCGTAGCGGGCGGCGATGATCTTGCCCTCGGTGCCGCGCGTGCCAAAGCCGGGGGCCACCAGGATGCCGTCAGCGGTGTCGAGGCATGAAGTTCCCTTGCGCTCAATCTCCTCGGAGTCGACGTGGCGCAGGTTCACCCGACAGGCATTTGCGATTCCGCCGTGCATGATGGCCTCGTTGAGGCTCTTGTACGACTCGGCTAGGTCAACGTACTTGCCCACCAGAGCGATCTCGACTTCTGCGGTCGGGCTGCGCATGGCCTCCACCACTCGCTCCCAGCCGGTAACCTCAGGGGCGCGCGACCAAATATTGAGCAGTTCCGCGATCTTCTCGTCCACGCCTTGCTTGAGAAATCGGATCGGCACTTCATAGATGCAGGACACATCCTCGGCGGAGAACACCGCGTCCGGCGCCACGTTGGTGAAGAGCGCGATCTTCTGCTTCAGGTTCGTGCCGATGGGCTTGGTCGACCGGCACAGCAGGATGTCGGGTTGGATGCCGATCTCACGCAGCTTCATCACCGAGTGCTGGGTTGGCTTGGTCTTCAGCTCGCCCGCAGCCGCGATAAAGGGCACCAGCGTCACGTGCACGGAGATGGCGTTCTGATGGCCCAGCTCGAAGCGCAGTTGGCGCACGGCTTCGAGAAAGGGCAGCGACTCGATGTCGCCCACGGTCCCACCAATCTCCACGATGAGCACGTCCATGCCCTCGGCACATTCCAGCACGCGCGCCTTGATGGCATCGGTCACGTGCGGGATCACCTGCACGGTGCCGCCCAGGTATTCCCCGCGGCGTTCCTTCTGGATGACCGTCTGATAGATCTGTCCCGAGGTTGCGTTGTTCAGCCGCGACATCCGCCGCGAGAGAAAGCGCTCGTAGTGCCCCAGGTCGAGGTCGGTCTCGGC
>PMKP01000480.1 GCA_003157775.1 Myxococcales bacterium | reverse complement strand
CGGCAGGCCTACGAAACCGGCCGCGGCAGCATCCTGGTGCGGGCCCGGACCTCGATCGAGGAACACCCGAAAAGCGGGCGCAAGTCCATCGTGGCCACCGAGATCCCATATCAAGTCAATAAGGCGAAGCTCATCGAGAAGATCGCGGAGCTGGTGCGGGAAAAGAGGATCGACGGTATCTCCGACGTGCGCGACGAGTCGGATCGGGAGGGCATGCGGGTGGTGGTGGATCTGAAGAAGGACGCGGTGGCCGAGGTGGTGATGAACAACCTGTGGAAGATGACGCCGCTGCAGGAATCCTTCGGCATCAACTGTCTGGCCATCGTCGACGGACGGCCGCAAACCCTGTCGCTCAAGCAGGCCCTGCAACAGTTCATCCAGCACCGGCGCGACGTGGTCACCCGGCGCACGCAGTTCGACCTGACACAGGCCCAGGCGCGCATGCACATCCTGCAGGGCCTGAAGATCGCGGTCGACAACATCGACGCGGTCATCGACCTCATCCGGTCATCGAAAGACACGGAAACGGCCAAGGCGGGCCTGATGGAAAACTTCGACCTGTCGGCCATCCAGGCGCAGGAAATCCTCAACATGCGCCTGGCCAAGCTGACCGGGCTGGAGCGCGACAAGCTGCTGGCCGAGATCAAAGAAACCGCCGAGCTGATCGCGCGCCTGGAGGCCATCCTGGCCAGCGACACCGTGTTGGTCGGGGTCGTGGTCTCGGAACTGGAAGAGGTGCGCAAGCTGTATGGCGACGACCGGCGCACCGAAATCCTGGACATCGATGTCGACATCGACATCGAAGACATGATCGCGGTTGAGGAAATGGTGGTTACCGTCACCCACGGCGGCTACGTCAAGCGCAACCCGCAGGGCCAGTACCGGGCGCAGCGACGCGGGGGCCGCGGCATCACCGGGGCCAGCACCCACGAGGAGGACTTCGTGTCCCAGCTCTTCGTGGCGTCGACCCACGACACCTTGTTGATGTTCACCAGCAAGGGGCGGGTCTACGCCCGCAGGATTTGGGAGATCCCGCAAGCGGGTCGCACCGCCAAGGGCAAGGCATTCGTGAACCTGATTCCCTTGCAAGAGGGCGAACGGGTGGTGGCCTTGCAACCGGTGCGCGAGTTCTCCGAGGGCGCGTTCGTGGTCATGGCCACCATGCGCGGCCTGATCAAGAAGACCTCGCTGCAGGCATTCTCGAACATCCGTTCGTCCGGGATCATCGCGCTCACCATACAGGATGATGACGCGCTGGTTGGGCTGCGCATCACCGAGGGAGCGTCCGACCTGCTGCTGGGCACCCGTAACGGCTGGGCCATCCGTTTCCGTGAAGCCAACGTCCGGCCCATGGGCCGGGCGGCGCGCGGGGTGCGCGGGATTCGCTTGCGCGACGAAGATGACGTTGTCGTCGGCATGGCGGCCCTGCCACCGGATCTGCCGGCCACCCTGCTGACGGTGTGCGAGCACGGCTTTGGCAAACGCACCGCCTCATCGGACTACCCGACCAAGAACCGCGGCGGCAAGGGCGTGATCANNATCACCATCAAGACCACGGAGCGCAACGGCAAGGTCATCGGCCTGCGCCTGGTCACCGACGAGGATGACCTGATGTTAATCACCAGCGCGGGCAAGCTGATCCGCATGCCGGTGGCCGGTATCCCCACCATCGGCCGCAACACCCAAGGCGTGCGCCTGATTCGCCTGGAAGAAAGCGAAACCGTAGTGGCCATGGAACGTCTGGCCGAGATGGAAGAGGGCGAGCGCGAGGTGTCGCCCGAGGTGGCCGCAGCGCGCGCCGAGGAGCAGACCCTGGCGGAAGAGGACCTGGGCGAAGAGGCGGCCGACGACGATGATGATGATGTTGATGACGAGGAGGCAGAGGAGAGTGGCGACGACAGCGACAATGAACCGACGCTCAACTAGCTACATGACGGTGCAACAAGGGTCGAAGTAGAGCATGAAGAAGACCACGGTTTCCGACGCTCTCTTCGAACGCGCACAAAAACTGTTCCCCGGTGGCGTGAACTCGCCGGTCCGGGCCTTTGCGGCCGTGGGCGGCACGCCGGTCTTTCTTGCGCGCGGCCAGGGCGCCCGGGTGTGGGACGCCGACGGGAACAGCTACTTGGACTTCTTGGGCTCGTGGGGCCCGCTCATCCTGGGCCATGCCCATCCGGAAGTAGTGGCAGCCATCGAGGCCGCGGCGCGCGAGGGAACCTCTTTCGGCGCCTCGACCGAGCGCGAGATCTTGCTGGGCGAGGCGATTCGCGCGGCGGTGCCGTCGATGGAACGGATGCGCTTCGTGTCCTCGGGAACCGAGGCCACCATGTCCGCTGTGCGATTGGCGCGCGGCTACACCGGTCGCGTCGGCATCGTCAAGATCGAGGGCGGCTATCACGGCCATGCCGACACCNNTTCAATGATGAAGCGGCAATGCAAGCCGCCTTTGCCGACAACCATGTGGCGGCGGTCATCATCGAACCCATCCCAGCGAACATGGGTCTGGTGTCCCCCCGGCCAGGCTACCTGAAGGCCTTGCGTCAGATGTGTGATGCGTACTGTTCGTTGTTGATCTTTGACGAGGTCATCTCGGGCTTCAGGGTCAGCCGCGGCGGTGCCCAGGAGCTTTTCGGCGTGCGCCCGGACCTGACCTGTTTGGGCAAGGTCGTGGGCGGCGGACTGCCCCTGGGGGTATTCGGCGGACAGAGCCAGATCATGTCCGCAGTGGCGCCTGAGGGACCGGTCTATCAGGCCGGAACTCTGTCGGGAAATCCTCTGGCCATGGCCGCCGGGTTGGCTGTCTTGCGCAAGTTGGACCAAGCCGCCTTCCACCGGCTCGAAGCGCTTGGCCAGCGCCTGGAAGCCGGCATCAAGGACGCGCTGGCTGCCTCCGGCGTGGCCGCGCAGTTCCACCGGGTGGGTTCCGCCTTCACCTTGTTCTTCTCTGCTGAGCCAGTCACGGATTTCGCTTCGGCCAAGCGTGCAGACGCTGGGCGCTACGCCCGCTTCTTCCATGAGATGCTCGACCGTGGCATCTACCTGCCGCCTTCCCAACTTGAAACCGGGTTCATCTCGTTGGCGCATACGGAGAGCGACATCGACGCCTTTGTCGCGGCCAGCCGTCAGGCCCTGTCCACGATTAGCTAGCGGTCGGTGCCTTTTTGCGGTAAGAGACGCGTCCTTCCGGGAGACAGATCAAGCCATGCCAAAAAAGAGCCCGCTTTCGCTCGTGAACGAAACCTTTGGCGCCAAGGACAAGCTGGTCGACAAGCTGGTTGCCCTGCTCAATCGAGATGAGCAGCCCAAGGCCGAGTTGCGCAAGCGGCTGCTGGTCGCGGCGAACAGCAAGTTGCTCAACCTTCACCGCGTCGCCACGGCGGTGAAGGAAAAGTTCGGCTCGCGCGACAAGCTGATGGCCCAGGCCGCGTCGCTGCTTGGGCATGGCAAGGACAAGGATTTCCTGTCCCGGCTCGACCATCACTCGGACGCGCGCCTGCTCGACCTGGTCACTGGTGCCGAGCGCAAAGCCAAGCGGGCTGCGGCGAAGCCAAAGCCCAAGCCCGCCGCGCAGAAGAGCTAGAGCGCCACCTTTCGCTACTTGGCAATCCGAACCTCGATATGCGCCGATCCGAGATTGTCGGCGGAATCCCAGGCGCGCACGGTGATGATGTGAGGGCCGGCCGGAAGCGAGGGCGGCAACTGGATGGAGAATGCCTCGCTCATCTCGTCCAGAATGCCGTCGTCGGGCGAGACCGGTCGCCAGTCGTTGCCATCGATGGAAAACTCGATCTGCGAGATCACCGACGCCGCGTCGTGGGCCCGGCCGGTCACGCGCGGCAACTCGGCCCGCAGGTCCGCGACCACGGGCCGGGTGTTGTCCACCAAGAAGGACGGCGAATCGAAGGTAAAATCGAGCGCCCGGTCTTTCGGGGTCACCTTTTCGTCTGATGCCCACACCCGAATCAGGTAGTGGCCGTCAGGAACCGAGTCTGTGTTCCAATCGTATTCGGGCTTGCTCAGCGGATCAGGCCCGCCCAAGCGCCTCCACACGGTCTCATGTTCCTGCCGGAACCAGAGCCGGTAGATGAGCTCGTCATTGTCGGGGTTCTCGACCTTCCAGCGCAACTTGAGCACCGGCGAATGGGATCGTGTGCTGCTGCTGGGGCCGCCCAGGCCGCCCCCTGCGCCACCCGCGCCCAACGCGACGGGCGCCGGGCTCGCGTCTGCAAGATAGACCTCGGTAACCCGAGCACGCTGGTTGTGAGGCATATAATAGGTGAGAACATCGCGTAACACGGACGCCTTGTCAGGAAGCCCAAGCCGGTATTGAAGATAGCGCGCTGTGTCTCCGGCCACCTTGCCCTGCCCTTGCCGATCGTGGTGGCTCACCGATCCCAGTTTCGTCCAGCCGCTCCAGCTCTTGTCGGGCTTGGCCGTGTTGCCCTCGTGGGTTTCAAAGACCAGGTCGGCTGATCCGACCCAGCGCAGAAAACCCCAGCGCGCAGGGCCGTCGGCGTCGAGCACCTTGGAGAGATACGAGGCTTCGCCGGCGGCCGCGGGGTGCACGCGAAAAATGGCGCCCACGTCGCCTGTCCCGACCAGGAAGCCTTCAGGGGTGGATACCAGCGAGAGCGCTTGCCTCTCGGGCAGGTCGATGGCCAGGGCAGCGGTGCGGTCAGGCGAAATGCGATGGATCTTTCCCTGAGTTCCCGATGCGGCGTAGACCTGACCGCCAGGGCCGGCTAGCAGCGCGGTGAAATAGCCGTCGGGAAGCGCCAGCACCTGCTCGATGCCGCCGTCGTCGTCCAACCGATAGACCGCGGCGTGCGCCTTGACCTGGTCGGCGCGCGGCAGTGCGCCGGAAGCCGGCGCCGGCCCCTGCGGCAGTTTGGTGCCCTTGCCCGGCTGGGCGCCTGGCACGGGCGCGGCCGGGGAGTCGTTGGGGCGGTCAAAGGCGTTGACCGCCAGGTAAGTCGCGCCCGCGACCCGCGCGATGGCGCGGATCTCGTTGGCTTCAAAGTCGTGCAGTGCCTTGGCGTGGCCGTCGGGATAGACGGCAAAAAGGATCGCCCGGTCGGCCGTGCCTGCCAAGAGGACACCCTTGTCACCCATTGCCAGGGCCATGACGTGCTTGTCGCCCGAGTCCCACAAGAGCTGTTCCTTGCCCTTCCCGTCGATGACAAAGACCTGCCCTGGAGTCCCGGTGGCGGCATAGGTTCTGGCTCCCTTCGCGTCGTGGAGCAGCGCCCAGACATGTTCCGCCGGCAACTTGGCAAAGGGCCGGGTGGCGCCGGTCTTGCTGTCGACGGCAAAGATGCGACCGCCTGGGGTCGATCCAGCCAGCAGCCCCGCGTTGGATCGGGCGACCAGCGCGGTGACCCAGGGCGCGTCGATTTCGGCCAGCTTCTTCGCCTCGCCGGCCGCGACCGGCACGGCATAGATTCGCCCCTGGTCGCCGGTGCCAAAATAGGCGGTGTGGCCGTCAGGGGACAGGTCCACGCACCAAGCAAAGGCCGCATCCAGCGCCAGCCGTGTCGCCTTCATGCCTGGGACCACCTCGCCGGTGGACAGCACCATGCTGGACGTGGCCTCACCTTCCTCGAAATCCTTGGCCGCACTCTGGCGAAAGAAGCGCGTGGTGGTGGCCAGAGCGACGGTCGCGACCAGCAACCCGGCGGCTGCGCAGATCCAGGAGAGGCGTGGCTTCATCGAGGGACATAGTATTACCGCCTTGAAAACGTTCTTGTCGAACCCCCAATTCCGCGGCAAGTGCAGCGAGGGGGCGAACCGCTTCGGAAGAGCATGCCTTTCCATGATCGAGCCGCGCACCCAATCGGAGCGATCGGTGGTGGTCGT
>PMKP01000156.1 GCA_003157775.1 Myxococcales bacterium | reverse complement strand
ACGCCGGTCGTGCCGCCCGCGCCAGTCGTGCCGCCCGCGCTAGTCGTGCCGCCGTGGCCGGCCGTGCCGCCCGCGCTAGTCGTGCCACCGTGGCCGGCCGTGCCGCCCGCGCTGGTCGCGCCGCCTGTGCTGGTCATGCCGCCCGCGCCGGTCGATCCACCATAGCCGGCCGTGCCGCCCGCGCCGGTCGAGCCACCATAGCTGGCCGTGCCGCCCGCGCTGGTCGTCCCGCCCCGGCTGGTTGTGCCGGCCGATCCCCCGCTACTCGTGCCACCGCCCGTGGACGTAGTTCCGCCGGCTGAGACAGTGCCTCCAGTGGCCTGTCTTGCACCGGTGCTTGTCCCGCCGCCGGAACCCGCCGCGCCTCCCGTGGAACGCACGCCACCTGTGGTGACTGCTCCATCTCTGGACGTAACGCCACCGGCGCCTACGGCCAGCGTATCGAGACTGGTACGCCCGCAGGCTGCCGACAGAAGGACTGAACCAACCAGTAGAACTCTAGAATAACGCATGGCGGGGGCATCCTATCCCGCTTTTCTTTTTCGGAAACCCAGAACTGAACCAGACCACGCCTGCCCACGTGTTGCTCGACCGCATCGCCCGAAACCCTGAGCCCCGTCCTGACGGAGCACCATCTTCCGTCTCCGTCCCGTTCCCCTGCTCCGAATCCCAGGTCAGTCACCGAACACGATGCTGCGCACGCCGGAGTGCAAGGTCACTTCCTTCTCGTGCACCTGGCCCAGGGCAGGCACGTAGAGGCCGATCTTGTGCACGCCGGGGTCTACCCGCAGCTTGGTGAAGGGACAGAGGACACCGGTCTCCTTGCCGTCGACCAAGATGGGCAGCTTGCCCTGGGTGGTGCACTCAGCGCGGAAACGAGCATCGCCGGTCATAGGCGGCTGGACGGCCAGCAGTTCCTTGGATACCTGCGTGCCTTCGCGGGCCGTGACATCGACGGTAGCCGAGGCGTGGCCGGCGAGGACCAACACCACCTGTGCGGGGCCGGACTCTATCCTGGCCTGCAAAGGCGTTCGTCCGCGTTCTTTGCCGTTGATCCACACGTTGGCGCCAGCCGGCTGGCTGGTGACGGAAACATTCACGAGTTGGCCCGTTCCGGCGCTGTCGGAGACGCCCTTGCCCCAAGTTGTCGGCGCCGCGCCTCCGGCGGCGATCACTTTCTTGGCTGGCGTCGTGGGCGCTGCCGGCTTCTCCGCACCAGCCTTTTTCGCCACCGAAGACGCTGCTTCGACGGCTGTTGCCAGGCGGCGCGCGCCAGCCGCCGGCGGATTGGCTTTCGCCTCACCCTCTGACGGCTGCGCAGTCTCGGCCGGGACGTCGTCTGCGGCCGGGGCGGGAAGGGGTGGTGCAGCCTGTGGCTTTGCCAGCGCAGGCGGCTGCCTACCTCGCAGCAGCGCGCTCCATGACTTGCCCCTTGCCCCGACGAAAAACCCTGCCAGTCCACCCGCCAGCACGCTGGCGCCCAGCACTGAACCTGCGAGGACCCAGATTAGTCGCCGGTTCGGGTGCTTGGCCGTCCCGTCGTCAGGAGACGCCGCCCACGTGGGGATTGTTTGCGACAACACCGGGTGCCCGGCTCCTGCGCCGTGGGCGACACCACCCGAGGCCCGCTCGGGGGCTGGCCTCGGAAGTGGCGGGGGCCGGGCCGCGCCGGCCTCGGGCAGGGCATCGATTTCGGACTCGGGCATCTGGGCGCTGTCATCGAAATACGCGAAGGCCGCCGCCGGCTTTGCGCCATCGTCCAAGTAGGCCTCGGCCTCGGGTGGGGACTGGGTTTCGTCTTCCGCGAAGGCTACGGCTTCGGCCGCCGGTGTGCGGTCGTCTGCATAGGCCACAGCCTCGGGCGCTGGCCGGCCAGCAATCTCACCGGTCACTTCTCCGGACAGGCCGAATGCCTCGGATGCACCGGCCGGGGGCCAGGGCGAGGTCGGGCGGACGCCGTCTGGCGAATCGACCAACTCATCCTCAAGCAGGGCGTCGCCCCGCGACGGCTCCGTCGCGCATGGGGCCTCTGGGTCGGCCAGCGGAATCTCATCCCCGCTGGCCCGCGAGCCCACACCGAGTACAACCTCCAGGGGATAGTCCTCGGCCCGCGCGGGCACAGATGGAGGCGGTTCATCCAGGGCAAATCGCCGCGGGCTCCGCAGCCGGCCGCCCACCCCGCTCGGCGGCCCCGATGGAGGGGGGCCTGGCAAGTGGGGCTGTGCCGGTTCAGCCGCGACCTCGTCGAGAAGGCCCAGACCACTCGATGGACCGCCGAACGAGGAGGCAATTCCAGCCTGACCGCTAAGGGCGGCAAGGGCGCGTGCGCCCCAGGTCGCGGGCGGCGCATCGAATGCCGGCACGCTCGGAAGTATCACCTCACCGACGTCCTGCATCGCGGACGACTGGTCGCGTGGGGAGAGCGCGGGCACGGAGAAGAAATTCGCGGGCGGCGCGCTCGATGGCGTCATCAACTCGTCCGAAGGCACAGACGGCGGAACCGATCGGACCGCGGGCTGGCCGGCCGGCTCTGGTCGGACCGGCTCACTTGTCCGAGGGTGTAGCGGTCCCTCTAGCCCATAGGCGTCGTCGTGTTCCACCTCGGAAGGCGGCGGGGGCGCGTCGTCGGCGCCTTCGGCCGGGTCGGCGAACGAGGCTTCGGCCGATTCTGCCGGCGCTTCGCCCAAAGAGCCCTGGATGAGTGAAGAAAGATCGGCAACCAGGGCGGCCTCGGTGGTATCCGCGTAGACCGCCGCCAGCGACGAAACCAGGTCGGCCGCCGCGGGCCGCGCGGCGGGGCTCATCGAAATCAGGCGGCCGATAAGCAGCCCCAGATCTTCGGGTAGCAGGGAGAGAGCAATCTGTGTGTCAGCGGCGCGCCGGCCCTGGGGCGGCAGATCGCCATTGCACAGCTCGAACAGCAAGACCCCGAGACTGTACATGTCCCCGGCTCTGGTGCAGTCAGCGGCTGGAGCCGCCAACTCGGGCGCGATGTAGGGGAGAAGCCGTCGCGGCCGCGGCTCGAACGGGCGACGAACCGAGGCGCGCAGGCCGAAGTCGAGTAGCCGAATCGCCCCCCGCGAGGTGATGAACACATTGCCGGGACAGAGAGCGCCGTGAATGAGGGGCGGCACTTGCGCGTGGGCAGCCTGCAGTCCGTGCGCCACCTCGGCACCGAGGTAGGCTACCAGGCGATGCCAGCGGCGGGCAGGCTCGTCCTTGCCCGTGGCCAGCACGCCCGCCTCGCGCGCACGCTGGAGGAACTGGGACAGGTCTACCCCGTCCATGAACGGCGTGACCGCGAAGACCACCCCTTCGCCCGAGTCTGCCTCCACCACCTTGGCGATGCGGGGATCGGCGAGGGTTGCGCTACGCCGGGCGGCTTGCAGGAACGGCTCGCTGACCACGGCTGGGATTTCCGATCGTTTGAGACGCAACACCTTCACGGCAAAGCTGCGATAGAGCCCAGCCAGGCCCTTGACGCGCGCGCGGTAGGTCTCGAAGCCGCTGTCCCCGCCGACCTGTTCGGTGCACTCGTAGCGGCCCAGCTTCTTCAAGCGAGGCGGATCGCCTGCTGCCGGAGGTCCGAGGATTTGCGGCATCGATGTTAGTATCGGTGGAAAGACGCGCGCTCTGGACTGATGTTTCGCGCAGTTAGCCTGGCGCCGGAACGCGCCAAATCAGACCGCCTGCTATTGTACGATCGGCGCTGGCAAGGCCGCAATCGCACGCCCCGCCGCAGGGCACGGTTGACGGCTCGCGCCTAAGTGTCTAAAATCATGGCATTTGAGTACCTCCAGGCCTCGCGACGCCGCAAGTGAACAGGCAAGCGCCGCCCAGGCCGAAGGTGCGCCGTGGACCCTGCGCTTTATCTCCGGCAAGTACCAAGGCGGCGAGTTTCCTCTGCGCCCGAACCGCGAGATCGTGATCGGACGCTCGTCTGACCTGGACATGGTCTTGGTCGAGGACATGGTTTCGCGCAAGCACGCGAAGATCGTCACCGACGGCCGGACGGTGTCGATTCAGGATCTGGGCTCGACCAACGGCACCTTCGTCAACGGCGAGAAGGTTCGCAGCATGCAACTCAAGGACGGCGACCGCATCTTGGTCGGCACGTCCATCATCAAGCTGGTGGCGGCAGGTGGCGAAGCCCGAGCCCCAGCGGCTTCGCTGTCCGAGATCGAGGCGCGTTCCAAGATGCAGGTCACCGCCAGCCGGCGGGTGGCGCCCAAGTCGATGTCGGGCAACATCGAAGAGATCCCCCTGCCCGACCTGCTCCAGTTGCTTTCCACCAGCCGCAAATCGGGCGTGCTGGTGCTGCGCTCGGAGTGGGGCACCGGCCGCCTGCACCTGCGCAAGGGCCAGATCTACTTCGCCAACATCGACGAGAGCTTTGACGTTAGCCCGCGCAAGGCCATGTTCCGCATGCTGACCTGGAATCAGGGCCTGTTCGAGCTGGAGCCGCCTGACGACCGCCGGGTGATGGAGGAACTGCAAGATTCCACCGAGGCCTTGCTCATGGAGGGCATGCGCCAGCTCGATGAATTCAAAGAGCTGTCGCACAAGCTGCCGCCGCTGCCGGCCGAGGTGTCAGTGCCCACGCCGCTCGGGCCGCGCCTGCGCGATCTGGCGCCCGACCATCTCGACGTCATCCAGATTGCGTTGGGCGGCGCCACCGTGCAGGCCATCTTGGACCAGAACCGCCAGACCGATCTCGAAACCGCTCAAGCCATGTTGTCGCTGCTGGAGCGCGGGTATCTGGTGGTCGGGTAGATCCTACAGCACTTTTCTCAAGAACTGCCCAGTGAAACTGGCTTGTACCTTGGCCACATCGTCGGGGGTGCCTTCGGCGATGACTTGGCCGCCGCCCGGGCCGCCGCCCGGGCCCAGGTCGATGACCCAGTCGGCGTTCTTCACCACGTCCAGATTGTGTTCAATGACAATGACGGTGTTGCCGGCATCCACCAGTCGCGCCAGCACGCGAAGTAGTTGATCAATGTCCGCAAAGTGTAGGCCCGTGGTTGGCTCGTCAAGGATGTACAGAGTGCGGCCAGTGGCCTTCTTGGCCAGCTCACGCGACAGCTTGATCCGCTGCGCCTCGCCGCCTGACAGGGTGGTGGCTGCCTGACCCAGAGCCACGTAGCCGAGGCCCACCTCGCGCAGGGTCTCCAGCTTGGGTCGCAGCTTGGGGATGTTTTGCAGAAAGCCGCAGGCTTGGTCCACCGTCATGTCGAGCACGTCGGCGATGCTGGCCTGGCGGTACTTCACCTCCAACGTCTCGCGGCTGTAGCGCCGCCCGCCGCAGGCCTCGCACTCGACATACACGTCGGGCAGAAAATGCATCTCCATGCGCACGATGCCGTCGCCCTGGCAGGCCTCGCAGCGACCGCCCTTGACGTTGAACGAGTAGCGGCCCGCGCGGTAGCCGCGCGCCTTGGACTCGGGCAAGTTGGCGAAGAGATCGCGAATGTGGGTGAACACGCCAGTGAAGGTCGCCGGGTTGGAGCGCGGCGTACGGCCGATGGGCGACTGGTCCACGTCGATGACCTTGTCCAAGTGTTGCAGACCATCGATGCCGTCGAACTCCGCGCCGGGGAGCCGGGCTCCGTGCAGCCGCTGTTTCAGCGCGGGCAGAAGCGTGTCGACGATCAGGCTCGACTTGCCCGAGCCAGAAACGCCGGTCACGCAGGTTAGCGCTCCCAGGGGAAAGCTGACGGTGAGGTTGCGCAGGTTGTGGGTGCGCGCCCCGCGCAGCACCAGCGCCCGCTTGTTCGACCCGCGTCGGTGCTTGGGCGACTCAATGGTCTTTTCGCCGGACAGGTACGCGCCAGTCAGGGATTGCGGATTGGCCTCGATTTCCTTGGGCGTGCCCACCGCCACCACACGGCCGCCCAACTCGCCCGCGCGCGGGCCCATGTCGATGACATAGTCGGCAGCGCGGATGGTGTCAGCGTCGTGCTCGACCACCAGCACGGTGTTGCAGAGGTCGCGCAGGCCCTTGAGCGTCTCCAGCAGGCGGTGGTTGTCGCGCTGGTGCAGGCCGATGCTTGGTTCGTCCAGGATGT
>PMKP01000029.1 GCA_003157775.1 Myxococcales bacterium | reverse complement strand
CCACGCGACGTGTGCAGCATTTCCAGCAGGAACGGTCGTTGCTGTTCGTCCTCGAAGTCGAACGCCAGCACCTCCTCGAGCCAGGCTACCTCCTTCTTCCTGGCGTTCTTGATCAAGAAACTGAATTTCGTGAAGTTGTCAGCCATGGTGNNGTGTCCGGTGACCAGACGGCATCCATGTTGCCGCCGGGCCACAAGACTTCACGAATAGCTGCCAGCTCGGGACCGACCGTGGGTGATGCGGTCCCTGGGATGGCGATGCCATAGATCATCGCCCATGCGGCTTCGAGCAGCAGCATGACCACGCGGTTGCGTGGCAGCTCCGTGGTCAGGGTGAGTTGGTTGATCTCGCTGAGCAGCCGGCGTGCTACCGGGTTGTTGGCCATTCGTTCGGCCAGACAGTCCTGGCGGGCAGCCAATAGGCCATGTTCAAAGCCGGCATCGAAGAACAGGTTCTCGCGTGTGGACTGGTACAGCCCGCGTGTGTCCGCGTAGGCCATGAACGGCTTTGGATCGCGCACAGACTGGCGCAGCTCCTCGGAGAGCTTGGACAGCCGACGCTTGAACCTGATGATGACTGGCAGGTTGTTGATGACGACGTCGGCAGGGTGCTCTTTGCCGTCGATGCGTGTTTGTTCGTAGTGGCCGGGGAACGGGCTACTTGTTCCTCGGCCTGTTTTTCTTGAAGACATGGGGATACCCTTTCTCGCGGGGTTGGCACCATCGAGGCACACGTGTCCCCCAGGAACGGGGTGGCAGCGACGGGACAGGGCCACCCGCGTAAGGTTTCCCCTGCATGATTCTTATACCCGTTTTCAGCCTGGACTTGCGCTGTGCGTAGAGGAGAGTGATCCGGCGATTCCCGTCCTGACTGACGGCGGCTCTGGCGACGCCGCGATAGGGTAGACTCGGCCTGGTGGACGCCAACGGCGCTTCAGGACGCTCTGCCGGCGGTCTGATCCGCACTGCGAGCCCGCAGGCCCATCGTTGGTGGCTCGGCGTGCGCGGAGGCTATCGGTGGGAGGGCTCCTCGAACGGAAAGCACCTTCCGAAGGATTGCACATGGCGAGTACGGAGCGCGCCATGAATTGCCAGCCCAGCCTAGTCGAAGAAACATTCGCCCGCCTGCAGGAACTTGAGCAGGGGAGATTCCAACAACTTGGGGATGAGCTGCTCCCCTGGGGTATTCCTCAACTCGTGGGGCTCCGATCTTATGGGCTGACCCCGGAGGGCAAGACCCGCAAAGGCGTGCCAGACTCATTCGTTGGCCCGTCTCCCAGTACGTGTCGGGCGGCCGTCGAGTACACAACTCAGGCAACCGACCTCGAGGGCAAGCTAGGCGGGGACTACACCTCGGCACGCCGGTCCTGTCTGTCCGCCACCACTGTCGTTCTTTGCACAAACCGCTCGGTCAAGGGATTCGACCTGGATCCACTCCTTGCGCAGGCGGATGCGGATGGTGTCCGCCTCGAGATCGTCGACGGGTACACGATGGCGAAACTTCTCTGTGATCGCCAGGATCTGCGCAAACGCTTTCTCGGCATCCCAATCGGCGCGCACAACATCACGAGCCTGATCGAGGAGATGCGCGAGCGGCTTCCTGCTCTCCTAGAGGGCCATATCCCTCCCGGCGATCTCGAAGCGTGCATTGCGCGTTCAAGGGTGGACCAAGCACTGTCGAAACGCATCTCAACCGGCCGGGCGGGGACTACCTTGGTCATTGCGCCAGCGGGACTTGGCAAGACCATCTGGTCCGTCCTCGATGCGTATCGCAGCTCTGGTGCACAGCCGACCCTCTGGACGGCAGCGAGCGATCTTTCACTAGCCAGTCCAGACCCGCTCGGAGTGGCGCTCGTGCACGCTGCCTTTGGCGTTTCTGACCCCGCACGCGCAGCCGAACTAGCAGATCTCCTTCGTCGGGAGCGGTCCCTCGTTCGGATGTACCTTGACGGACTGGACGAAGTCCGAGACTACGCGGACGTGACGCGCGCTGTTCACGTCTTTCGCGCTGGGGTACTTGCGCAACACACCCACCTTGTGCTGCTGGCTCGCAGTGGCGCCGAAGATGCTCTTCGCGCCAGTCTAGGCCGCATCCAGCCGGAGTTGTTTGAAAGGCTCTCCGAGGCGCGGATAGTCCTTGAGCCTTTCTCGGAAGAAGAAATTGCAATGCAGCTTTCGCGGCAAGGAGCAACTGCGGCCGAAGTCCGACAGGTAACGGCGGCGCTCCCACACGAGCTGCGGGGCAACCCACTCTTCGCACGACGATGCCTGGATCTTCTTCGCTCGGGCAGTCTCCTAGGCGCGGCGGGGTCGGACATTGTCGGTGTCATCTGCGAGCACTTCGTGAATGACGTATCCAGACGCCTATGTGTTGACGGTGTAGGTCCGTCTGCACGAAGGGTTCGGGATTTCCTGGAGGAACTCGCGTTGGCCGCTCTCCGGAGTGGCAACAACGCCGTTACCACAGATGCCATCGACACCATTCCTGGTGGCGACATGGTCGGTGACAACACGCTAGTCGGTCGAGCGCTTCAAAGCGGCCTCCTGGCTCGTCGAGAGAATGATGCTGCTTTCAAATTCAGCCATGCCCTGTTTCTTGAGCATTTTGCGGCCAAGGGCGTCGAGCGTCATGGGCAGGCACGCTGGGAGGAACACCTGCCGTCGTTGGCCACCGCTGCTGGGCGGCAGGTTGCCGCCCGGATCGGGCCCTTCATCTCGCATCCAACGCAGCTCGCACGAGCGCTCTTGTCGGTAGATGGACTTGCGGCGTGTGAGTTCGCGGCGAATGTGAAGGAACCGATCGATGTAGACGTCCTCGATCCGCTCCTTGGATTGGTAAGAGAACTCATTGCGAGCCGGTTTCCGTCCGACCGCGCTCGTGCACTCCGGTTGCTAGCTGGCTTCGGGCCCAAAAATCGCGGGGCTGTTAAGTGTGCAGTATCTTGGTGGAACGCCCTACCTGAGGAGAAAAGGCGGCGTTGGGTACATGCGGGCGCCGACCTGTTTCTGAAGCTTCAGGTCGAGGCCGCAGCTGAGCTTGTCCTATTTCACAGAGCACTGCTCTGGCCGTCGGGCATGCCCTGGTACGAACCAGAGTTTGTGTATCGTGTGCAAGACCTCCCTGTCGGGTTTCAAACACTCCTTCAGAAGCATGCGCGCCGCCAACTGGAAAGGACGTCTTCGGCGAGCGCGCGATCGGCTCACCCGCTGATCATGCTACTGGCAATTCTTCGCGACAGGTGGCTGGTGGACTACCTCCAGCACAGGATGGCCTCCGAAAAGATGCTGGACAGCGAGGCCCACCGTGCGCTCATCTTTCTCAACACGGCCGAGTCCATCGACGTCTTCGCCGAATCGGTCGACGCTCACCTCGAAGCTCTACAGGCAATCGACGCCTCGATCGATGCAAGCCCTAGCAGCGAGAAGCTGGAGTCGTCAACCGCTTTGTGGCACCGAATCGTCATCGCATCCACCGATGTCGGAATGTATCCCCACGACCGGCTGGTTGATCTCGTCGAAGCCTCACTCGAGAGTAGTCGACGTGACCACGTAGCGTTTGGCTTCCAGTGGGCTGAGTATCTCAAGAATCCCGTGCTGCTCGAAGCCCATGCAGCGGCCCTGGCACGCTATCCCGAAAGCACGATGTCGTTGACGACGAGTATGGTGCGAAAGCTTCTGGAGACGTTGCCATTCTCCAAGATACGCGAGATCTACGACCAACACGGTGCCCACGTGAAGAGACAGATTGTGCGCCACCTGCACGAGATTCCGGGGCCAGACGTTGAAACCTTCTTGATCGAGCGGCTGGAAGAATCGGAGCACCGCTTCAGCGCTATCCAGTCACTCGGAATTCTGCATGCTGTGCGCGCCGGACCAGCGATCCGCCGCTGGGTTGTAACCCCCGAAGCCCAAATCAAGTGGATTGCGGTGGAAGCGCTAGGACGCCTGCGCCACGCCCCTGCGCTCGCCGATCTGGTGGAGGAAATGCGATGTCTTCTGATGCGTCCGCAACCGGAGCGTGATGAGAATCTAGAATTCTATTTGATCAATGCGGTCGGGAGAATAGGGGGCGCCGACGCCCACAGCATTCTCGAGTGGGGGTTCCCCCGGTCTCACTTCCCGGAACGCGTGCTCGAGGCTCTTTTTCGACGGCAAGATCCTGAAGCTGTCGAGTTCGCGAAGCGGATTCTGTCGGTTCATGGAGCCGCACGCTCAATGTTGGCATCTGCCATTGCCGCTCCCGACCTCGACGAGCCGCACCTGGTTGGGAGAATTGCGCCAGCTTGGCTGAGAGACGAGACATTGCTGGAATACGTTCTCGCCGAGGCCGGCGATTGCGTCGTTCGTGGCTCCACCGATGGACTTCGCAACCCGATTGTTGCCGTGGCCGCATTCGACCTCGATCGAGCCAGGAGGTTTTTGGAGGAGACAGCCTCGCGTGCACTATCCGAAGGAGAAAAAACGGGAATGGCGGTCGACCCAGTCATGGAAGCCCGCCGAATTCTCGGCACGAGGGGCCACCCCCAGTACTCCCGCATGATGATCGACGGCGAGCTGACGCGAGCGGGAACAGCGCAATTCGTTGGCAGTTGGACATTGCGGCGGCTCCAAACCTGGCCACCAGCGCAGGTCCGCGATGCGCTGCTGGCCCGGTTGAGAGACCCTTGTGCTCTTTCTACCTGTCTACTGTGGCTGTTCCAGTGGTTTGCGGAGGCAGAGGACCGTGTGCTCTTCGAAGAACTGGAGAAGAACTCCAATTTGGCCGTGGCCGATCTCGCGCATTCCATCCTATCCAGGCCGTTAGGACTAGACGTGGTGGGCTAATGCGCCGCTCATGCCCTGTGCCCTCAGTGTCTCCAAATTGCCTTGGTCAGCGGCGCGGCGGCGCTGCGTTCAGCGCTTGCCGGCGCAGCCGCCAGTTGGGGAAGCGCCGATCCATGAGCGCGTTGAATCGGTCGTCGTGGTGGCGGGTGAGCAAATGCGCGAGCTCGTGGACCACGATGTATTCGAGGCATCGGGCCGGCTTCTTCGCCAGCTCCAGGTTCAGCCAGAGCCAGCCAGCTACCCGTAGCGTCAACACCGCACGACAGTTGATCCCTTCCCAGGACACACAACAAAGCCTCGCGCCCGAACTTGTTTCACTCGCTGCCGTTCGTCCATTGAGACTGCAGCCGCGAAATACCACAGTGCTGCTTTTGCGATTCGTCCAAGTTGGAACGCACCTCGGCGCAGGCTTGCCACTAAGACCGGCGAGTAGAGATGCGACGACCCGATCGGGTCGTCGTCAAAGAAGACGGCCAATCGATGTTCGATTTCGTTCCTCAGTATTCGAAGCTCCTTGTACCTTCCGAGCCCGACGTCCATGGACTCAGCAAGTCGGTAGAGAGCTGCTATTGGAGGGGTGGCACGTCTCCTGATGGAAGGCTGGATCTCACCCCTGCTCCGCGGAAAGCCCTTCTGGTTTGACTTTCCCCAGACATTGTCGAAGGTGACGCGGTTTGGCGCATGCCCCAAGCGGAAGCAGTTGTTCATGCTGGTCGCGATCTGACCGAGCAGTCGGTAGAAGCCCGTGGCTGCGGACGCCAGCAACCCGATTGGGAGGTTCGCTGGTTTGGTCCGTGAACCGGCGTTCTGGATGACGTGGCCTGCGAATTCGTCCTCGGCCTTCAATGATGCTTGGCACAGTTGCCACCTGGCCGTGCTGTAGGTGAGGATCAACGCGTTCAAGATTGCGTGTACGTCCTCGGTCGGAATCCTTCGCCTTGACGACGTAAGAAGACCCGGGAGCGGATAGATATCGAACAATTCCGGGTTCTCGACGCGACAATAGGGACAGGGATTCAGCGCGAGACGCTGCGACCAGATCCACTCAGAATGGGGAGAGCCTTTGCGGCGGCGCAGATTCTTCGCAGGCGGAAGACGGCCCCTCAGATTGTCGATCACCCTCTTGAAGCCGACCGCCGCAATGGGATCATCGGCCGCGAGGTCGTAGGCTCTCTGATATGAATCAAGTGCCGCGTAGAGAAGGCCAGCGTGGCTATCACCCAGCCAGATGCTCATCCCCATGAGGGCGGACCCTCTGAAGGCGAGAGCGTTGTAGTGGTCGGGGTGATTTCTGAGCAGGTCGTCAAGCTCATCGAGTCCCTCCACCCAACGCCCCTGCCGGAGAAACGTATTGGCAAGATTTGCGCGGAGATCGGGAAGGGTCAGGCGCTGCGCCGCTTCGTCGTAGTGGCTGACAGCTTCTGCCAAGCTTGCCCGTGTCCCAGGCCCAACACCCCTCTCAAACTTGCCGATGGTAGCGTAGGCGTTTCCGACGTTGTAGTGAACGTGGCCGAGAGCACTTGGCGGCCATTTGGCTTCCAGGGAGAGGAGTATTTCTCGCCCCTCTCGGGCCAGTGAGGGCATTCCGAGCAACTCTGAGGCGTCGATCAGGATGGCAGCAAGCGCCGCCTTGGCTTGGGGACTGGCGTCTCGACGCGAGGCCCGTCTAGCTGCGACCAGAGCGCCTCTAGGATTTCCTGCGACCAGCAGCTGCTGAGACTGCTGAAATTCTTCAAGGCTGGCGCTCATGGGGTCACCTACTCTGCCGGCGGCTTCTCCGCCGTCGTGTATCCCTGGTCTGGGTGCGTGGGGTTGCCGGGGTAGCGGAGGGCCATCTTTCCTTCTTCGACCAGCGCGGACAGGTAGTGGGTGCGCAGGGTGGTCGGTGAGCGACCGGTGAGCTTGGCGAGTTGGGCCAGGGTGAGGGAACGGCCTTGGCAGAGGCGCAGCAGCGTCGCTCGCATCACATCGGGCGAGACGCGTCGCTTCTGCTGGAGTGGGGCGGCGATGGCCTCCAGCGCGCTGGCCTCTGCGCTAAGCACGGAGTCGTTGTGCTCGGAGCTTAGGCCGTTGTGCTCGGAGCTTAGGCCATTGTGCTCGGAGCTGGGCCTGCTGTGCTCGGAGCTGGTCGCGTCATTCCCAGCACCAGGCGGCGTATCACCTGCTGGTGCGACCTGCGGCGTGGCCGAGGCGCCCAAGAACGCAAGACCAGGCTCCTCGGCCGGGGGCTCATCTGGGAAGAAGTAGCAGGTCGCTTTGTGGGCCCCTGAACTCTCCAGCATCCGTCGCTGCACCAGCGACGCGAGGGCCAACGTGACGTCACGGGGATGGGCAGACGTCATCTCGTGAAGCCGCCCATGCGTGACCTTGCCCTCCACGGCGACCGTCGTCAGGGCCAGCTTCTGGACTTCGGTCAGATGGCTGAAGGTCGCGCCAAAGCGTTGCTCCATCTCGGCTACCACCTCTGGCGGCAGCAGACTCACCGTGCGCATCTGGCACAGCGTCTGCTCAAGCGGAAAGACGCGCTCTTCAAGCTCGGGAGCCCGCCAGTGCTGCTGGCGCCAGGCCGAGTAGATCCTGACCAGGCCAGACCCCGCCTGCTCCCCCAGTCCCACGTGTCGAAACATCCCTTGCAGCAAGCGGTTGCGACAATCGGTGTGGCCACCTTGGATTGCCAGCTCGACCGGCAGCCGCAGCGTACCGGGATTGCGGAACCCAAACATGTCCGGCCGCTTGACCACCAGCACGGACGCCCGCCCCGAGTAGTCCGCGTGGATCAGGGTATTCACCAGCGCCTCACGAAGCGCCTCGTGAACTGGCGATTCATCGACGCGTGTGTCGCCGGTCAGGCGGAACGGAACCTTCAGGTCGCGAACCAGGCGCTGAATCACAATCTGGTAAAAGTCGAACAGGTTGCCCGACCACGTACCGTCCGGCGTTACTCGGTCCACCCAGCGACTATCTGCGCGGGCCTCGGGTCGCTCCTGATAGTCGAGCATGAAGAAGGGGAAAACCTCGCGGATCTCGGGGTAGCGACCGAACATCAGCAGGCCCGCAGCCGTCAGTCCAGCTTTCTTGGTTTCGCGTTCGCGTCGCCAGCCCCCAATGAGGCGCAGGAACTCGCGGTCATCCTCGCCGTTCCATGGGTGGTCGGGTTTCTTGGACTTGAAGTGATTGCGGTAGCGCGAGAACGAGGTCACATCAAGATCGTCGAAGTCGTGGTGGTAGAGGATGCGTGAGTCACGCGATTCCTCGACCTTGTCAGCCAGCATCCGCGTGACCACCTCGTCCGGACAGCGGTAGTCGCCTTCGTGGTTTCGGATGAAGGTGCCGCCAAGCGGGTTCTTGCCGACGAAGACTGGGCGCTGCTGCCGGGTAGCCCTTGGCACCCGAACCTCGATGACGTTCTTGCCTTCGATCTTCAACAACTCGACGGAGGCGTTTGACAATAGGTTCGCGCTGACCCGCTCGCGGTTGTTCAGCCCATCCCACAACGCACGATGCACACGCTCTACGTCTGGCACGCCGATGACTTCGAAGACATGGCCCTTCTCCTTCACGCCAAGCAAGACGACCCCACCGTCCGTGTTCGCCATGGCCGAGTAGGACTCGAAGAAGGAAACCGGCAGCTCGCCCCGGCCCTCCCGGCCAGTCGCTTGCTTGGCCTCAAGGTCGAAGCCTTCTTTGAGCTGCGTGAGTTCGGCGAGCGAGATCGATTTCATGGCTGGCTACGAGCGGGCGGCGCGGACCTTCTGTCGACCGGGGATTCTAGCGCCGGCTGGGGACGAGGGTTTCACACTGGCGGCCGTCTTGGCGGCACGCAGACGCTCAAGCAGAGTGAACGCTGGTTCATCGTTGGGGTCTTGGGGCGCCAGCTCGCCGCGAAAGGCTTTGGCTAGGATGGACGACTGCAATGAGGCGAGGTCAGCCTGGGCACCAGAGATTGCGTCGCCAATGGTCGCGATGGAGGCAAGACGTTTCGTCGTCCGCAAAACGATCTCCTCCTGTTCGGCGGGGGGCGGCAGAGGAAAGGGCATGGCTGCAAGACGTCCTGCCCCGAGGTGCGCAATGTTTGTCGTCCAGCTGGCTATCCTACTGAACCTGCCGGTCTGAAGATAGGCGCGGAAGACGAGCAGGGCGAACTCGGGAAGCACTCGGGCGGTCGCCCGAAAGCGCACCAGCGTGTTCTGGAAGCAGGCTCCGGGTACCTCGCCCCGATAGATAGCGGGCCGGCCAACAAGGTCCAGGCTCTGTCCTTCGTTCAGGAGAACGTCGCCGGATTCCAGTCTGAACCGTTTGAACTCTTCCGGCGAAAAGTTCATCGCCATCACGTCCCCAGTGTCAATTCGATCCTCGAAAACGTTCGCGACGCGCAGATAGGGATGCATGTGCGGCCCAGAATGGTCCTTGGGTGACCGCTGGCGGCCAAGCTGGACCTCACCTGCCTGGTCGACCCGCACCCAGTTCCAACCGGCGGGGATTTCCCAGAAGCCAGCTGTGCCAGCTTTGGCGCTCGCGCTCGCGCTGCTTCTCTTCCGCAAATCACTGGTCAGGTCCCCTCGAAGTGCAACGACGAAGAGGGACTGGCGAAGCTGGTCGAGGAGCGGGGGAATGGCGACCAGGACTTCCTTGGCTCGGCGGCTGCGGGCGAACAGGGACTCGATCTTGGCGACGATGCGACGCTGCTCGGCGATGGGCGGAAGCGGAATCTCGTACTTGGCCAGGGACGTACCGGTGAAGTGCTTGATGGTCGTGCCAGTGAACGAGGGTTCAAGAGCGCCACGGTCCGCGTCTGCCTTGAGGTGATACACGAGCCACTGCGGCAACAACGCTTTCGAAGGGCGGACACGATGAATCGCTTTCTGGAACTTCATCGCCGAAGCGCGGCCGTCCCACACCGCTGCGCGCCCCGGCTCTCCACCCTCGCAGACAAGGACATCGTCGGCACAAAGACCGTAGCGCTCCATCTCCCGCACGTCGAAGAACATCTCCTCAAGGTCCGACGTGTCGACGCCAAACCAGCGCACATTGATATTGCGTAGATAGGGCAGCTTGCGGCCGGAGGTGTTCTTTGCCCGGTCGAGCATCTTGCCAAGGCACGCCTCGGCCACTTCCGAGAGCGGACGTTGGCTCCAGCCGGGCGGAAGATGGTTCACTCGTCCGCCCCCAGGTCGACTCGCAGCGCTTCCATCTCTTCTGTCGCCGTCTGTAACTTCCCAACGATCTTGGCCGCAATCTCCCCGGGTTCGGGCAGGTCGTCGGTGTTGCCCAGGCTGTCGTCCTTCAGCCAGGTGATGTCCAGGTTGTCGCCGCGCTTGACGATCTCTTCACGGGTGAACTGCCGGAAGTGGCCGGTCTCGCCATGGTCCTTGCGCTTCGCCTTGCCCAGCGGGTCCGAGCCAAAGCACTTCTCGAACTCGGTGAAGTGCTCGCGACCGAGGGGTGTGCGCTTGCCGAACGCATCGGCGTTGGTGCGCATGTCGTAGATCCAGACGGCCTTGGTATTGCCCTTATCCCCCTCGCCACGGGTGAAGAACAGCACGTTGGTCTTTACACCCTGCGCGTAGAAGATGCCGGTGGGCAGGCGGAGAATGGTGTGCAGATCGCACTTTTCCATCAGGTCGGCCCGAATCTGACGGCCCACCTTGTCCTCGAATAGCACATTGTCCGGCAGCACGATGGCAGCCCGGCCGCCTGGGAGCAGACCCCGGTAGACGTGCTCCAGAAATGCGAGCTGCTTGTTCGATGTGGAGAACGTGAAGTCGTCACGCGAGGGCAGACCGCCGCCTTTCTTGGTCCCGAACGGCGGATTGGTCAGGATGACGTTCGCCTTGGGCAGGCCAGAGCCGATGGGCGACAGCGTGTCGCCGAGAACGATGTCGGATTCGATCCCATGCAGCATCAGGTTCATCAGGCACAGGCGCTGCACGTCTGGCACCAATTCGACACCGATATACGCCTCCCGGCGCTGGAACTTCTGCTGCTTCTCCTTGAGGTCGAACAGCCCGTCGGTGTTGGCCTTGATGAAGCGGTCGGCCTGGATGATGAAGCCGCCGGTGCCGCAGGCAGGGTCCTGGATGCTCTCGCCAGGTTGGGGCTTGACCACGGCCACGATGGAATCGATAAGCGGTCGGGGCGTGAAGTACTGGCCAGCGCCCGACTTGGTCTCGTTGGCGTTCTTCTCCAGCAAACCCTCGTACATGTCGCCCAGACCCTCGTGCCGGGCGCTGTACCAGTCGATATGGTCGATGTCTTCGACCAGCTTGGCCAGGTTCTTGGGCTGGCGCAAAGAGGTGCTGGCACCGCTGAAAATGTTCTGCACACGCCGCGAGCCGTGGCTGCCCAGGTGGATGAGCATCTGGCGGTAGAAGTCGAGCTGCTCGACGCCCTGCTTGCGTTCAAGGTCACTCCACCGATTCCCGGACGGAAGCTGGGTTTCGGTCTCGGTCTCCTTGGCCATCTTCAGAAACAGCAGGTACGTCAGCTCGGTGACGTACTCGTGATACGTGATGCCGTCGTCGCGCAGGACGTGGCACAGGCTCCAAAGGCGGGCAACGATCTCTTGGGTCGAGGGCATGTACTGACCACTGTAGCCCAGTCAGCGGGCGGGAAGCAGCCGATCAGCCAGCCTGCTCCCAGAGGGCTTCATTGATGTCGCCCAGTATGCGCGTCAACTCGCCACCGAAGACCTTGTCTAGGCGTGCGAATCCCCCACCAGCTTCGCGGAACTGCTCACTGTCCAGCGCCTGCCGGTCCACGACAACCTCGGCAAGGAGCTGCTTTTCGATGCGCTCAAGCCATTTCCGCTGCACGTCGGTCCACTGGTCGGCTGGACAAGATCTTGTGCATGGCCCTGGCGACCCGCTCCGAGTACGGGACCAGAGGCTCACCCAAGGCCTGCTGGCGGATATAGCCGATGATGGACGCGGCGACGTCCTTGTTGGATAGCTCCCGCACGGCGGTGCGCAGGGCGGCCTCGGGATAGCCGGCCTGGTCCAGGGCCAGCTTGATCTCCCTGAGCTGTTTTCGGGTCAGGTCACGCGGACGCTGGGTGACAACCAGAAGGGCAGGAATCTCGTTTCGGTGGGTGGCCAGAAACTGTCGGAACGAGGCCAGGAAGTCGGCCGGCTTGGTGGCTTTGCCGTAGCCGCGCTCGACCAGCTTCACCTCGTCTGGGTGATGTGAGACCAGCACCGGTGGTCCGTCACCGGTTACAGGGGTATCGAGAATATCCAGCACGCCTGTGTGGCGACCGAACCACGCGGCTGCTTCTGCGGGCGTTCCATGCCGAAGCTTTTCAGCCAGATCGCGTGGGCTCAGACCACCGGCGGCGGCGGTGAAATCATCAAGCCGGGCATCCTTAATCTTGCGGGCCTTGACCTGCAGCTTGGCCAGAATCTGGTCGAGCAAGCCCTCGCGTGCCTCTTCGTCGGTGACGGTGCCGAGTTCTTGCACGAGTTGAGCGAAACTCACGGCCACGTTCTGGACTACAGGCTTCATGTCCGTGTGCTGGGACAGGGCCTGGTACAGGTCCACGCAATCGAAGATGCGGAAGTACTCCTTGTTGATCTCGGGGCACAGGCGGGTGGCGCGGCCGAGCATCTGCTCGTACAGGATGCGGCTGCGCACCCGGCGGATGAAGACCAGGTTGCAGATGCTGGGCACGTCGATGCCGGTGGTGAGCAGGTCGACCGTGACCGCCACCTTGGGGTGCGGTTCGTTGCGAAAGCGGCGAATGGCCTGCAGGGGCTTGTCGATGTCACCGGTGATACGCACGACCGTGTCGTCGTCCACCTCGCCGTACTGGGCGACCAGGGCTTCCTTGTATGTCATCACGAACAGGTCAGCGTGGTCCCGGTTCACGCAGAAGACGATGGTCTTGCCGGGCAGGCTGGGGTCGATGTGCTTGGCCAGCTCGACCGAGATAGCGCGGTTGAAGTTCTCGGTGATGACCTGGCGGTTGAAATCCTCGACATCGATTTGGACGTCATCAGGCAGGCGGAACAGCTCCATCTGCTTCTTGCGCCGGTAGACCTCGACCTCCTCCCCGGCTCGGAAGGAGATGCCATGATCAGCGAGGCGCGTGACGAT
>PMKP01000046.1:2894-3139 GCA_003157775.1 Myxococcales bacterium | reverse complement strand
TGAGTTGCTTTGCAGGGGCCCGGACCAGTAGGGTCGGGGGCCGGCGCGGTGGTGTGCAGAGACCATTTGGTGCAAGAAATTGAGGGCCGTAACCCGAGTTAGCTATCGGCGAACGAAATGGTGCCGACCTTATGATCCTGGGTCGTGAGTACCAGGGGGCTGGGTATGTCGGCGGGTGGAGAGGCAACATGGTTGGCGACGCTGCCACCGACCTTGTGAAGGTCGCGGAAAAGTGTAAAAGCCAA
>PMKP01000046.1:0-2881 GCA_003157775.1 Myxococcales bacterium | reverse complement strand
GTCGCGGCGAAAAGATCGAAATTCGTGCTACACGCACAAACTATCCCTATACTCAGTGCCAGTCTTCGAGTTGCTATTGCGCCCACAGCCCCATCCCGATGTGCACATCACCATCGCCGTCACGGCGATGCCGCCCGCAGATTGGCACAGCCAGGCAGGTCGCCACCATCGCACGCTTGTTTGAACAGCGTTGCGGCCCGAGCGAGGTCCTTCGGCATCCCGGTGCCGTCCCTGTACCACACTCCGAGGCGGGTGCAGGCCGCCAAGTGTCCGTCGTGGCAAGTCTTGAGCAGAGCAGCGCCCTCGCGGGCCTTCCTTTCGAGCCGAACCTTCGCCAGCCGAACGTATTTCTCGGCTTCCGGATAGTTCACTATGTATTGCTCGTACGTCTCTACCGTGTCGGCCTTCCGCGCCCGCCACCAGGAGTCGGCGGGGGTGTCGTTGATGCCAACCGTGAAGTCGGCGGGGCCGGTGGAAAAGTGTTGCCAGTGTTGATGACCGGGGACTCGCCGTCCAGCGTAAACAGGGGAACGAATCATCTCGGCCGACTGCTCATGCCCGAAGTGCAGTGCTATGTCGAGTGGCGAATTCCCGTGTTCGTCTTGAAGGCTCGGATTGGCACCAGAACCAAGCAGAAGCGAGACTACGTTGGCACAGTCGACGCCGAAGTGTTCGCCAGCCGCATGGTGGAGCGGCGTGGCGCCGGTTGAGTCGAGTGCGTCGACCTTTGCTCCGCTGTCGAGCAGGGCCTTCGCCGCTGGCTCGCTGCACAGGCCTGCAGCGAGCATGAGTGGAGTGAGTCCTTTCCTATCCGGGGCATCCACATCCGCGCCGTGGTCGATGAGGAGACGCACCATGGGTGCCGGGTTCTCGGGCCGCACCAGGATGCCATCCCCAACGAAGACTACGCTCACCGCTGGACCTTTGCCTCCCGCTATTCGGTGCCTGAACTCGCGAACGTGGGGCTCAAAATGACCGCCCACGTCGTGCAGGGGCGTTCGACCGCTCATTGTGCTGACCGCTCTAGCACTCGCGCCTCTAGCCAAGAGCAGTTCTGCTATTTCGTACTGACCATAGGCTACCGCCAGGCGTAAAGGACTTACCCGGCCTAACGGTTCCTCAGAAAGGCCTGCCCCTGCGTCCAATGCCGCAATACACTCGGCAACGCTTCCGCCAGCTATGGCAGTGGTTAGCTTCTCGAAAAGCGAGGCGGCGGGTATAGGGGCGGATCGGGAAACGGCTACCGATGGCGAAGTCGAGGAGAAACTAGGGGGTGACGGTCGCCCTCCTTCTGGCTTGCCGGCTACATACCCTGGAATGGGCGACAGGGGGGGTGTCGATGGCTTGTGCTGTTCAGGACTGGTGCTGGCTACCGTCCCTGCGTCACGCGCAGGTGCCGATGGCGTCACCGTTGCCGAAACCTGATTTCTCGGGCTGGAAGCTGGGTTGCTCCTTTGCCTGGTTTGTGCAGTCCCATCGGGCTGGCCCTCAGAACTTGACTGTGCCTTGGACGGCGACGCAAGCGAGGCGGTGAACAGCAGCGTGACGGATGAGAGCAATACCCGAATTCGACCTGCACAAGTAATCCGCAAGATGCCCATAGCTTCGCATCTTGACTCCCTGGTCCGACGAAGGTCAAGTGGAGCAGTCGGGTCAGGGACCGGCGCGGTGCTGAACCGATTTGGTGCGAGGATTGAGTGTCGTGGGCCGAGTTAGCTATCTTCCCACGAAATGGTGCCGGCCCCATGAACCTGGGTCGCGAGTACCAGGGGGGGTGGGCATGTTGGCAGCTGAAAAATCCTGGAGCTAAAATTCAAGCCAGCCGGGCCAAGCCCCGCCGGCGCGGCAAGAGACTCGCGGGTGTCGGTGAATTTCGTGACTTGCGCCAGCTCAGCCTCATCCCCGGAGGGCGCCCGTGACCGTGGCTGCCGAGGTCGAGGCAGAGATCGCGCGACTGTTTGCCGTCGAGCACTGGAAAGTAGGCACGATTGCCGCCCAGCTTGGCGTGCATCACGATGTCGTGAGGCGCGTCCTTGGGCTGCTCCCGGCACAGCCGCGCCCGGAGCGGACGCCACTGTTGGTTGCGCCCTACGACGGATTCATCAAAGAGACACTACTGAAATACCCGCGCCTGTGTTCGACGAGACTTTTCGACATGCTCCGAGATCGCGGCTATCTCGGCAGCGAGCGCACCCTGCGTCGCTTTGTCGCGATGGTGCGGCCAACGCCCAACCGCGAAGCCTTTCTGCGCCTCGACCCGCTCATCGGTGAGCAGGCTCAAGTCGACTGGGCCCATGTCGGGCAGATTCCGGTTCCTGGCGGGGGCAGCCGCACACTCTGGCTCTTCGTCATGGTGCTGGCATGGTCGCGCGCCATGTGGGGTGAATTCTGTTTCGACACCACCGTGCACTCGCTCCTGCGCTCGCTGGCACGCGCGGCTGCTTTCTTCGCCGGCTGCACCCGCCAGTGGCTTTTCGACAATCCCAAAATCGTCGTACTTGAGCGGCACGGTGACGTGGCTCGCTTTCATCCTTTGCTCCTCGACCTCGGCAGCGCCATGCACGTCCAATTGCGCCTGTGCGCTCCCTACCGGGGCAACGAGAAAGGCCGCGTGGAACGCAAAATCCGTTTCTTGCGCGACCGCTTTCTCGCCGGTCGCGAGATTCACAGCATCGAGCAAGGCAATTGCGACTTGCTGACTTTCATCGACACCATCGCGCATCGGCTGCATCACCCCAATTTTCCCCAACGCACAATCGCCGATTGCTTGGTCGAGGAAAAGCAACGACTGCTTCCATTGCCCAATCCTTTGCCTGCCACTGACCTGATCACGCCCGTGCTCATCGACAAGACCGCCTTCGCTCGCTTCGACACCAACATC
>PMKP01000195.1 GCA_003157775.1 Myxococcales bacterium | reverse complement strand
AGCGGAAGCGATCGCGCGCGAACTGACACCCTTGGCGCGCGACCGCGTGTGCGCCAAGGCAAGGGCAAGGCGTGCTTTCGGCGGAAGAACCTGTCTGATGATACGCACCTCATCCTCGAGGGCCTGGACACGATTGAGAACTTCCGTATTGCGCGGCATCCGTATCCGCTAGTATACCACGATGGCCCTGCAGGTCCTGGTGGCGTAGCGCGCGGGAGTGGTGCCATGCCTCCGGGTCCGGGTAGTCGGGACGGGGTTTGGGTTGGCGCGGCGGATTGCGGATAGGAAGAAGAGGTCACGCATCCTACGGATGGGATGGTTTGGGGCACAACGGACTTCGATACCCACTGCTCGGCTCCCACGTGCAGAACCGGGTCTTCTACCTCCCCATCACAAGGGATCCGGAGCCCATCATCGACTATCAACAGGCGGATCGTGTGCGGCAGGAGGCGGACGAAGTCGCCTGGCTCGATCGGCTGCGCGGGGCCGGTATCGACAGGGTCTTCCTGGGTGAGCCCGCACCCCCGAGAAGGAGTTCGTGCTCAGACACCCAGAGAGATTTCAGCCGCGTTGGCGCGCGCGCCTGAGTCAGCCTTCGTCATCCAGCGCGGCCGAGATCAACAACGCCTGCCTGGGTTGGGTTTGCGTGGCCAACGCGCTTCTCGCCAATGCCGAGCTGGTCGGCCTGGATGACGATACTGACCGCCTGCTCTTCTCGGCCCTGCGTGCCGCCGAGCACACCGCCGACAGCCGCGGCCGCAAGACCCCCGCCGCGCCGCCCGCGCCATCCCCGGCCGCCCGGCCAGCACAATAGTTGAGGCAGCCGGTGACGCCGCCGCAAGCCCGTCACCCGGCCGCAAACCCTTGGTCTTGCCCACTGAACCACGGAGAGGGCGGGCAGGAACCCGGTTTCTTGGCTTCAAACCACGCCAGAGGGGGGCCCGGTTCCCATGGTTCGAACCACGCCAGAGGGGGGCAGGAACCCGGGCTTCCGTGGTTTCGAGCCCGCAGGAAGGGGGGCCGGAGCCAGGTCTTCGTGGTTCAAACCACAGCGCGGGGGTTCAGGAGCCCGGTTTCCGTGGTTTCAACCAAGCCAGGGGCGCAGAGCTGCCGGCCCGAGAAGATCTTCAGTCTACCCAACAGCCACCTCAAGCCGCGTAACGAACACCTCGTCGTGCATGCGGCTCTGAATTTCCGAAGCGTCGGCCGTTTCAAAGAACAGCTCCAGGGCTTCGATCAAGTTCGCTCGCGCTTCGTCGATCGTCGTGCCTTGGCTAGCAACATCCACCTCCGGGCACAGGGCCACATAGCCGTCGCCCTCCCGCTCGATGATCGCCGTCAACTGCCTGGTGTGCATGGTCAAGAAGCGTACCACGCAACCGCACTAGCAACGACGTTTCCCTCATCGATTCACCTCGTCGCGCACTACGCCGCAGCGCCAAAGACGGAATCAACGACTGACAGTCCGCCGCGGACTCAGCAGGCCGCCGCCTGGTGTGCTAGACGTCCGCCCTATGAAAGCTTCAATTTTGGTTCTTGCCGGCGACGGCATCGGACCCGAGGTCACCGCCGAGGGAACCCGGGTGTTGCGCGCTGTCGCCACGAAGTTCGGCCACACCTTCACACTCACGGACGGGCTTCTGGGCGGCATCGCCATCGATCGCACGGGCACCCCTATTCCCGCCGAGACCTTGGCCATGGCGCACGCGAGCGACGCGGTTCTGTTGGGCGCGGTGGGCGGTCCCAAGTGGGACGATCCCTCGGCCGACGTGCGGCCTGAACAGGGTCTGTTTGCCATCCGGAGCGCCCTCGGCTTGTACGCCAACCTGAGGCCGGTCACCGTTCATCCCAAGTTGGTAGCGGCGTCGCCCATCCGGCCCGAAATTCTCAAAGGCGTGGATCTGCTGGTGGTGCGCGAGCTGATCGGCGGCATCTATTTCGGCGAGAAGAAGCGCGAGGCAGACTGGGCCAGCGATGTGTGCGCGTACAGCGGCGACGAGGTTCGCCGCGTGGTCCGCCGCGCCTGCGAGCTGGCGCGCGGCCGGCGCAAGAAACTGACATCGGTGGACAAGGCCAACGTTCTCGAAAGCTCACGCCTGTGGCGCCGGGTCACCGACGAGCTGGTGCGCAAGGAATACCCCGACCTGCAACTCGAACACGTGCTGGTCGATGCCTGCTCCATGTACCTGGCGCGGCGGCCGGCCAGCTTCGACGTGATCGTGACCGAGAACATGTTCGGCGATATCCTCACCGACGAGGCCTCGGTGCTGGCTGGATCCATGGGGCTTCTGCCTTCGGCATCCCTCGGCGACGGTCCACGCGGCCTGTACGAGCCGATTCATGGCAGCGCACCCGACATCGCGGGCCGCGGGATCGCCAACCCCTACGCCACCATTTTGAGCGTGGCCATGCTGCTCCGCTACTCACTAGGGCTAGAGAAAGAGGCCGCGGCAGTCGAGAGCGCCGTGTCCCGCGCCATTGATCGCGGCGTGCTCACTGCCGACGTGTCACCGCCGGGAGCCCTGGCGGCAACGACGATTCAGGCCGGTCAGGCCGTAGTCGAGGCGCTCTGACCCTTCTGTCGGTCAAAAAAAAGGCGGGATCCTGAGGGATCCCGCCCGTAAGGGCTCGTCAGAGAATAGATNNGATATTCTCTGACGAGCCCTAAGTTGCGCCGGTCAGTGCGACCCGGCCGGATCAATATCTAGTCCGTGTAGAAGAACAGGAAGCCCTGGTAGTCAAGTGTGCTGAGGTCGACCTTGAAGGTCCACGAACTCGGCGCGCCGACGTGCCTGAAGCTGAGGAAGTCATCCGCCACTGCGATGCCCATGGCGAACCATTTGGTGAAGAAGTGCTCCACGCCTGCCATCACCGGGAGCGTGATGGCGTATGTCATATCGACACCCGCAACGCTCTTGTCGAAAGACAGGCCCAGTCCACCGCCGATCAGCAAGCGGGTCGAGGCGACCGTCAAGGGTGAGTAGAGCAGCAGGGCTCGCGGCGCGAAAAAGTAGGTGGTGTCGACGTTCTTCAACTTGGTGAGGTTGAACTGTAGCTGTGGCGACAGCGACCACTTGTCGTTGAACCAGACGTGGATGTAGGCGATGTTGTCGATCGTGACGAGGCTGGTGGTGGTCGCGCTAGAGCCGACGCCCACGCCGAACCCCCACTGTCCTGACATGTCATCAGAGACCGTCGGTTTCGGGGCAGCCGCCACGGGCGGCGGAGGCGCCATCACGGGCGGCGGAGGCGCCATCACGGGTGGCGCGGCCGTTTCCATTGGGGGCATGGCCGGAGCCGCGGCTGGAGCTTGGCCATAGGCCGGCGCTGGGGCCTGGCCATAGGCCGGCGCTGGGGCCTGGCCGTAGGCTGGGGCCTGGCCATAGGCTGGGGTCTGAGCCTGGGCCGACCCCAGCACGCCGAAGAACGCCACAACCGCGAAGCCTGCAACTAGTTTTCCTTTGAGCTTGTTCATTGAGTCCCTCCTTATTGTAGCCAACATCTGGCGAGTTCTGGATGCGCCGGCTTTCATCCCGGCTGCGGGCAGAATCGTCGCCTGAAGCGCCAGGTTTGTCACCTTCTTTGCGCATGCTCGGTGCGGCATAGCTTTCCCGATCGGTGGGTTGGATCGTCCAAGACATGGCGCGAGCGGCGGCACCGGTTTCGTGCGTACAATTGCCGTTCATGCGCGGCGCCTGGCTGTGCTTGCTTCTCCTCCTGCCGGCTTCGGCCGCGGCGGCTGGCTATGCCGACCTGGGCAAGCTGGAACGAGAAGCAGTGGACGACGCGCTCGCTTTGCGTGGCCTGACCATCGAGCCCGCGCCGCAGGGGAAAATCATTGCCAAGGTCCAGGTGGTGAACCTGGACGTGTTCCTGGCGCGCGAACGCGTCCCCCTGGTTTGGGCCAACATTTTCCACCGCACCACGCGCGAGCACCACATCCGGCGTGAGTCGCTGCTGCAGGCCGGCGACCGCTACGACCAGGATCTGGTCGAGGAAACCACACGCAACCTGCAGGATCCGTCGCTTTCAAATGTGGTGGCCGTCTTGCCGGTCAAGTCCGCGACGCCGGGGATGGTCGAAGTGCTCATCGTGACCCGCGACGTGTGGAGCCTGCGCCTCAACGAAAATTTCGAAGCCCAGCAAAACCAGCTCATCTACTTCACGGCCTCGCTGTCCGAGAACAACTTCTTGGGTTGGCGCAAGTATTTGGCTGCGGTGTTCATCATGGACCAAGGCGAGATGGCCTTCGGGCCCTACTACAGCGATCCCAACATTCTGGGAACGCGTCTCAAACTGGATGCGGCTTTCTACTGGATCTGGAAACGCGAGATTGGACAGATCAGCGCCGGGCCGCAAGAAGGTACCTCGTCGCACTTTCGCCTGGAGTATCCGCTCTGGTCGCTGGCCCGCCGCTGGGGCGCCTACCTGGACTTCCAGCACTTCGACGCTGTCATCCGCCGCTTCCTTGGCACGGACTTGCGCCAGATTCCGCTGGACGGCACGCCCCGCAATGCCTGCGATCCGCTGCCCGCAACGTCCCCAGACGTGCCCACTGTGCCTTGGGTCTACCGGCTGAAGACGGTCAACACCAGCGAAGCAGTGACCCGCTCGTTTCCCAGATCGTCGGTGATCCAGCGAGTGAGTTTCGGCCACGAGCTGTCGCTGGTGCGGCCGTCGTTCACCTCCGACTTTCCCTATCCCGATGGCTCGTCCCAGCGGGCGCAGTTCGCCCACGAGGTCTTTCCCTTGTCGGAGCGTGTTTCCGACCTGTTCCTGCGCTACGAATTGTTCACGCCCCGCTACCGGACTTTTCGCGACCTCAACACCTTCGATTTTCGCGAGAACATACGGCTCGGGCCCTATCTCTCGCTCAAGGCCGGTCGGACGTTTTCCTGGGTGGGCTCGCAGAGCGATTTAGGCCTTCTTCAGACATCAGTCGGCCTGACCAATGGTGCCTTGGGTGGTCTGCAAAGCGTGGGCGGTTCATGGGAGGCTCGGGTGGTGGGTGGCGAGATGACGGACCAGCTTGTCCAGGGTCGGGCCACCCTGGCCACGCCGGTGCTGGCAGGCTTTCTGCGCGTGGTGGCTGCGGGCAACCTGGGTCTGCTTTTTCGCAACACCCGCAAGCGCTACTTCGCGGTGGGCGGCGACACGGGCCCGGGCGGCAATGAAAGCATCCCGAGTGATTATCAGGTGGACGGCGATAGTGGCCTGCGCGCCTATGACACCGTCTTGCGGGGCTATCCGGTGGGCGAGTTCGTGGGCTGCGGCGCCGAGTTCATCGGCCACATCGAGGCCCGCACCATGGCGCTCAAACTGGCGTTCCTGCGTCTGGGCGGCCTGCTCTTCTTCGACGCTGGCGATGCGGCCGCCGACGCCGGCAGCCTGATCTTCTACGACGACGTGGGCTTTGGCCTGCGCCTGCTCATCCCGCAGCTCAATACCTACGCCCTGCGCGCTGACTGGGCCTTCCCATTGCGGCCAGCACCCGGCATTGCCGCAGGTTGGCCGGGCCGCATGTCATTCGGTTTCCGGCAGGTCTTTTAATAATAGCGCCGGATCGACGCTCGAGCACGATGCGAACGGGCTTGCGCTGCCAAGCCATCCTCTTCCCGCCGGGCGAAGCTCGGCAGGAAGGGAAGGCGCTCTCAGATGATGATGTCGCCGAACAGATTCTCGGTGACGATCACGTCGCAGTACTCGGGCTGGGGCGGCCCTACAGGTCGAAGGTCACGCCGGCAAACCATGTGCTGTCACCGACGTGCAATAGCTTGTCAAGACCCAGTCCGTTGATTGCGGCGTAGTCCCATTCGAAGAAGAGCGCGCAGGGGTCGGCCAGCGCACCTGGATTGATGGAGCCCATGCCGAGAAAGTTCAACCCGAGTGCGACGCCCGCGGCGGCGTGCCAGCCTGGCGTGAACCCGGTGTGGGAAGCACTGCCACCCGTGTTGCTCGCCGTCCACACCACCCCGTCCAATCCGGTCTTCAGGTACGGGACCAGCGGCACCTGCTTGAGGCCGGGAATCCGGTCGGCTTTATACACCAGCGACAGCGCGAATGGGATAAGGCTCAGGGCGGTCTCGTCCCCGCTGCGCGTCCCGTCGGCCAAGAAGGCCGCCCCGGTCACCTTGTAATAGCCGCCGCGCAGGCCCAGACCCCAGGTTCCGAAACGGTGGTACAGGTACCGTTCGACCTCCGCCTCCGACAGAAGATGGCGGCTGGACCCGAAGGTCTCGGCAAAGGGATGGGCGCAGTTGCTGAACTCGCTGTCCACGGCCGGGCGATAGAGCGACACCCCGATCTCGACACCCCAATCAGGGGTTTGTGGCAAGGGCGACACCGGCGATTGCGGCCAGTCGGCATCGCGGTGGTCGAGCGAGATCTGCGCGCGAGCGGTCGCGCTGAATGCGAGCAGCAAGATCAGCACGCGCGTGACGCCGGCTCCGGCGGTTCCCCGACGAGATTTGCGTCGTGGGCCGCGGCCCAACGCCACGATCAGGGCGGCAGCCAGGGCGATCCACAGCAGCCCGGCGCGGCCTGACCGTGGCGACAGGGCGCAGCCGGTGGCCGCTCCGCCGTCCTGTTGGTACTTGTCGAAAAATCCCATGGTCGGCTGGGGTGTCGCCGTGGCCTGTGGCGACGGGGGGCTGACGCCGCCACTCTGATCGATCGAGATCACGGCGACCGTGTAGGACGTGCCATTGACCAGTCCAGCCAGACGGACCGATGTCTCCGTGGCGGAAAGCTCGGCCGAGCAAACCTCAGTCTCGTCAGACGCGGTGATGACCGTGCCATCGGTGCCGCTGCTGGCCAGCCCACAACTTTCGTAGGCTGCCGTCGACGCCTGGGCCGGACGGGGCAGGCACAGCACCTGGTATCCGGCGACCTGGGATGTGTCCGCCGGTGCAGTCCAGCCGACCAGGATGCCATGGTTCGAGGGCAGGGCGGTGACGGCAATCGGAGCTGCGACCGTAGTCGCGACCACCGGAAGCTCCTGGGAAAGAGAGAAGGAAAGCGCCGTTCCGTCCTGAGTGAAGAACGCCCACAGGGTGGTTGACCCAGCGGTCAAGCTCCCGCAGTCCACGGTCGCGCTGCCTGCTGCCGATTGGAACACCTGGCTGCTAGTGAACGTTGCCTGGGCTGACTGAGATGTCGTGAGTGCTATCTGGTTGCCCACTGAGCCACACGACGCGGATGAAGCGGAGCTGGAACAGTTTGCGCCCAGGTAGAAACTGACCGTGATGGTCGAACTGCCTACGTCGGTTTGCCCGGCCGAGGTCATCTGCACCACAGCCGTGATGGTGTCGGGACAGAGGCATTCGTGCGGATTGAAGAAACCGCCAAGGTTGCTTGAATCGAGAGTGAGCGACGAACTCCCGCCAGAGGCGTAGACCGAGAGGGTGAAGTCGCTCGCGGTGAGCGTGGCGGCATGAGCCGCGCCTGGCATCCAAGCAAGGGCTGCTGCCAAAGCCGGGAGCAAGCGACCGCACAGGCATCTGGCACGCAGGCGATGGGGTTTCATGTTCGCCATTATCCACGATGCTGCCGCTCTATCCACGTTTCAGCCCACAACGCGCACCCACGCGTTCTTGCCGGTGTACATGGGCGCGCTGCCCCAAGGCAGTACAAGCATGCACATCATTTCCCGGCAGTGCGGCGCGTGGGGTCTCTCTGGCACCCCTCGGGTGCCCGCGGGTAAGATGTGCCGGTGACAACGACAACGCTTTCGGACCGACGCTGGAAGGGGGACTTTTTGCGGAAGCCTGGATTTGCGGCTTTTCCCCCGGGCATGGGAGGCGTGGTTGGGAAACTGTGTCAGCAGGAACGCGGTGTCTGATGCGGCGGCGATGCTTCCCGTCAAACCAGCTGCCGCGCGGCGAGTTCGTCCTTCAGGTAGGCGTAGTAGATGGGCGCGGCCACGATGCCGGGCAGACCGAAGGCGGACTCCATGATCAGCATTGCGATGAGCAGTTCCCACGCACGGGCCCTGATCTGACTGCCCACGATGCGTGCATTGAGGAAGTACTCGAGTTTGTGGATAACGATGAGAAACCCCAGGCACGCCAGGGCAGCCCCGAGGGAGTGATTGAGCCCGACGATCACGATGATGGTGTTCGAGACCAGATTGCCCACCACCGGCAGGAGGCCGACCAAGAATGTGATAGCGATCAGGGTCTTGACCAGTGGCAGGTGCACGCCGAAGAGGCGCAGGCCGACCAGCAGAAATAGCGCGGTCAGCGTGGTGTTCACCGCCGAGATGCGGACTTGCGCGAAGACAATGCGACGGAAGGCATTGGCCAGACGGGCAATTCGTTCAGCTAGGGCGCGGGCCAGCGGGCGGTTGAAGGTGTGAGGGCGAACGTCCGAGAGGGAAACTATCCCGCCCACCACCAGGCCGATGAGGATGTGCGCCAGCGCGCGGCCGAAGTCTTCACCTGCGGTCTGCAAGCCGCGAGCGTGCGATTCCAACCAGCGCACCGCGGTCTCCCTCAATTCGTCCGCGTTGTCGGGCAGGTTCTCCGTCACTGAAGCGGGCAGAGTGGCGCGGGCCTGGTTGATGATCTGCGCCATCTTCTGCAGCAGCCGGGTCAGGTGCCCCTCGCCCCGCAGATACACCACCAGCCAAGTCACCAGGGCCGTCACCAGCCCGACCACCAACACGGCCAGGGCCGACACCGCCACCACCCGTGCCCGTTCGTTGGAAAGATGCCGCTGCCACAGCGGCGCGGTGAGGTGAACCAGCTCGTACACCAACAGCCCGGCCAGAAGTGCAGGCAAAAGGTGCAACCAAAGCACGGCCAGCAGGGCTAGCCCCACAAGCATCCAGGCCGCCACCTCGGACCGCGTCGGCGCCGGCAATTTCGGACTTGGCGGTGTGGGTTCTGCCTCAGGCATGATCATCTCCCCAAACACTCTTCCAGCCGAATCCTCTGCCAGCGCAAGCAAAGAGCCACTTTCCATCCGCCGCCAGCGGTCTGCATGGACGAAGTCTAGACCGAACCCTGGCTCAACGGAAGCCCGGGCAGGTCGCGTGCGCCACGACCGTGGCCCAGGACAGGAGCATCTGCTGGCCGAAAGCGGGTCAGACCGGTGTACACTTCAGCGCGATGCTCGATCGGTTCTTCAGGCTAGGCGAGCGGGGCACCAGCCTGCGCACCGAAGCCCTGGCTGGCGCCACCACGTTCCTGACCATGGCGTACATCGTGTTCGTGAACCCCGGCATTCTGGCCGCCGCGGGCGTGCCCTTTGCCGGTGCCGCCACCGCCACCGCTCTGGGCGCTGCCGTCATGTGCATCACCATGGGCCTGGTCACCAACCGGCCGCTGGCTCTGGCCTCGGGCATGGGCCTCAACGCCGTGGTGTCGTTCTCGATCATCGGCGCACAGCAGGCGCACGTGCCCTGGCAGGTGGGCATGGCCGCGGTTCTGCTGGAGGGGCTGGCCTTCATTGTGCTCGTGCTCACCGGGCTGCGCGAGTCGGTGATGAACGCCATCCCCATGAGCCTGAAGCGCGCCATCGGTGGAGGCATCGGCCTGTTCATCACTTTCATCGGCCTGAACCAGGGCGGCGTGATCCGACCTGCGCCCGTGACCCTGGTGACCTTGGGTGATTTCTCGCAGCGCTACCTGTGGGTCACCCTCATCGGCCTGGGCGCCATCCTGGCCTTCCGCTGCTTGCGCGTGAAGGGCGACATCTTCTGGGGCCTGCTGGCAGCCACTCTGGCGGCGCTGCTCCTGGGCGTCGCGCGCTGGCCCACGGCCGTGCTGGCGCCCATGGACTTCTCCACCTTCTGGGCACCCTTCGCCACAGTGAACGGCACGCCGGCCATCGCGCAGATGCTCTCGCCCGCGCTTCTGACAGCGGTCTTTGCCCTGCTGCTGTCCGATTTCTTCGACACCATGGGCACAGTGGTGGCGGTGGGAGAACAAGCCGGGTTTGTCGATGCCCAAGGCCGTGTCCCCGGGTTGAAGCGCATCCTGCTGGTGGACGCGAGCGCGGCCGCAGTGGGCGGCCTGTTCGGCGCCAGTTCCATCACCACCTACGTCGAATCGGCGGCGGGCGTGGCAGAGGGTGGGCGCACCGGCCTGACCGTCATCGTGACCGGGCTCCTCTTTGCTGTGGCTGCGCTCTTCTCGCCCATCATCGCCACGGTGGGAGGCGGCTATCGCCTGCCGAATGCCGCCCACTACTCCCAGTTCGTGGGTTCCGGCTTTCGCGCGCCGCCCGACGTGCTGCCACCGGCGGGATTGGGCGATGCCTTCGTCTATCCCATCACCGCAGGCGCGCTCATCTTCGTGGGATTCCTGATGATGAACGCCATCCGCAACATCGAATGGGACGACTGGGAAGAATCCTTCCCCGCCTTTCTCACCATCGTGTGCATTCCGCTCACCTACAGCATCAGCAACGGAATCGGGCTGGGCTTCATCAGCCATACGCTCATCAAGCTCCTGCGCGGCAAGGCCCGCCAGGTGCACGCCCTCATGGTCGCCGTCAGCCTGGCGTTTCTCGTCGGGTTCGTTCTGCAGTCAAGATGATCGACTCGGGGTTGAGCGTTCGCTGCTCTGATATGGGAACCCTGAAAGGGTTCCCATGCCCTCCCACGAGGGTGCGCCGCCGGCGAAGCCGGCGGGCTCCCCACGCGACTAGTTGACGTTGGCGCAGAAGTTCTTGATCTGAAGTCCGTCGCCGCCGCCCCAGACCTCGAAACCGGCGAAGACGATGCTTAGGTATTGGCTGTTGGTGATGCCATAGCTGTTAGTCACGGCATCCCGGATGAAGTCATTGAGGTCGAACTGCAGCGAGGCGACCTCGTCGACGCTCACGTACGAGACGCAGGGCGGGTTGGTGCTGTCGTACCAGACATCCCACCTTCCTGAAACGCCGTTGACGGTTTCGGCGTTGGCCCTGAGGAGGCCACGAGGCTGTTTGTCGCTTGGCTTGAAAAGCCATACCATCAAGTACGCGCCTCCGGTGCCAGGCGTGGAGCCGCTGACGCCGGCACTCGATTGGGCGAACCACACGTCGTAGGTCGCGTTGTAGCTCGCGCTGCCTTTCTGGTCCACGTTGGTCGAGAAGATGGTTGGGATGCTGGTCAGGGCCGAAACCTGTTTGGGTAGGTTGCTGCCTTTCGTGGTCTTGCCACTATAGGCTCCGATGAAGATCGACGGGAAGCCCAGAGGGTTGTTGGGTACCGATGTCACCGCATTGGAGGGATTCGACATCGTGAAGCCCAGGCCGTTCAGGGTCTCGGCCTGGTTGCTGTAGGGGGTGCCCCACCAGTTGGCTTGCATGTAGTAGTTCTTGCTGGTGTTGTTGTCGACGGAAATGTAGGTGCCGCCGTACTGCTGGTTGATCAGGAAGGAGAAGCTCGAAGTGTCCGTGCAGTCGACGGAAGACGGAGGCTGCGAGCTCCCGCCCGAGCTGGTGATGCCGCCGGTGCTCGGGGTGCCGCCGGTGCTCGGGGTGCCGCCGGTGCTTGCCCTGCCGCCCGTCCCTGGCGCACCGCCATTGCTGGTGGTGCCGCCGGTGCTGGAACCGCCCGTGCCAGGCGTGGCGACAGGAGCTTTGGCAAAACAAGATGCGGTAGCAGCGACCAGGGCACCGGCGAGGAATACCGAGCGCATGGAACCTCCGAGGAGCAAGGATGGCAACGGACAGGAATAAGACACCATAGCAAGAGAAGATGGGAAATCCCGGAGATCCCCGCCCTACCTGATCACGCAGCGCTCGGAAAGACCTGAAAGACCTCACCGAGGTTCCTTCATCTACTGCCTCGCCCTCGCCGCTCGCAAGGCCAACGGCGCACCAGAGCCAGCGTCGCAACCAGGCCCAGGACCGAGAGCAGGAGGCCAGTCCACAGCCCAGGGGAGTGGAAGCGCTGGTCGATCACGTGCTCGCCGGGATCAAGGTAGATTCCGCGCATGGCGATCTGTGCGTGCACGATGGTGGCGGGGTGGCCATCCACCGTGGCTCGCCAGCCCGGACTCCAGGCCTCGGACTGGACCAGCAGCGCCGGACCACCCTCCACCGTACAGCGCAGGCGCACGTGTTCGGGCGTGTGCAGTTCGTGGTTGCACGCGCCCCATGCCGAGCCGTGGAGCGCGGCCGCACCCTCGCCGGGTGCCACCAGCGCCTCGGACTCGGACGCGAACCCGGATGAGCGGAGAAGCGCAATTGCCGTGGCGTCGTCTACGACGCGCGCCCTTCCCATCACGCGCGTCCGGCCGGTCGACGTCCTGTGGAAGAGCGTGGCGCCCTCGCCGAGCGGAGCGATAGTCTGCAGCCCGGGCACGGCAGGCGCGGTCGGAAGCACCAGCCACTCGATATCGAACAGGGCAGCCGCGCGTTGGGCCTGATTGACCATCGCGTCCCAAACCCGCCGCTGCTTGCCAGTGCGCCCTGGATCGAACCCAGGCAGATGGGCGATACCCCACGGGTTGCCAAGATTGTCGGGCAAGGTAGCCAGGGATCCGTCGAGCGAAGGCGTGTAGTACAGCCGCGGTGGCGGCGCTCCCTCCACGCGCACGCCCAGGTACGGTGGAGGCTCGCGCAGTTGGCGGGCGTCGGCCCAGTTCACATGCGTGGAGGCGGCGCTAGAAAGATCCATGACAACCAGTGGGAGCACCAGCCACGTTGCGGCTGCTTTTCTCCGGGCCAAAACCAGCACGCCGGCCAGCGCGCCGCCGATGAGGATCACCCGCGGGGCGCCCGTACTTGGGTCGTTCGAAACCAGCGCGCCAACCAGAGCGGCGATGAGCAACCCGGCGGCGGCGGTCAGCGAATGGCGCAGGTGCCGAGTGTCGCCGCTCGCCAGCACGCGCTCCGCGCCCATGGCTCCGAGCAGGCCAAGGCATGCGGTCACGACCAAAAGGTGTTTCTCCGGGTAGCGCATATAGCTCAGCGGCGGGAACATGGCGCGCAGAACACCGTTAAAGAGCGTATGCCGACCAAAGGCCGCAGCCAGGGCCAGTGCAGCCAGTATCAGCAGGGTCATGGTGATTCGCCGACGCCCCGCTAGCGGTGCGCACAACACCACGCCCAGCCCCAGATATGCCGAGGTGATGAGCATGTCGGCGTGGATGGGGTTATTCGACGGCAGCAGGAATTCGATCACACGTGCGGGTAGAAACGACCAACGCTCGGCAGCTTCAAGGGCCAGTCCCCCCGAACGCTCGGAGTCGCCGAGCAGATACAATGCTGGAACGAGCGAGATCGCGGCCAGCAAGCCGGCCAGGAGCAACGCAACCAAGGCTCGCGGCGCCAGCCGGCGGACGACTGGCCAGGTACCTTCACTTTCGGAGCCCTTCGCCCAACCCAAGGCCAAACCCAGCACGGCGGCGTGCAGCCAGATGAATGGATCGCCTGCCAGGGCGATGAGGGCAAAGGCCGCCGCGGTTCCGGCCAAAACCCTGCGTCGTAGTTCGCGCTCCGCCAGTAGCACCAAGCCCAGCGCGGCCCACGGCACCCAGGCGCAAGTCAGGATCTTCTCGCCCGCGCTCCAAAGCGACGTGGCGAACCCGCCCAGCTGCCACACAACACCCGAAGCCGCCGCCACCGGCGCCCGGCAGCCCAGCTGCCTGGCCAGCGCGTAGCCACCCAAACCAGCCAATACCACGTGCCCAAGCCACATCAGGCACAGGGCCAGCACCGGTGGTCCCACAAGGAGCAGCAGGTTCGGCGGATAGAACGTGCCGTGCACGGGCGCGGCCAGCGTGGCGGTGCCCAGGCCGACAAGGGGATTCCACTGCGGCAGCCGTCCATCGAGAATGGCTGCTCGCCACAAGGCCCGTGCCGGCCACACGAAACGCGGAAGGTCGCGCATGTCGGGCACCCGATCGAATAGGATCGGAAAGAACAGGACCAGGGGCGCGACGACCAGTGCGCCCCAAGCCCACCGAGCGCCGTTTCCGGGATGGCCTGCGTCCACATGTCAAAACTATCAGAGGAAGGACGGGCACGACAGGGGCGCGTGGCCGACGGCCTAGCCAGTGCACAGGTTTACACCCTACTCAGAACGACGCGCGACTATGCCTCGTGGTCGAGACAGGCCCTTGCAGACTCTCCGCCAGCACCCGGAGTCGCCTCGCCGACCCGCGGCGGCACATCGGCGGCCGCGCCGACCCGCGGCGGCCGGGTCTTCTCGTGCCCCGATTTCCTTACCGCCGCTCGCTGCGGGCACGGTGTCGGTAGATGCTTGCAGGCGTATGCGCCGTTACCTGGTTCTGGTCTTGCTCCCGCCGCCTCACATGCGCTGACACTCGGTGGGCGCGGTGTTGAAGGCGGCCGTGGACACCCACGTTATCGGCTAGCTACAAACATAGAGACAGGCATGTTTCAGAACCCATTGTCCGTTTGAGCATTCCCAGAACGCACAACCGTCACATGGGGGCGCAGGGCAAGGAACGTCGAATGCACCGAAAACAATCGCGACCGCGCAAGTTTGTTCACGCATCCCTAGGCTGATGGCTGCGCTTGCCATCCTGCAAATCATCCTACTGCCGTTTCACGCTACCAACGTAGTCACATGTCCAACATGGCGTTGCACGAGCAACAGCCCGATGGTTCTATCCGTATTCCCCGAACATGTCTCCTATCCGGCAGGACCAAAGGGGCCGCGCAATCAATGGCATTCTCGGTGGACGCCGAGGGTAGCCAGCATCCCACAGGAAGGTGCGCTACTGGCAAACGCCGGCGACGCACGTTTGGCCGGTGGCGCAGCTCTGGCCACAAGCACCGCAATTCGAGGTGCTGGTGTTGGTGTTTACGCAGTTAGCGCCACAGCGCTTCTGCGTGGCCAGGCAGGTCGCGGCGCAGGCGTTTGCTTGACACATCTCACCTACGGCGCAGGCATTGAAACAGCCGCCACAATGCCGGCTGTCGGTGTTCACGTTCACACAAGCCCCGCCACAAACCTCGAGATTGGTGGCCCCGCCGCAGTCTGCCGTGCACACGCCGGCAACACAACGCTCGGTGGGTTGGCAGATCACGCCGCAGGCGCCGCAGTTGTTCGTCGCGGTGGTTAGGTCAAGGCAGTTGCCAGGCGGGCACATCGTCGTCGCGGGGTTCGGGCAGGTCGCCGTGCACACGCCGTTTATGCAGTCCTGGCCCAAAGGACAGCTCACGCCGCAAGCGCCGCAGTTGGTTCGATCTGTCTTGATGGCCGCGTAGAACGTGCCGCAATTGGCGTAGGCGCCGTCCATGGTGGCGATGAACGAGCTGATTTCGGTACACGCTCCCTCGATACAGGCCTCCCCGGGCGCGCACGCCAACCCGCAGCTACCGCAGTTGAGGAATGATGTGCGCAAGTCGACGCACCCCGAGCCACATTGGACCAGGATTCCGCAGTCATCGAGGCATGTGCCTTGGGTGCACTGCTGGCCGCCCGCGCATGCCAGGCCGCAGGCGCCGCAGTTGTTCTGGTCGCCGCCGATGTTCGCAGAGCGACCAGAGCAGTCCTCGATGACACCACCCGCGGCGAAGCTGACACATTTTCCGTTCTGGCAGATCGTGTCGGCGGGGCAGGCCTTGCCCGGGGCCCCGCAGTTGAGCGCACTTGACTGGAAGTTGTCGCACACGCCGTCTACAACCTGGTAGCCGACTGGGCAGTCCGATGGGAGATCGCAGGTTCCGGCGTTGCACACTTGACCAGGCTGGCAGGGCGTGCCGCAGGCACCACACTGGCTGAACGATACGCGGGAACCGCAACGGTCGGTGCACAGCAGGTCGGAAGAGGCACAGTCGGGATAGCAGACGCCACCGATGCAATTCTCCGTCGGGGCGCAGAGGTTGCCGCAAGCGCCACAGTTGTTCTCGTCGCTGGTGAGGGTTGAGCAGGTACCGCCGCAATTGCTCTGCCCCGTCGGACAGGTTGCGGTGCACGCGCCAGCCACGCAGACCTGGCCGGCGCCGCACGCGTTGAAGCAAGTCCCACAGTTGGCAGTATCGGTAAGCAGGTTCGCGCAGCCTCGCCCACACTGACTGTACCCTGGGCTGCACGCCGTTGCGCAAAGGCCGTTGACGCACACCTGGTCCGGGTTGCAGGCCGTAGCGCACGTCCCGCAACGATTGGGATTGGACGCAAGGTCAGAGCAAATGCCGCTGCAATTGGCGCTGGCTATGCAGGATATGGCGCATTGTCCGTTGGCGCATGCCATTCCATCGGCGCACAGGACACCAACCGTGCCGCAGTTGTTGGAATCGGTCACCACACTTACGCACGCGGTGCTGGGGCCTTCGTTCGTGAACACGGACGCGACAATAGTGCTGCCGGGGCAAGCCGTCGTGCAGGCGCCGTTTGAGCACGTCTGACCGCTGGGACAGGACGTGCCACAGGCGCCACAGTGTTTGGCCGTAGTCTTGAGGTTCACACACAGATCGCCACACATTGTGAGATCTTTGGAACAGGTGGCGGTGCAGTGGCCGCCCACGCAGGCTTGGTCGTCAGGGCAAACATTGCCGCAGACGCCGCAGTTCTGTGGGTGGTTGAACGCGTCCACGCACCCCGCACCGCACATGGTGCGTCCCACTGCGCAGCTATCGGTTGCGGGAAAGTCGACGTAGACGGGAAGTTTGCTGCTGTTTCCTGAAGAACAGCCACCAATGGCAACCATGACGATGCTAGCCAGTGGGGATAGGGCGAGGAATTTCAGATGGCGGCTCATGGTGCTCTCCTTGTTGGGCGGGGGACAATCTTCGTTCCGGCGTGGGGGGTTGGTTAGCTTGGATGCGGTCGCAGCGCTGAATGTTGCGACCAAGTCTTCGACGATCCTTCACCACCGCCTATTCTGTAGCTGCCGGCCGAAAAGCATCGCCTCAATTCACGGGCCTTCAGGCCAAAGGCCCAGCACTTCCATGGGGCTGCGCGGCAAGTCTAGGCAAGATGAACGTGCGTGGCTAGACCTCACCGGCTCGTGCTCCGCCGCTTTGCCGGCGTGAAGTGTGCCAATTTGGGCGCGATCGACCCGCCGAGCTGATTGACAGTGGCTCCCCGGCTCTTCAGCGGCGCCCCGCCAGAACCGACGTCTGCCCTCGACGCGCAAAGGTAGCGTCGCTCACGTCTGCTTCCGACTGATGAATGCTGGTGCCGCGACGATCACTGCCAGGCCCGCCGGTAACTCCCCGCCACCAACGCGGCGTCGCAGACTTGAACGTCGGTGAGGTTCTATCGAACGTCGGTGAGGTTCTATCGGTTCGGCGTTCCCCGTGGTATCGCCCTAGGCACCGATCGGCATTGGTGTTAACGTCGCAAATTCATTCACGGAGGTGTGATCCATGTTCACAAGCTGTCGTGTTGTTCTAGTGGGCTTGCTTGGCGTGCTGTTTCTTGTTGGTGGTTGCGGGAGCGGCGGCAATCCAGACGGCGGTGGCAGTGTGGGCAACGGCAATGCCATAGGCCGGCCCTGTGATTTGCTGGCGGACGCAGACGTGGCGCAGGTCACGTACAACCCCGCCGCGGCCGAGTGCCCCAGCAACCTCTGTCTCAAGCCGGCGCAGCAGTCTAGCCGCGCGGTCAGCACGGGTGCCACCTGCTCTGCCGAGTGCACCACGGACAGCGACTGCAACGGCGAGACGCGCGACCCGAAAAGCCCCACGGACACGCGCTGCATGGCTGGCTTTGCTTGTGGCGTGCCCTTGGTGGTCGGCCCGCTCTGCTGCAAGAAACTTTGCATGTGCAAGGACTTCCTCGATCCGGGCCTGCTATCAACGCCTCTCACCTGCGATCCGGCCCAAAACCAGGGTCTGGGCTGCCAGGAGGCTCCCGGCCCTGTCAGCGCAGGAGAGCCCCTGCCGAGTCCACAGCAAGAAACCGACTTCTCGATTCTGGTCAGCCCGGAGCGCGAGGTCGACATCTTGTTCATGGTCGACAACTCTCCGTCGATGGACCCCAAGCAGGCGCGCCTGGCTTCCAACTTCGGAAAGATGGTCAATGTCTTGCAGCAGATTCCCGACGGTAGTGGCTACAAGAGCCTGCCTGACGTGCACATCGGCGTGATCAGCAGCGACATGGGGGCTGGATCGGAAGGCATCGGGCAAAACTGCAGGAGGGTTCTAGGCGACCGGGGGCTTTTGTATGGGAACGATCCCAACAATCCGATCGCGTCGGTCGCGCCCAATGCTGATCCAAACCAGGGAGGTCACCCGCAACCCAACGGGTGTGGCCTCCACTCGGGCCAACGCTGGATCTCGGATATCGCGAATCCGAACGGGACCGGGCGGATAATGAACTACGACGGAAACATCCAGGACGTCTTCTCCTGCCTCGCCACGGCCGTGGGAACCAGTGGCTGCGGGTTCGAGCATCAACTGCAATCGACTCGCGTGGCACTCAACGCCGACTATCCCGATAGTCCCACAGCCACCCCTAATATGATCAACCCAGAAAACATCGGCTTTGTGCGGCCAAATGCCTACCTAGCGATCGTTCTCCTGACCGACGAGGATGACTGCTCTGCTGCTCCCGACGACACAGTCAACGATGGGATGTTTCTGGAGACCCAACAAGTTCCGACCGAAACCGCCAGCCTGCGATGCGCGGCACGCGGCCATGTGTGCAACGGCCAGCCAATTCCCGGCTACGACAACCCGTCGATAGGCTACCAGCCGCCCAACCCCCTCCCGGCGCCCAACGTTGGCTTCACAACCGCTTTTGCCAACTGCGATGCCAAGGACCAGCCCAACCCCGCCACCGGCAAGACCGACTCCCACTATCTTCCGCTCATAATAGTCCAGGACATGATCAATAGCGTCAACGGGATAACCGCCTGGGCCGTCGACGCGAACGGCAATTATGTCTACGCAAGCGGCAATCATGTCTCCGTCCAGAAAAGGCCCGACCAGATTCTCGTATCAGGCATCATCGGGTGGCCCCCGGACGCCGCCTTGGCCGGTGTCACAATCAGTGACCAATACCAGATTGGCATAGATACCACCTCGCTTCCGGTCCCGCAGAACACCTATTGGGACTACATGCCGATTTGCACGGTTCCCACGATCACGTCCGCTGATGGCAACATCTACAGGGCCTATGGTGGTCTTCGCCTGAAGAAGTTCCTTGATGCCTTCCAGAAGACCGACCTGAATGGCAATCCTGTGCAGAACACCTTCAGCCTGTGCAACGCGGACTTCACAACTGCGATGAGCGCGATCGCAAACGCGATCGCTCAGGTGTTGAAGCCCGGCTGTGTCCAATACCCGTTGATCGACACACAGCCGAATCCCATCAGCGGCGGTCCCATCCAGCCTGAATGCCAGGTTACGGACAAGATCCCGTGCGACAGCCCGGGCACGAATGGTTGCCTTGCGAGCAGCTACATCGAGAATCCCCTCCCCGAGTGCAGGGATCCTACTTCGGGGCTGCCTTTCGACCCGACAACTACAAGTCCGACAAGTGCCCAACTAGACGTGGTGCCCGACAGCGCTCGGCCTTGCTGGTACCTCTACTACGACCCAGATCCAGTCTCGGGCTGCCCGGACGCGTACAATCACCAAAGAATCACTGCCTTGCGCCCATCCGGAACGCAGGCGCCCGCGGGAACCGTGCTGGCAATGAAGTGCTTGACCTGCGCCAGGGCTGACCAAGCCTGCTCCCCCCTATATCAATAGATGCCGGGGCCGTGCGCGGTGCGAGTGACAGAAGCGGCACACTGAAAAAGGGCGGCCAATGATGGGCGAAGAGACTGAGACCGTAAGCGATTTGAACGGGGTTCTTCTGCGTCGGGGAACCCTCCCGCCGCAGACCGCCACGCCAGCGGCCGGCCACGGCGTGGCCGCGAGGCGGATCTGACCGCCGGCAGAACATCCTGAGAGGCTCGTTCCGAGCACCCGATGCAGTCCACCGCATCTGCGCCCCGCCGAGGCGCCACTCAGTTCAGCCAGTTGTCGCTGGACTGCTCCCCAGAAGTTGACCATGACCCGCAACCTGGTCGTGCACTTTCGGCGGCTGACGTTTCTGATCGTGCCCAGCCCAGAGACTCTCGTGCTGGGTGCGACCCCGCGCTGGCCGATTTCTTTGCGAAATTCACCGCCGAACAGAAAGCGCGGCGCAAGAAGTGCAACGACATCAGAAAGCAGCGGAAGTGCGACCGCGAGCTCTTGGCACTCAAGACCCAAGCCGAGCTCAGTCGGGGCGGCGAGGACCGTCAACCCAGCGTCGCCGGCTCCGCCGGCCTGCGGCCTGGTGGGGCCCGCTGATCGGCCAGCTCCGCACCCGCCGCCCAAAGTCCAACGGACAGCGGGACCACGTCGTCCCGACCCCCGCCGTGGTATCTTCGCCCCAGGACCCAAGGGGACATTTCTACTTGGCAGGAATGGGGACATTCCTCCTTGCGCCTGACATGACGCTTGGTGACGCACGCGAAGGTACGCACTTGTTCAACCTATGTTCCTGAAATGTCGCTGCAAAGGAGAGTCACGATGTGGCACTTTCGATCACCGTCTGGCACCACTCTGGCGGTTGCACTTGTGCTTTGCGGTTGTGGAGGAGGTTCCGGCGAATTCAAGGATGCCTCGGTCGAACGCTGGAGTACAGGCAGCGGTGACGCGGACTCTGGCGCCAAACCAGGCGACACGGGCGGCGGCACGACGGAGGATGCTGGGGGACAGCTGGCCACAGATGGCACAGCGGGAGTTGTGGCGGCTGACGCTGGGATGTCAGACGCCCCTGGCTCGCAGCCGGATGTTCCGGTCCGCGACACGGGTGACAGTGCCGTCGGCGCCGGAGGCTCGACGGGCAGCGACGGAGGTGATGCCGTGGTGTCAGATGCCCCTGACTCGCAGCCGGATGTTCCAGTCGGTGGCGCGGGTGGCGGTGGAGGCGGAGCTGGCGGTGGTCTAGCTGGCGCGTCCGGCACCGTAGATGCGGGGGCCGCGGCAGGCGCCACAATTCTCGGTGGCGGGTCAACTGGAGTCGGCAGCGGTGGCACTGCTGGAAGTGCCGGCGTTGGTGGCACCTCGGCGGGCGGCGGTTCTGGCACTGCGACCAGCACCGCGGTCGCTGGTGGAGCCGAAAACATGGGTGGGACTGTTCAAACCGGTGGTTTCACCGCAACCGGAGGCGCCACGGCAAATGGTGGCGCTGCGGCAACCGGAGGCACTGGGGTCAACCCTGAGCTGGGTCCCGAGCCGCCGGTCGAGCCCACGCCCGAGCCTTCGCCCGACGCGGCGATCGACCAGTCGCCCGACGCTAGCGTCGGTACCGCAACGGGCACCGGTACTGGCACAGGCACGGATACCGGAACGGGGACAGCCACCCCTACCGGCACCGTAACGGGAACAGCCACCGCTACCGGCACCGACACCGGCACTGGTACTGTCACGGGCACGGGAACAGGCACCGGTACCGGGACTTGCGTGAAGAGCACCTTCTACCGCGACACGGATGGTGACGGCTACGGCAACCCCGCGATCACCACGCAAGCCTGCACGGTGCCAGTGGGCTACGTCGCCAACAACAATGACTGCAACGACGGGGACGCGACCGTGCACCCTAGCGCGGCTGAGGTGTGCAACGGTGTGGATGACAACTGCAACGGCCAGGTGGACGAGGGAAACCCTGGCGGCGGGCAGGCGTGCAGCACGGGGAAGGCTGGGGTCTGCGCGGCGGGAACTAAGTTGTGCTCAGGTGGGGCACTGGTGTGCAATCAGAACCAGGCGGCGTCCATGGAGACGTGCAACGGCCTCGACGACGACTGCGACGGGGTAGTTGACCAGATCACGCAATTCTGCGGCAAGTGCAGCCAGGGGACGCAGCTTTGCACCGCTGGCGCGTGGGGCACATGCGGGATGCCGCTTCCCACTCCGGTGGTCACGCTCAACGCCACCGTCCGCGACTTCCGATTCGCTGGAGATGCGCCCGTGCCGGGGCCCCTTGCCGAGCCGGCGGGCCATATCGATTTCCAGAACTGGTGCTGCGGCGATGATCGGGGAATCGTGAAGGCTTTGCTTGGTACTGATGGCACGCCCGACTACTTCCCACCCCCGGTAAAGTCTACGCACGGCGCTGCTGCATTCTTCCAGTGGTACCACGACGATGCCACGGCCAGCATCACCCTCTCACGGCAGATGGTGTTCCACTGGGACACGACCCTGCCAACCCCGGCCTACACCAACGACTGGATCAACCACAACGGCCAGAACTACTTCCCGATCGACGGCGCGGGCTTTGGCAACGAGGGGACCGACACGGCGGGCAATCCCCACAACTTCTCGTTCACCACCGCGATCAGCACCACCTTCCTCTATACCGGCGGCGAGTCCTTCTCCTTCACCGGGGATGACGATCTCTGGGTCTTCATCAACGGCAACCTGGCGATTGACCTCGGCGGTGTTCATGCCGCCCAGACAGCGACAACGAACATCGACGAACACGCCGGCGCCTGGGGCATGCAGCTTTGCAGCTACTACCCGCTCGATATCTTCGGCGCCGAGCGACACACCACCCAGTCGAACTTGTATATCACCACCACGCTGCAGGTCGAGGGCGACTAGGGCGAAGTCACCGCGTTCCGACACTGAAGTGCTCGTGCGCGGCGACCGGCAAAGCGGGCCAGGCGGAAATCGATGCTTCGAAGCACCTGCTTCTCGAATCCCTCGACGTCGATCGACACAAGCGAGCATAAGGGAATCGATGGGGGTATTTCCGGTCCGAGAATCCTATCCATGTCGCGCTGTCGCACCTTCGCGCATGCCCGGACGGCCCAGCGGAGGGGTCGTAACCGCCTGATTCGCGTGCCGAGAAGCCTGTTTCGCCCACAAGGCGCAGTCTACTCCAGCGCGCCCCGCGAAGGTCGCCTTCAGTTCGCTGGCCGGTGCCAGACGCTTCCTGAGAGCGCTCGAAGGTCAGCAGGTGCTGCTGCAACACCTGATAAAGGGCAGTCTTGTCCGGTTGCCGGCGCGTGTAGACCGGGCCGGCAGACGCAGGCTGTACACGTACCGCTGCCTCCACCAAGGAGGCTTATCGGCGAGCGGGTCACCGAAGGTGCGTGCCGCGCGCGACTTGCAGCCCGATCGCTAGCTGACCATCTTCGCGATCAGGTCGCCCACCTCGCGCGTGCCCATGCCCATCCTGCCGGCGGCCAGGCTCTTGATCTGCTTGGACGCCAGGGCGTCGTGCACGGCCTTGTCGATGGCCTCGGCCACCTTCGCCTCGCCCAGGGTGTCCATCATCATGCCGCCGGCGCAGATGGTGGCGAGCGGATTGATGACGTTCTTGCCGGTGTACTTGGGCGCGCTGCCGCCCATGGGCTCGAAC
>PMKP01000463.1:7739-17784 GCA_003157775.1 Myxococcales bacterium | reverse complement strand
CGGCAGCCGGTGAGAAAGGTTTCCCGAAAATCAACCTGGGTGGGGTTCGGGGTTCGGAGGGGTTCGGAGGTTCGGACAGGAATCAACCTGGGTGGGGTTCGGCCGGTTCGGCCCAGCCGGCGACGATTGCCTGCGCCGCAGCCAGGTCTTGGGGCGTGTCGATCTCGCGCCACTGGCCGTCGATGAAGACTGGCTCAAGCCGCACGCCCTGGTCGGCCAGCGCATTGAGAGCATCGGTCAGGTAGGCCTGGCGCAGCGTCGGGGCCAGGCCAAAGGGCGCGCCCAGGCCCCCTGCCGCAAGAGCCGCGTCCCAGACCGCCCGCAGCGCCGCGGCGCCCGCGGCGGAAAAATGGGCGAGGCCGATGAACTCACCCACGGCCCTCTCGCGCGCCACCGCGCCCTTGCCGACGCGCACGACCCGCAGTCCGTCGACCAGGGTCAGCTCAGCCTCCGAAACCGGGTGCAAGGTGCGGCCCTGATAGGCATCTGACCAGCGCCGATCGATGACCAGCGAAACCGGCGCCGCGTCGGTGGCACGCGCGCGCGCGGCCAAACGCGCCACCACTCCCGGCGCGTACACGATGTCACAGTAAGAAAAAAAGAAGCCGTCTGGCAGATGATCGGCCGCGCACAACAGTGAAGCCAGGATGTTGTTGTGAGCCCAGTCGTAGTTGTCGACGAAAGCAAGGGCTGCGTGACCTCCGTCGATGCGATCGCCCAGATAGCCGCGCACAACCACGATATCGGAGAGGCCCGCCGCCGCAAAGGTGCGCAGTTGCCAGTGCAGCACGGGCCGGCCTGCCACGCGGACCATGCACTTGGGAATATCCTCGGTTTGGCGGCCCAGACGCCGGCCGCGGCCCGCGGCTACGATGATGACCTTGTTGCTGCTCACGCGCTTTTCCTACACAGCTTGCGCACGATCGCCAAAATCGTGCGGGCGGCATAGGCCGCATTGATGGCCAGGTACACGTGCAGGAAGAGATCCAGACGATTGGCGGCGGCAACAAACACCAGATAGCTGGGGTAGTGAATGATCAATCGGCCCAGCGATTCCACGGCGGCCACCGCCCTGGCCACAAGTGAGCGCGGTGGGGGCGGAGCGGCCGTGACCCCGTACAAGCCATCTCCATAGTCGCCGGCGCTCTGCGGCCGGGACGCGCCCGTGGCGCGCAGGTACTCGGGTCGGCGTACGAAAGTGGTTAGGCTGATGGCCGAGGCCACGACCACCAGTCCGGCCAACGCCTCAAGCAACCACTGGGTGCGGGCCTCCGCACGCCATAGGCGCGCGCCTGTGGCCGCCACCAGCATGAATGCCTTCAGCTCGTCCATCAGGAAGTCCAGGTGTGCGCCCACCGGCGACGTGGTCCCGCGCAGCCGAGCAAGCTGGCCATCCACGCAGTCGAGAATATAGGATAGCTCGAGCACGGCGACCGCGATGAGAAGGCCGGCGTAGCCAGGCAAGCCGACCAGCAAAGCCGCGGCCGCCACAAAGACCGCCAGCGAGATGAAGGTGACCTGGTTTGGGGTAATGGGACTCTTGGCAACCGGCACCAGCAAGACTGCAGCCAGCGGCCGCGCCACCAGACGATTCCACAGAATGTCTTTGGGCTTCTTTGTGCGCCGGTATGAATCGGCAATCTGTGAGAACAGGCTCACGGCAGCCCAGTAAAGCGCTCTAGCGTCGGAGCGCCAAGGGGAATCTACGGCAACGGTAACGGTAGGCCGCAGTAGGCAGAGTAGGCCACCACGATGGCCGCACCCAGGACGATACCGAGAAGCACGTGGACCAGCAGGGGCCAGTCGGCCGGCCCGCGCCGTGCCCGTCGCTTGTCCGGCCGAAATCGCGTATCCTCGATATCGACCGCAAGATCCTCGGGCTGGACGGAAGCGGGTCCCTTGATCCGCACGGTCGGCGGCTCCGCCGGCCGCGGGAGTTCCGAAACCGGGGTCGGAGTGGACTTCGCCCGGGACGCCACAATGACTTGGTTCTGAGGTGGCGGGGTGTCCACGAAGGCGGCCGGATCTTGCATGTCCTCGGATAGCTCGACTCCAAAGGGTCGTTCCTCGGTTCCGCGTGGTGGCGTCGAGGGACGCATTATCTCGCCCGAAGTGTGATCGACCGGCGACGGCGCCGTGTGCGCTGCGGCGGCCGAAGCCCCGCGAATCTCAGGGGGCGATGGCGATGCAGCAGGCTCGGAAAGCCGCGGAGGCGAATCCACACTAGCGGCTGCCGATACCGCTTGGGAGGAAGGCGGCGTGGCCGGAAAAGGAGTCGTGCGCTGAACTGGCGCCGCGGGCGCGCTGGCTGGAGGGGAAGCTGGCGCAGCAGGCGGAGGCGCCACCGAGCCTTGCGACAGGCTTGGGGGCGCGGCAGCGGCCTCGGGAAGCGGAGCCGACATCGGCCGGGCAGAGGGCTGTGCGACAGAGGGCTTGGCCGTGGGCCACGGGACTGGAACAAGCGGCGAGGTAGTGGCCGGTCTCCGGGCCGTGGGCGTCAGGGCCGAGGGCAAGGGCGCTTGGGGCGGGCGGGCTGTGCCTGGCGCGCCCGCCACGGGTGGGCCAGCAACGACAGCAGGCGGGGCAGGCGCGACCGCGCGCGCACTCGCTGCCGGCGCTGGGGGAACCGCGGTCCCTCCCTTCTCAGCAGAAATGCCCGCTGTCGACTGACGATGAGCCGCCGGCATCGCCAGCTTGGCCTGCGCCACGACCGGTGCCTGCGCGGTGCGGGCCGGCGTCGCCGCGCTAGCGGTTGGCGCCGGTGACGGAGAGGCTCCGCGGATCGGCGCGCCCACCGGGGAAGGGGCCGGCCCGGACGGGGCCGGTCGCAAGCCTGCTGCTAGCGTGGGGAGCCTCCCCCCGGGCGCGGCGAACCGAGATTTTAGCCCGGGCAGGGACGGGACCCGCGGCAGTTTGGGAACGCTTTCTCCCGTCGGCCGGACCGGCGCGTCCACGGGCCGTGCGGGCGCGCTCTTCTTGATGTCGGCAAAAGAAATCAGGGGGTCGGTCTGGCGACGCGGGCGCGCTTCAGAGGGCGGCCGCGCCAGCACGCCAGCACCCCCGACCGCCCCCATACCTGTGCTGTGCCGGGAGGGCGCGGGCGCAGGCGGCGTCACCGGCAGGGGCAGGTCGATCTCGAAGAACCCCTCCTTCCAGCCCATGACTTCGGGAAGTCGTTCGGGAGCGTCGCTGCCGCCCACCGTGGTTCCGACCAACTCACCACGCCGGTAGCTGATACGCGCCTGCTCCTCGCCACGCCACACCTCGAGGGTGCAGGTCAGCACGTACTCCTCGCAATAGCGCATGATCTCGACCAGCGGGCGTTGGGCCAGATTTCCCTCGCCAGGGCCGGGTTTTGCCAGCGACCCGGTCTCCGGGTCAGGCAAGCGAGTATCGATCATGAAACGGGCGCCGGCCACCTGCTGCAAGGCCGACACGGCCTCCTGGCCACGCCGATCGCCCGCAAAGGCGTCGTTGATGCCGCCGGCAAGGAGGTGCACCTCTCCTGCCTGCGCGCCGCCACCGCCGGGTGCGAACACGCGGATGCGGGCCGGTAGAGCCGCTGCCGAGAGCACGCTCATGAGCTCACCTAGCGAGCCACCAGCCCACTCGGTGACCCGCTCGCCTGACGGCCCATTCATCATTCGCACCCCACGCTAGGAATCGATGTCAGAGTCAGACTCCTGCGCCGGCGCGTCAGCGGGCAGGTCCTCCACCTCTGTGTCAGGCGCGACATCGGCTGCGCCTGGGTCCACACCTGTCTCGGCCGCGCCGTCGGCTGCGGCCGCGTCCAGGAGCTGGCTGGGGAAGCCGGCGGCGTCTGGGATCTGGAAGTCCGTCCCCGCGTCTTTGTCGTAGTACTGATCGCGCCTCTTCGAGGATGAGCAGCCCGAAAGCGCAAGCGCGGGGAGCACAGCCAAGGACGCAAGCCCGAGCACGACCGGCAGGCGGGACAGCATGACTGGACGCTAGCAAGCGGCTTGAGTCACCGCAAGGGCCGGTGCTTCGCCAGATCAAGGTCTGTGTCTGTTCACATGGGAACCCTCAAAGGGTTCCCAAACCCTCCCGCGCTCTGGCTCCGGCGGGCAAAGCCCGCCTCCGCCGACGCGATCATGGGAACCCCGAGAGGGTTCGCAACGCCCGCGATCAGCGCACGATGCTCGCTTCGATGATGTAATCGAGCTTGGAAAAGTCACGCGCTAGGTAGGCGTTGCCCTCGGTCTGCATGCGGCCCTGGTTGGGACCCCTGCCCTGGGGTGCGCCCTCCCCATAGTCGCCGAACAAGCCGTCGACGACATCCATGCCGCTTGCCACCTTGCCGAAGGGTGCAAAGCCCATCCTGTCCAGTTGGCCGTTGTCCGCGTAGTTAATGAAGACCTGCGTGGTCCGGGTGTTGGGCCCCGCGGTGGCAAAAGTAATGAAGCCACGCTTGTTCGATTGCTTGACCGGATCGTCAGGGATGTTGGCGTTGCGCCAGACCGCATTAACTTCGCCCTGACCATGGATGCCCCACTGCACCATAAAGTTCTTGATGACGCGGAAGAAGCGAACGTCGTTGAAGTAGCCGTTCTTGACCAGGTTGAAGAACCGGTCTGCGCCCTGCGGGGCCCAGTCCCTTTGCACCTCGATCACGAAGTCGCCCTTCGAGGTGGTGAACTTGGCGCGATACATCGCCGGCGCTGGTTCTCTGAACGCATCGAGCTTGAGCAGCGACGGTTTTTCTGCCGGCGCGCTGGGCGCAGGTGGGGCCGCCACCGGCTGTGCAATCTGTGTGGGCGGCTCTCCGGCTGGCTTCTTGCAGCCGAGGCCGGCCAGAGCAAGCAGGAAGAACGTACAAGGGACAAATCGCTTGGTCATGCGGCGGAGCATACAAGGGTTTGCGAATCGCGACTAGCGGGTCCAGTCGACAATTTCCAGACCCACAAAGCACTCGAAGTGCTTCGCGTTGATAGTCACGAGAGTGAGGTTCTGCGTGTACGCAATCGCAGCAATCTGGCCGTCCACGAATGGGGGCGTCTTGCCGGGGCATTCTGTAGCCGGGCTCTCTCGCGTCCGTGCCGGCTCGCCGTGCTGGGCAAGGAACTGGGGCGCAAGGCGCTGGCCAGCCCGCGGCCGTGAGCTACTGGATAGTGATGCCTCCCAGGTTGTTCGAGTCGCTGATCGTGCAATGGGACAGGTCGAAGATCATGAACTCGATGGCCTTCTCCTGGTTCAGGAGCTCGTGATTCAGGCACTCGCTCGGGCTGGCGGAGGGCTTGGGGTCGTAGTACGGGCCGCTTTCCAGACCGCTGGCCACGTGGACATCCGTGTACGCGAACCGACCGCACTGGCTTTCATCGGCCGCACCCACCGGGGTGTTGAAGGTGAAGTAGTCGGCATACCCGGGGATGGAGATCCAGGCCGTGGCCGGCGGATTGATCGTGGCCGTGGCCGCGGGCTTCATCTCACTTTCGATAGTGATGCTTCCCTGCGGGTCTGCGGTGGCAACAGCGGGCGATGGAGGTTGCAAGGTCAGCCATTGGGCAAGAGCCGCGCCGCTCGGGAACGCGGTGTTGATCGTACCCGTGTTCGGAGAGCCGATGCTTCCCGAAGCGTCAATCTCGCCGCTGGTCGTGATCCAGTTCGCCACGTCGCCGAAGGGAGCGGAAGCTGTGTAGTACGGTGCAGCGGCCAGGTTCGTGCAATTGAAAGAACAGAGCTGGCAATCCGATGCCGTGGCGTCCGAGTTGCCCGTGCAGACCGTGGCCATGTCCGCTGTGCAGAGGGGCTTCTTCAAACAGGCCACGCCTGCCTTGGTTGGGGTATCCAGCTTGAGCGGTGGAAAGGAAGCCAACCAGGCCTGCTGGTAGTGCTCGGCGAAGATCTTGCCGCCGGCGTTGGCGTAGTCGACCATGGCCTGCTTCGAGGCGTCGGTGATGAGGCCCGAGTCCTTGTTGCTTCTTTCCGTCGCTTGGCTGCCCTGGCACCCAAGCATGATCATGTCGTATTGCTTGAGATGGTCGGCCGTGTCCCATAGGGTCGTCGAGGACGGCCAGGAGACTGTGCCAGTGAAGTCCGCCGTGTCGTCTTTGTACAGGTTGATGGAGCCGGTTCCGGTCGGACCAGTCGTGAACTCGGAAGCCGCGATTCCCATGCGCGCAAACAAGCACTGCAGCCGGTCCGCGTCGCCCACGCTGATCGCGATCCTAGGCAGGCTTCCCTGTCCGTTCTGTCCATCGGGACCGCGGCTGCTTGGCAAGCTGGTCAGACTCTTGTCGACCTGGTTGTCCTGGCAGGACACGACCGGAATTGAGACCATGCGCCGCCACTTTCCGATCTGGATGACGAGGGGGATGTCGTTGCCGACCGGCACCGGGTTTCCCCCGGCCCAGTCTGTGCCGGTAGATGGATCGATGCCGATCTTGAAGCTGCCATCCGGGGCCGTCACGGCGTGGGCCTGGGGAACCGGCGGACCGGCGTAGGTGAAATTGGCGCATGTCGCACACTGGACGCCGGCAAACGGCATGGGATCCACGACCTGGCTGGGGTTCGACGGGATGTAGACCACGGCCCCGTAGATGGTTCGCTTTCCGGCGGGGTCGTAGACCTTGCCGCTGATGTATGTGTTCGACGCGTGGCCGCTGCAGTCATGTGGGCACTCGCTCTTTGTGAACATGACTCCGTAGTTGGTCGCGTCGCAGGTCATGGGCGATCCGCTGCCGGTCGAAGTCCCGCCGTCCGGCAGGGGCCCAATGATGCCGCTACCGCCGCCGTGGGTGCCGCCGCTGCCGCCGCTGCCGCTTCCGCTACCGCCGCCGCTTGCCGCGACACTGGCTGGATGGCAGGCTGCGCCCACCAGGGGAGAGAAGGAGAGGAGGCAGACAGTCAGAATCCTTGGCCTGGACGTTGACGGTGCGCATTTCATGTTCCCCTCCGAGCCGAGATTCGCGTTTCGTGAGTTTTTGGTCGACTTGTGGGTGCCCGATGCCGCTACCATTCTTCGCGAGTTTCGCCGCCGTTTGCCTACTCCTCCCAGGAACATGCGCCTACGGTTGACGGGCCAAGCTCTTGCGGGGCCTAATTCATGCCCATGCCCCTTTCAGCGGACCACGACTGGCAACGCCGCGTGATCGAGCGGGCCAAGGAACTGGACCATGAGCATCGGCGCCGGCCGCGCAGTCCTTGGCAGTCGGCGGTCGGCCTCGCCCTATCCCTGCGTTTCTTGCGCACCGCTGCCCGCCAACTCCTGACCGCCCCGCGCAGGCCCGAGCCGCGGCAGGTGGAGCATCCGGGTCCGGGTCAGATCGCCGTCACCTTTGTCGGTCACGCCACGGTCATGCTCACCACGCCACTGGCGCGGGTGCTGACTGACCCCTATCTCGGTGATTTCTTCCTTGGCCTGCGCCGTGCCGAGGCGGCTTGTCTGCATCCGAACGATGCGGCCGACGTGAACTTGATCCTCATCTCGCATGCGCATCGGGATCGCTTGGACCTGGCCAGCCTGCGGCGTCTAGCCGGCCGAGCAGCGGTGCTGGTCCCGCCCCGGTGCTCGTCTCTGGTGGATGGCCTGGGCTTCGGCCGCGTCGTCGAGTTGGCGCCTGGCCAAAGTTTCGAATTTGCAGACGTCGAGGTGACCGCAGTGGCTGCGCGGCATGAGGGCGGCCGCGGGCTTTTCGATTGGGCATGGCGCGGCGCTTGCGGGTACATCGTGCGCTCAGCCGGAGCCAACGTGTACTTTGCCGGCGGCACCGCCTATTTTTCGGGCTTCGAGGAGATCGGTCGGCGCCTGCACCCGGACGTGGCGCTCTTGCCGGTGGCCGGGTACGAGCCGCCGGCCTTGCGCGAGAACAACATGTCGCCACTCGACGCCGTGCAGGCCTTCACCGATCTCGGGGCCAAGCTGCTGGTTCCCGTCGGCTATGGATCTTTCCCGCTCGGCTACGAGCCGCTAGACCAGCCCCTGGCTTGGCTCAGGCAGATCTGCGCCGAGCGTGGCATCTTGGGCCAGCTCGCCGTGCTTGGACACGGCGAAACCTGCCTGGTGCGGGGTGGAGAAAGCACCAGGGCATAGCCTTTGCCCCGCCTCACTGCTAGAGTGCGGCCGCTGCAACGGTCAGCCCCGAAAAAATAGAGCCATGAGCTTCGTGGAAAGACTGCGCCGGGTTCCACCCGGCTGGTGGGTGGCGCTCTTCGCGCTTGCGCTGATCCTGCCCCGCCTGGGTTCGTTCGGGTTCTGGGACCCGTGGGAACTCAAGCTGGCGGAGCGCGCGCGCGACATTGCCCATTCGAACAATCTCTTCGACGTGACGGTCAGCCGTCGCTTCACCGCGGAGCCGCCGCTCGACTTGGCCGGCAATGCGCTCGGCATGCGGATCTTTGGCGTGGGCGAGTTCGGCGGCCGCATCTCTGATGCCTGCTTCGGCATCTTGGCTATCCTGGCGGTGTATTGGGCGGGCGTGGGCCTGTTCCGTCGCCGCGCGGCCTTGCTCGGCGCTCTGGCGCTTGGCTCCATGCCCCTCTTCGTACTCGAAGCACGCCAGCTCACCTCGGACATGCCGCTCGTGGCCGGGCTGGCGTTGGCCATGGGCGGGTTCGGCCGCTACGCCTGGCCGGCCGCCGGCGTGCGCCGGTGGCTCGATCTGTTGGTGGCAGGTGTTGGCCTGGGCATCGGCTTGCTCTCGGGCGGGGCGCTCTTGGGCGTGGCCTTGCCTTGCCTGGCGTTCACTGCCGCGATACTGGCGGGCTGGGGCCTGCGGCCGCGGCCCGCCGGTGATCCTGCGGCCAGCAAGCTCAGCGCGCCCGGGTTGGGAGCTCACCTGCCCGCTGGCTCCAGCCTAGGCGCCAGCCTGCTTTCACCCGGGGTGCAGGGTGGCGTGACGCTGCTCGTGGCCGCACTCACCGGGGTACTGCTTCTCGTGCTCACCATGACCAGGGCCAACGTGGCCGGTCAGTACTCCCTGCTGCTCGGCGGGGTTCCGCGCAGCGGGGCTACCAGCGCAACCTTCGACTACCTCATCCGCCAGCTTGGGTTTGGCCTATTTCCCTGGAGCGCACTGGCCATCTTCGCTCTCGGCCGGCCGCTCATCCGCCTAGGCGGGGGCGATGAGCGGGATGGGGATCGCCTGGCGTTTGGCCAGCTCTATCTCCTCATCTTCGCGGCCTTCGGCTTCGCCCTTTCCACCGTGCTCGTGCTCATGAGCGGTGAAGCGCGCTTCTGTGCGCTGGCGCCGGTAGCGCTGGCCATCGGTGCTCTGCTCGATGAGGCGCTGGAGGGCGACCGCGCCGAGCCTGTGCTCGGGCTGCTGGTGGCCACCGGGACCATGGTGATTGCCCGCGACCTGGTGCTGGCACCCGAGGACTTGGTTTCGGTGCACACTCTGAACAAGGTGCAATGGCCGGCCAAACTCAAGCTGGGCTGGTTCTTCATCGCTGCCGGTCTGTTGGTTGGTGCTGGCCTTTACACCGGGTTCGCCACCCGGGGCCGAGCCCTGGGGCGCGTGGCCCTGCGCGACCTGGGGAATGCGCGGCGCTGGCACCGATGGTTCGAGAGAGCCGTGGTCGAGATCGGCCGCTGGGGTATCCAGGCCGCGGTGGTGGTGGCGGTGCTTTTCGCCCTGACCCTGAGCTACATGATCGTGCCCAAGGTCTCCGGCGATCTCTCGTTCAAGCCGCCGCTGGAATCGTATGCGCGCCTGGCCCGGCACAGCGAGCCCATCGGCCGGTATAAGGTCGAGGGCGAGGGCGCGCGCTTCTACAGCAAGCACGAGATGACCGATCTGCCCACGCAGAACCGGGTGGTCGAGTTTCTGCAGGGGAGGGAACGAGTGTTCGCGCTGGTGCCGGGCAGTGAGCTGGCTACCCTGGATGCAGCACTTAAGTCTGCGCGGGTGTCCTACGCGGTGGTGGACGCCCGATCGTCGCGTTTCCTTTTGCTGACCAACCGCCTGGAGGATGGTGAGCAGGACGGCAATCCGCTGAGACCGTATGTTTGGATGGCGCCCCGGCCGCCAGAGCCTGTGCTCGATCCTGGCGCCACCGAGCCATCGCGCTACGAGTGGTTCGACCC
>PMKP01000463.1:6695-7720 GCA_003157775.1 Myxococcales bacterium | reverse complement strand
CGAGCCGCGGGTCATCGGAGACCACCTCCCGCTCAACGGCACGTTTGCAACTGATCACTGGCTGCCCGGCGAGTATATTCGCGACACCTATGACGTGGAGGTTCCGCTCATGACTACGCCTGCGGGAACCTACACCCTCTATGTTGGCTTCTGGCCCGGAGGCGAAGGCAAGCGGCTCAAGATCACGGGCGGCGGCAATGACGGCGCCGACCGGGCGCGCCTGGGAACTATCGAGATCAAGTAGGATGCCCATCAAGGATCGTCGCAACCGAGTCGTGCCGGTCAGCCAGGAGCGGCGCACTGGGCGTGAGCGGCGCGAACACCAGCGCGTCCTGGTGTCAATGGAAGTGGATTACCGCTGCGACAACACGTTCCTTTTCGCCTACATCACCGACCTGTCCGCCATGGGAATCTTCATCCAGACGAGTGCCCCCCATCCGCCGGGCACCTTGCTGAATCTGCGCTTCCAACCAGCGGGCGGCGCGCAGCTCGACGTCGAAGGACGGGTCATCTGGGTCAACCCCCCGCGCAAACACGACAGCATCAACCCCGGCATGGGCGTCCAGTTCGTGGACCTGACCCCGGCGCAACGGGAACAGATCAAGGTTCTGGTGCGCACCTTCGCCTACCTGAGCGACGACGAGGATCATATCCGCGGGAATAGTTGAGATGGGGCCAGGTCAAGACCCACACAGAAAGTTGACATAATCCCGACCGCAACCAGACTCGCAATATGCGGCCACCACGACGAGTGATCACCCGGAAAAGGCGTCGGATTCCTCCCAGGGTTCCCATGTCAACGAAGCCGCGTGCCGTGGCGGCGTTACGGCACACCCGCAAGCTACTCACCGACATCGAGGGACAGCTCGGCAGTTTGCTGGTCAGTCTGCGTCAGCCGCAGCCCTGCATCGACATCGGTGCCGCTGACCGGCTCACCGGCGCCACCGCCAAGGCCGGCTGCGCGCTGGCAGCACTCGACAATTTGCGGTGGTGAAAGAGACTATTCACATGGGAACCCTCAAAGG
>PMKP01000463.1:0-6683 GCA_003157775.1 Myxococcales bacterium | reverse complement strand
CTCGCCGGCTCCCCACGCGACCAGCCGGGGCATTCTAGCGATGGGCAGGCGCAATTGCCTGACACAGACACCATAACCAGGGCGAAGGCCGGGCTGGTTGAGCCCGTCGCGACCTTCCTGGCGGCCACCGGTCTAGCCGCGGGCCTGTTCTGGTTGGCGCGCAGTGTGTCCTTGGTACATGAGATTCTCCACGGTTCCATTGCCCTGGTCTTTCTCCTCGCACCTTCGTACGCGGCACGCATCTCCGGTCGGCCCTTTGACTATCGGGCAGCGGGTCTTGGCCTCACGCCGGTCAAGCTGAACCTGCGCGTCCTGGCCCTGGCGCTGGGCAGCACCTGGCCGCTTTTTCTGGGAGGCTTTCTCCTTTACTACGGCCTGCTCTGCTCAGGCAGCGCGCCGGTTTGGGTCCAGCGCGTGGGCGATGTCCTCTCGCCCATTTGTCCGGGCTGGCTGGGCCTGCAGGGCTTCTCCCTGCGGCTGCCCACCGGCTTTGTCCTGCTGGCTCTCTCCCAGCTCCTGGTGGTCGCGCTACCCGAGGAGATTTTCTTTCGCGGCTACCTGATGTCGCGCTTGGAAGAACGCTGGCCCTCGCGACGGCGCCTTTGGGGTGCCAGGGTGGGCTGGCCCCTGCTGATCTCCAGTCTGCTGTTTGGCTTGGGCCATTTCCTGGTGGATTTCCAGCCAGCGCGCCTGGCCGTGATGGTCCCGGCGCTGGCTTTCGGGTGGATGCGACAGCGCACGGGCTCGCTCGCCCCGGCGGCGGTCTTCCATGCCCTGTGCAACCTGTTTTCGGAAGTCCTGCACGAGAGTTTCTTCGGGTAGCATCCGAGGCGACGCGCAGGCACAAGAAACAGTGGCACGAAAAGAAGCACTTGCGTTTTAGTTAACCACGGTTTACTATCTACCAATGTCAACTAAGCAGGCCCCCCGCGTTCATGCCGCCATCGCCTGCTTGCAGCGCCTGACCGCCCTGTTTGCCGAGCGGCGTCAGCAGCTCGCCCGCTCGGTGGGCCTCAGCGACCAGCAGTGGGCCGCGCTGGAGGAGATCTCCAGAGAGCATTTCATGCCCAGCCTGTTTGCCAGGCAGCGCGAGAGCTCTGCCGCGGCGGTTTCCAAGATCCTGCGCCAGCTCCTCCACAAGGATCTGGTCTCGGTGCAGCTCGGCGCCCGTGACGGCCGGCAGCGCCGCTACGAGTTGACCGCCAAGGGAAAGCGCTGCATCGAAGGCTTGCGCCGGGAGCGGGCGGCCGCCATTCGTGCGGTGTGGAGCGGATTCGATAGTGCCGGGCTGGACGCCTTCGCCCGCTTCGGGACCCGCCTGGCGCAACGTCTTACGAGCTACGCGGAATCGGTCAAAGAAAGGACATAGAGAACATGGGAAAGACACTCTACCAAAAAGTCTTTGACAGCCACACGGTGGGTCGCTTGCCGTCGGGGCAGTACCAGCTCCTCATGGGGCTGCACCTGATCCATGAGGTGACCTCGCCGCAGGCCTTCAGCATGCTGGAGGAACGCAAGCTCAAGGTGCTCTTCCCCGAGCGCACCTTTGCCACGGTGGATCACATCATCCCCACGAACAGCCAACTGCGTCCCTACCAGGATTCGCTGGCCGAGGACATGCTGCGCGCCCTGGAAGCCAGCGTGCAGAAGCATGGCATCCGCTACTTCGCGCCGGAGAATGGCGAGCAGGGCATCGTGCACGTGGTGGGCCCGGAGAACGGACTCACCCAGCCCGGCATGACCATCTGCTGTGGCGATTCCCACACCGCCACCCACGGCGCATTCGGCGCCATCGCGTTTGGTATCGGCACCTCGCAGGTGCGCGACGTGCTGGCCACGCAAACCCTGTCCATGGACAAGCTCAAGGTCAGGCGCATCGAGGTGAGCGGCCGGCTGGGCCCAGGCGTGACGGCGAAAGACGTCATTCTCTTCATCATCAACAAGCTGGGGGTGAACGGCGGGGTGGGCTTTGCCTACGAATACGCGGGCGACACCATCGAGCGCATGAGCATGGACGAGCGCATGACCGTTTGTAACATGAGCATCGAGGGCGGCGCCCGCTGCGGCTACATCAACCCCGATGCGGTCACCTACGACTATCTGCGGGGCCGCACCTATGCGCCCAAGGCCGAGGCATGGGAACGCGCACGCGCCTACTGGGACAGCGTGAGGAGCGACAGCGACGCCCACTACGACGACGTGGTGAAGTATCGCGCCGAGGATATCGAGCCCATGGTCACCTGGGGTATCACGCCGGGGCAGTCGGTCGCGGTGGGCGGGACCATCCCCGCCGCCGACGCTTTCCCCGCCGACGAACGCGAGAGCGCCGAGGAAGCCTACAAGTACATGGCGCTGCGGCCAGGCCAGCCCATCAAAGGCCAGAAGATCGACGTGGCCTTCATCGGCTCGTGCACCAACGGGCGCCGCTCCGACTTCGAGGCAGTGGTCGAGGTGCTGAAGGATGGCAAGTACAAGGTGGCGCCACATGTGCAGGCTTTGGTGGTGCCCGGATCGATGCAGGTCAAGCGCGAACTCGTGGCGCGCGGCTGGGACAAGATCTTCACCGCCGCGGGCTTCCAGTTTCGCGAGGCCGGTTGTTCGATGTGCCTGGCCATGAACCCCGACAAGCTGAAAGGCAACGAGCTCAGCGCCTCATCATCGAACCGCAATTTCAAGGGCCGGCAGGGCAGCCCCATCGGGCGCACCCTGCTCATGAGCCCGATCATGGTGGCCGCGGCGGCCATCGCCGGTGAAGTGGCGGACGCACGCCAGGTGTTTGGCATCCACAGTTAAGTGCGAGGAGAATTTGTCATGGACGACTCGAAGCGCATCTTGATCAAGGGACGGGGCATTGTTCTGCACGGCAACGACATCGACACCGATCGCATCATTCCCGCGCGCTACCTGCGCACGGTCACTTTCGAAGGCTTGGGCGAGCACGTCTTTGAAGACGACCGGGCGCAGCTTGGGCAGCAGGGTCGCGTGCACCCGTTCGACGATGCGAAGTTTAGCGACGCCAGCGTGTTGCTGGTCAACAAGAACTTCGGCTGCGGCTCGTCACGCGAGCACGCGCCCCAGGCAATAAGCCGCTGGCACAAGGGCATCCGTGCCATCGTGGGCGAGAGCTTTGCCGAGATCTTCTTCGGCAACTGCGTCTCGCTCGGTGTGCCCTGCGTGACGGCGGACGCGGTGTCGATCGAGGCGTTGCAGAAGGCGGTAACCGCGGATCCAACCGTTGCCGTGACCGTTGATTTGGAGGACAAGGTCGTGAGCGCGGGAGCGCTGCACGTCCCGCTGCGCATCCCCGAAGGTGTGCGCCAGCAGTTCCTCGACGGCCGCTGGGACACCACCGGCGAGCTTCTGGCCAATCGAGACGCCGTCGTCGCGCTGGCCAAGAAGCTGCCGTACTTTGCGGGGTTCTAGGACCTAGCCATCAACTAGAAGCCTGCGCACCAGAGACTCCACCTGGCCCTGCGTGGTGGCTTGGTCGCCCGAGTTGTCGATGACATCTGTGGCGGCTCGGCGCTTTTGTTCCAGGGGAAGCTGGGCACGAATCCGCGCCAAGACCTCATCTCGGCCAAAGCCCGCGCGGGCCATCGCCCGGCTCACCTGTTGCTCCTCGCTGGCGGTGACCACCACCAGGCCGTCGAGGAGGCTGTGCAGGCCGGTTTCGACCAGCAAGGCGGCCTCGAGAAACGCGAGCTGGAAGCCCTGTTGTCGGAGCGCGCCGGCCTGGTCGAGCGCCCGCTCCATGATGCGCGGATGGGTGATGGCCTCCAGGCGCGCGCGGCCGGCAGGGTCGGCAAAAACCCGGTCCGCCAGCTTCCTGCGATCGACAGCGCCGCTCTGGTCGACTACGTCGGGCCAGGCGGCCGCGATTTCGAGGTGAGCGGGCTGTCCCGGCTGCACAACCTGGCGGGCCAACAGGTCGGCGTCGATGACCGGCACGCCCAGGTCGCGGATCATACGCGCCACCGTGGATTTGCCGGTGCCGATACCCCCGGTGAGGCCGACCAACTTGAACATCTCAGGATTGTAGCGTCTTTGTGTTCTTGCGGCAGCAACGTGAGAAGATGCGGCAGGCGGTTCTTTGGATGGCTGCCAGGCTACCCTGTAGACTACCCTCCATGGCAATGCCGACCGTAATCGACGCCGCCTTTCTGGCCGAGGCGCGCGAGGCCGGTCATTGGCCGCCCGAGGGGCCGGCCGAGGTGGCCATCGCGGGCCGCTCCAACGTGGGCAAGTCGACCCTGCTCAACCGCTTGGCGGGCCGGCGCACCCTGGCTCGCGTGTCCAAGACGCCGGGGCGCACCCGCGGGATCATCTTCTATGACCTCGCCCTGCGCTTGCCAGGAGCCAGCGAACGGGTCGCCTTGCGCTTGGTCGACCTGCCCGGGTACGGCTACGCGCAGGTTTCTCGCGACGAGCGCAAGGCCTGGCAGCGCCTGGTTGAAGGCTATGTGAAGGCACGGTCGTCGCTGCGCCTGTTTCTCATCTTGCTCGACGCGCGCCGGGCGCCAGGGGAAGAGGAACTGCAACTTGTGGAATGGCTGCGCAACGAGCGGGTGCCGCACCACTTGGTGGTGACCAAGACTGACAAGCTTCGCGCGGCCGAACGCGGGGCAGCCGGCGGCAAGGCACGCGGGGCGTTCGGGCCCGACGCGCCGGCGGTATCGCTGGTCTCCGGGGAAACCGGCGAGGGGGTGGACGCGCTTTGGTCCATGGTAGTCGTGTCGACGGGCTTGCGCGACGGCGGCCCCAACCCGTTGTAAGCTACTGCCAACCTGCAGGCGATTCGTGGCCGTAAACAAGGCTTGCCAGCCCACCCTCATCCAGCCGCTCACCTCGGCTGACCTGGATGCGGTCGTGGAGATCGAACGCCTGTCGTTTCGCACCCCCTGGCTGCTCCAGGCTTTCGAGGAGGAAATGGCGCGTCCCTGGGCGCGCGTCGAGGTCCTGCACGACGTCGTCACCGGCCGCTGCGTGGCGTTCGCTGACTATTGGCTGGTGGCCGACGAGCTGCACATTCTGAACATCGCGACCCACCCCGAAGCGCGACGCCAGGGCCATGGTGCGCGCCTGCTGCAACATATTCTGGACGTCGCCCGGCGGGCCAGCTACAAGACCGTCGAGCTCGAGGTGCGCCGCTCGAACTTGGCGGCGCAAGCGCTCTACCGCCGCTTCGAGTTTCAGCAGGTGGGGATGCGTGCTCGCTACTATGAGGACAACGACGAGGATGCCATCGTCATGACCCTCAGACTGCGAGAGTAACCAATGAACGCGCTTCTCGTCGCAGTCTTGCTTTCCGCCCAAGATGCCTCCGCACCGCCGATAGATGCTGCATCGCCGATAGACGCTGCACCGCCGATAGACGCTGCACCGTCGATAGACGCTGCACCGCCGATAGACGCTGCACCGCCGAAAGATTCAGCACCGCCGATTGACTCCGCACCGCTGCCCGCGCCGCCTGCCAATCCGCTGCCTGGTTTTGCAATTGCGCGGGTGCGCACCCACGACCGGGTGGTGGCGCTGACCTTCGACGCCTGTGCCACCCGGAAGCAAAGCAACGGGTTCGATCGTGAAGTATTCGACATCTTGAAACGCGAGCAGATCCCAGTGACGGTGTTCCCCACCGGGCGCTGGATTGAGACCCATCCTGCCGAGGCCAACGAGCTGGCAGCCCAGGCTTGGATCGAATTCGGCAATCATACCTACTCGCATGCCCGCATGACCCGCATCCCGCGGCGCAAGGCGGTCCAGCAGATCGTGCGCACTGAGGCGATTATCGCCGAGCTGGGCCGCAAGTCGGTGGCCTTTCGCCCGCCCGCAGGTGCGTGGAACCGGTCGGTGGTGCGCCTAGCGGCCAGGCAGCATCTGCCCACCGTCGAATGGGATGTAATTTCAGGCGATGCGGGCGGCCACATAAGCGCAAAGAAAATGGTGGCGACGGTGCTGGCCACCGCCCAGGCAGGGTCCATCGTGATCTTCCACATCAATGGGCGCGGGCCGCACACCAAAGAGGCATTGCCCGGCATCATTCGCGGCCTGCGCCACAAGGGTTTCGGCTTCGTCACCCTGTCTGATCTCCTGCAACGGCCCGATGCCCAGCCGGTCTCGGCGCGGCCCGCGCCTTTCGGCTTTCGTCCGTTGCGCAGCAAGCGTCGAGGGCAAGAACCGGCGAAAGGAATCGGCGATGAAGATCTGCCTACTTGAGCCTGCTGTGGCCCGCCGCCAGGCGGAATGGATTGTCGCCATGGAGCCCTGGCTGTCCATGGGATTTCAGGCTGAGCCGATCGGGCGATGGCTGTTGCGGCGCGCGCGTGCCGGTTGCGTGCTAGCTGCCGCGCACCAGCGTGCGATCCTCGGAATCGTAGCTTCTCAGCCTGACGTTCTCCTCGGCACGTTCATCGCACTGCTGGCGGTGCGGCCGCAGGCAGCAGGCCAGGGCGTGGGCCGGGCCCTGGTCGAGCGCGTGGAACACGCGACCTTCGCCCATCGCCGCTGGCTATACGTCTCGTCGGACAGCAAGAATCTGGCCGCCGGGCGTTTCTACCAGAGACTCGGCTTTGCGCGCGTGGCGCGCTTGCCGGACCTGGTTTGCGAGAACCGCGTCGAGATCCTGTGGCGCAAGAAGCGTCCCTAGGGGGCGCAGGTGCCCGTCGGGCGCACGTCAGGATTGTGAG
>PMKP01000319.1:16454-43649 GCA_003157775.1 Myxococcales bacterium | reverse complement strand
ACGGGCCGCACATCACCGCCGCGCTGTAGGGGCGACCTGCGGTCGCCCCTCGGACATCCGTCCCCCGCCGCGCCTATTTGGACTTACTGGGCGTGACCGGGGCTGGGTTCGAAGACGGCGTGCCGGGAAGTGCGGCGAGGCTGACCTGCACGGGATTGGCGATCTGGCTCGACAAGAGCTGCACCTCCTTTGTCCAATCGGCGGCGCCAGCAATCTTGCTAGCGCGATCCCAGGTCGTGCCGACGTAGTAGGTGAGGGGACCGCTCTTTGGGGCGGGCGTGACCAGCAAATGTTCAAGGTCGGTCTGCTGGGCTTCGACGTGGGATCCTGGCGGCAGGACGATGGCGCAACCCAGATTGCCGGCCTTGCCCCCATCAAGCGGTTCCCAAGTCCGCATCCAGGCCGCCTTGTCGTCCACTTCCACCACGCCGTCGGGGTGCTTCGCGATGCCAATCGCAACGGACAGCGACGCTTTGCCGCCCTTCAAGGTGCTCTCGAAGCGATTGAAATGCGAGCCCGCATCGAGAGTCACGCGCTTGGTTTCTGTCACCCGGGTGCCGCCCGTGCCCCAGGCCGCATAGCTGAGTTCGAACACCAGACGGATGGGGCCGTTGGCCAGCACGCGCGTGCCGGTGAAGTTCTTCGACACCGAAAGCTTGCCACCCGCCCAGATCCCCAATCCGCCGCAGCCGCGCGACTTGCCCACAGCGTAGAAGTCCGCGCCTTCGCCGTGGTCCTGGTGGTAGTTGTCCGTCATGTACCATTCGTTGACCACCAGCTTGGGCACCCGCTTGACCCAAACGTCGACGCCGCTTGAGGTCAGAGGTTCCTTCTTGCAGGTTTCGAGGTCGGGCCCGTACACGCGGTGGGCGATGACGTCGTTCTCCCACGCGAAGTCGTCGTGGCGCTCGCGCACGAAACGACCGTAGACCTTGTAGTCTGCCTCGGCGGCCGAGGTGCGCTCCGCGGCCTTCAGCTTGAACGCCTTGCTCTCGCTCGGGCCGAAGTCAGCCTGGAACACGATCTGGTCAGGGGTTTCGTCACCGTCGGAGTCGACCAACTGGGAGAGCACCGGCTTGCTCCGCGCGTCCACGACTTGGGTCTTCTTCAGATCCCACCCGGGCACAATCTTGACGAGATCGGCGAGCGTGAGCGCGATGGTCTCGGCCTTCCGTTTCGCGGCCAGGGGATTCTTGAGCGTCACGGCGATCACATCGGGCTTGTCAGCGACCGGGCTGGCCGGGACGGCAGCAGGCGCTGTCGGCTTGGGCGCAGCGGGCTGGGCCTTGGGCGCGGTGGCCTCAGTCTTGGGCCTGGTGGCTACTGCGGGTTGACTCGCGGGTGGAGCAGCGGACGCAGACGCGAGTGAGCCAGCGAGCGCGAACATGACGACGCAGCAAGTTTTCATGGTGTTCATGGGGGCAAACTATCCTGCCGTTTTCTTCCCTGAATCAAGTTGAGTTTCCAAATCAACCTGGGTGTGGATGGCAGCCGACGGCAACTATACGTAAGTAATGCTAAAAACGATTGCCATGCACGTGCATGTATGTCATCTTTCGTGCATGAGAACGACCATAGAAATCCCCGACACGCAGAGAGCGCGCTTGCTCGACCTCGCTGCTCGTCGTGGCGAGAAGGGCTTTTCCCGCCTGGTGCAGGAGGCTGTCGAACGGATGTTGGCCGAAGATGATTTTCGCGAGAGCCGCACCAAGGCAGCGATCGCGCTTGAAGGTTCAATCGGCGAGAGGGCGGCAGATGAGCTGACGGCGTCCGTCGCGCGAATCCGGAGCACCTGGCGATGATGATCGCTGACTCGGACGTGCTCATCGACTTTCTGCGCGGTCGTTCGCCCTGGTCCGGGCGGATCAAACTGGAGATAGAGACCGGACACCTCGCCACGACGGCTATCAACAGCTTCGAACTGCTCAGCGGCGCGAAGAGCGCGGCGGATCAGGAAAAGGTGTCGCGTCTGCTTGCCGCGCTGACCGTGCTTGCAGTGACGCCCGATGCGAGCGAGCAGGCGGCAGCAGTGCGGCGCTCGCTAGAGTCGCAAGGGCAGGGGATTGGCATGGCGGACTGCCTGATCGCCGGCGTCTGTCTTGCCCACGGCGGAGTCCTTTTGACCCGCAACCAAGATCACTTTGGCCGTGTCCCCAATCTGAAGCTCAGCGGGCGCCACCTCTGAGGGCAGCTTCGATACTCCTGCCGGGTCGCGACAGTTGCTCTTGCCAGTCGCGTCCGCGTGCTTGACACAACGAGCCCGTCTGGGCATGGTTGTCCGCGTGGACTTTCGGTCCTGCCAGCGTGGGGACAAGGAGTTCGTCAGGCTCTGCGAGCCAGACGCCGCCCGACTGCTGGGCTCGTCTGCCGGACCGGACGGAGGATCGTGCTTGTCCAGGGCGTAGCTCATTTCCCGCGCAACTTCTTCAAACCACAGCCGAGAACCTGAGATATGAGAAACCGAAGCGTCATATGTCCGGGGATGCTGGCACTCGTTCTGCCAGCGGCATTGGGATTTTCTTGCATAGAGCGGGACTGGAGCCTGTGCTCGCCCCAGGACAGGTGCAAGACAGGCTTCACGTGCACCGTCGATTGGCATTGTGTGCCGGAGGTCGATGGTGGCATTGACGGCCCACTGGCCGTGGACAGCCAGGCGGCTGATACGTTCCCGGCCGCCGTGGATGGGCCTATCTCCGAGAAAGATGCTCCGGCAGATTTGGCCACGCCGGACGCCGCCACGCCGGATGCGGCTACTGCTTCAGCCACTCCGGATACGGCTGCTGCCTCGGCTCAGCCAGATGCGTCCATGTCGGATACCGCCATTCCGGACACGGTTGCTGCCTTAACCCCGCTGGATGCAGCTACGCCGGATAGGGCTGTTGCCTCAGCCACGCCGGATGCGGCTGTGGACATTGCCCCGCCGGATGCGGCCAGTCCGGACGTTTCTGTCGCACCCACTGACGCAGCCCTCACCTGCCCGACTGGCAAGCGGGAATGCAATGGCACTTGCATCGACCAGACCGGCTGCTGCCAGGCCAGCGATTGCACGGGGACCTGCAGGACCTGCGTTGCTCATGCTTGCGCTGCCGTGATCAGCCAAGATAGCCCGACCTGCGCGGGAACCTGCGACAGCACCGGCACATGCACCAGCAAGAAAGGCCAGCTTTGCACCGCCGTGCCTGGCGGCTGCGCCGCGGGAACGAAATGTTCGCCCGACGGCATCTGCTGCGATCGGACCTGCTCGGGCTCATGTGAGGCTTGTGACCTGCCGGGATCGCTGGGAACCTGCACCACCCTTCCATCAGGGGCCACGCCGCACAGCGGGCACACCGCCTGCGGGGGAGCTGGCGTCTGCGCAGGCAGTTGCGGCGGGAGCATCGATGGTTCGTGCACCTATCCCGTGGTCGCTTGCGGATCAGCCGGTTGCACCGGGCTGAGCTATCAGGCTGCCGGCACCTGCAAGGCCGGCGCCTGCAACACTCCAGCCGCGCAAACTTGCCTGTACGCATGTAGCACCACCGTCGGCTGCACAGGCGAGTGCACGTCTGGGTCCAAGCGGTGCAATAGTTCCCAGCCGCAGACCTGCGATTCGAACGGAGCGTGGCAGAACACGGGGAATGCGTGTTCTGGGTGCTACACCTGTTCATCGGCGACGGGCGCTTGTGCGCCCTCCGCAACGGGAACCGGGTGTGACGACGGCGATGCCTGCACTCAATACGATTCCTGCAAAGCTGGCGTGTGTGCGGGGACGCCGGTGACCTGTGCTGCCACCACCTGCCACGTGGCCGGAACCTGCTCGGCTGGGACCTGTTCACAAGGCTCCCCAGTCGCCGACGGAACCACGGACCTCACCTGCGCCACATCGACACCTCGGTGCTACTCGGGAAGCTGCGTGGAGTGCGTTAGCGACCAACACTGCACGACGAGCACTCGGCCGAGTTGCGACCTCGCTTCTCACAAGTGCGTGTGCCGCAGGCCTAGCGTCGGGAACCTGGTGCAAAATCCGGGGTTCGACTCGTCGCTAGTGAGTTGGGTTCAGTATGGCGACGTATCTTGGAGTGACGAGGATTCTGAGGGCTGCCTGGGGTCAGGTTCAGTCAGCGGCGACAACACCGATGACGAACCCAATCAGTGTTTTCCGGTGCCAGGGGGCGGGATCTACTACTTCGGCGCCAAGTTCAAGCTGCCTCTTTCCAATGACTCAACCTACTGCAACTTGACTTTCACAACGAGCCAGAACTGCGATCCAAGCGGTGTCTGGTCTAGTCAGACCCGGATCGGACCAATGAACGGTACTTGGAACGGGACGGGGTGGGCAGCCTTTTCCACGACTGCGCAGGCGCCCACGGGGACCCAGAGTGGTTCCGTAGATTGCTACTTGTTGTCTACGAAGATGGACCAGATCTACGTGAATCGGGACGACAACAGCTTCTGACCTGAAACTGCAGGGTCCACCGGGCCATTCTCGAGGATCGACGACGTCGGGATCGAGTGAGAGCCGGCGCTGCATCTGAAGGCCCGCCTTTCGACCTTGGTCCAGAACACGGATAATTCTTCTGGTGGCGGCGAGGCGAAGCAGAAAGCCGTCGACGCACCTCAAAAGGAGGCGGCTACTTCACCGGAAGGTCGACTCAGGGGGACACAGATGAATTCGGGAGTGTGCAGATCTGGCTGCACACGATCGGTTGTGTGCTGAAAGCCTTGATCTCGTCGCAGGTCAGGCCTTGCCAGGCAGAGACGCAATCCTGGGCCTTGTCTGCGTGGTAGGTTTCCCCTTGGTCGCACGCGGTGTCAGCGACGTCAGAGCATGCTTTCGCCTGCTCGTGCGCGGTGCAGTCAGCGACCGACGGGTAGCATGCAAAGCTTGCTGGGAAATAGGCTGGCTTGTGAGCCTGCTGGGTCGTGCAATCGGAGTTCCAGAGGTCGCCGGTAGCGTCGGCTTCGGCGTCGGCTTCGGCGGCGGCAAGGTCGTCCGCTCCGCAGGTGAAGAATCTTTCGCAGGTGGCGGCGGTGTACTGGTTGCAGAGAGCCGTCGCTGCGGGATCGGACTTGCTACAGCCCAGAAGGCTAGCACCAAGAACTCCAATCATTGTGATGGTCAGTGTGTCTCGCATTTTGTCACCAAGTAAACATCATGCCGCCGTTGGCGACGTAGATGACCTGCTTTTCGCCTTCGTACCACGCGAAGTCGGCGCGGAACAAGTCCACGTCGATGTGAAGCCACGGCCTAGCATGATAGACGGCGCCACACGAGATGCCCTGTTGGTGCTTGATTACGCTTATCGGAAAGTACGTCAGGGTGGGGCTGACAGTGCCCGCCACGGGCGTCCTGTCGAAGTCGGTCAGAAAGATCCGGGTAATGCCCCAACTTGCTGACACGTCAACCTTCTTGATGGCGACTTGGAGTTGCGCATAGTAACCGTCGGACTTGCGCATATCGCCCGGCTGATCCATCGCGGCATCGCTGACTTCCAGGGCGTAGTTCAGTCCGAGGCCGTAACCATAAAGACCGGTGAAGCCCAAATGAACCGGACCTAGTTCGAGACGGCCACCATATGTGATACCCTTCGCTGCGGTGTAGTCCGGGCCGTCGGCGACATAGCCGGTCTTGTAGGCCCGCTGGTAGGTCGCGTTGATGAAGGCAAAGGCCTTGACAATCTGGCCGAGAGCCTCCTCAACAGTCAGCTCCGCCTCTGGCCGCACCCATTTTGTTCGCGGCCAGGCTCCCTGGAGCTGGACTGGATCGAAGGCACCGATGCTGAGCTGGAGTCGGTGTTCGAACGGATAGCCGAACAGGCGAGTCTTCCAGGGGAGATAATTGATCACAGGCGTTGCATACACGACGCCGGACGAGAACCCGCTTCCCAGTAAGCCAAAACCGATCTGACCTTGGGTTGGACCGCCGGCGGAATCGATTGAACCGGGATAGCCCACGCCGAAGCCATGGCCGTACATGGTGTCGATGTCGGTGGCGGCGCGCGAGAAGAGCCCCCTTGTTCGACCCACAAGCACGCTGCCCCAAGGTCCCTCAGCTTTGACGTAGCCCTGCCTCACGTCCGCGTAGTTGATCAGGCTCTTTTGCTCGCCTTGGTTTTCAACCCAGGCCCAGATTTGAATGTAGCCCTTTACCGTGGTGCGCTCGGTGAGCGGGCCCCTGACACCGAATCCAAACGTGTTTGCGATCATTCCGCTGCGAAACCGCATGCGTTCGATCCGGCCCTGGCTTACCTGATCGAGAGTGAATGGTTTTTGCTGCTGCTCGGACGCCGCCTCGCTGTTGCCGCCGCCTCTCGGGGTGATTGTACCAACCACGACGGTTTCCCCGGTGGCGGGGTCAGTGCCAAGCGCTGACTTGTGCTGCGGAAACCCATCCCCGTCCACACCGCTGAAAAAGGCGCCCACGCGGCCATCGCCAAAAACCGTCCAGTCGCCGTCATGGGCCAGGATCTTCTCGGCCATGGCATTCTTCATAAAGAGCAAAGAGCCAAGGACGAGTGAACAACAAACTACACATACGTTTGTGCACGAACCCTGTGATTTCACGGATTCTTCCTATGGCTGGGGGTGGAGGAAGGGTGGGGTGGCTAGGGGCTGGTCACCGACGTCACTTCGAAGAAGGCCCACTGCGGGTACCAGCCGTTGGTCTGTTTATAGGGCTGCGTCATGGAAGAAAAGAGCGTTTGATTGGGCACTGCCGGCATGCCGGTCAGATCGATCGTGCGTGCACCCGAGGAGCAAGTCTTGGTGCTGATCGGACCACAGTTCTGCTGGGTGAGGCAGTTTGAGTCGTGCAATCTCAACGTGATGGTTCCCCCGCCAGTCACTTGGAACTTGGCACTGTAGTTAATGGGGAAACTTCCTTCTTTCTCGCACCAACCAGCGGGGGTCTGCGGGAACGCATTCAAGTAATAGATGTTCTCAGTGTTGTCGAGTGGGTTTAGGTAGAGTGTCCCCACGGCAGGTTTGACGTGGATTTCATAGGTGTTCCACTTGCTTGCCACCGGCGAGCCACCCATGTACCAGCCGTTGTTGCTGGTTTCCGGATCGGTGCTCAAAACTGGTTGGGTCGTTGCGCCGGCGGTTGTCGTCCCGCCAGTGTAGCACTCGGTGCCCAAGACCCCACGCAGTAGGAAGTTGATTGTGTATGTGGTCCCCGGTGTTCCTCCTACGGTCAGCACGTGGGTCACACTCATGCCACGCAAGTCGAAGTTAGTTGCCGAGGCGTTCGGGCATTGTCCGGTGGAATCGAAGTCCGGGCAGTTCGTCCCGGTTGCGGCCCCTAGGTCCGAACACTGCGCGAGCCAGAAGTATCCGTTCAGCGATGGGGAGGTGATCGTGTCGGGGCTGGGTGTCGTCCCGCCGCCCGCGCCGCCTGTCCCGGTCGCGCCGCCTGAGCTGGTCGTAGTGCCGCCTGAGCTGGTGGTCGCCCCGCCCGAGGTGCTCACGCCGCCGGTCTTGGTTGCACCACCCGAGCTGGCCGAGCCGCCTGAGTTGGTGGCGCCGCCCGCGCCGGTTGTGCCGCCGGACCCGGTCGCGCCGCCCGACTTCGTCACGCCGCCCGCGCCGGTTGTACCGCCGGACCCGGTCGCGCCGCCCAACTTCGTCACGCCGCCCGACGGGGTTGCACCGCCCGAGGGGTTCGCGCCGCCTGCGCCGGTCACGCCGCCCGAGGGGTTTGCGCCGCCCGTGTTGTTCACACCGCCCGTGTTGGGCGTACCGCCCGCGTTCGTGGCGCCGACGCCGCCGGAGGCAACGGTGGAACCGCCGGTGCCGACTGAGCCCCCCGTGCTGGACGCGCCGCCCGCGCTGGACGCGCCGCCTGAGCTCGAGCCGCCCTCGCTGCCCGGGGTGCCATTTCCCTGGGAACAAGCCGCCCCGACGAGCGCAAAGCCCGCGACACAGAGCATTCGGAGAGTCGTTCGGTTCATCTCATGCCTCCTCGGATTTCGTTGCCTAGGCTTCGCCGTGGGAAGATCCCTGCGGCGCATCTTTTTCTTGGGTTGGTGCCAGAATACAACCGACCTCCGCTTGGGAGGCCGAAGAAAAGTATATCCCAAACGTCGTGCCGATGGTCAACGAACCAGCCTATGCCGGGAGCCTCTGGCGAGCAAGAGGCTTTGCTGCACAGCGCGGCATTGATTCGTCGCGGTAAGGTGCGGGAGCGGTCGGCGTGCGCCGCCGCGACGGCGAAATCTAGCCCTGATCTATAGCGATGAATGTCCGTATGTGGACATGCAATCTAGCCTTTCCTTCGTGTATCATGAGGCTCCATCCGAGGCCGGCTGCTACACGAAGGCGAGGGCTTCGGCGTGGATGTTCTCCAGAAACATAGTGATTGCTGGTACCCACAAACTCAACACAAGGCAGTGACGATGGCACAAAGACTTTCACCCGAATCGCGAACGTCCACTCTTTTGCTTGCGCTTTCTTTTTGCGCGGCGGTTGCCTTCGCGGCATGTACAAACGAGACGGGCGGGAATCCCGGTGGACAGGGCGGGAGCAGCAGCGGGGGCGCTAGCACGGCTCCGGCAAGCTCGGGCGGCGCAAATACCGGCGGCGCAAACACCGGCGGCACGAACACCGGCGGCACGAACACCGGCGGCACCAATACCGGCGGCACGATAGCCAGCAGCGGCGGCGCGAATAGCGGCGGCACCACAGCCAGCAGCGGCGGCACGATTGCCAAGACCGGCGGGACGACAGCCAGCAGCGGCGGCACGGTCAGTTCGGGCGGTGTGACCAGCTCGGGTGGTACGACGCGCACGGGTGGCGGAGCCAGCTCGGGCGGGGTGATCTCTTCGGGTGGCACAGCCCAGACGGGCGGTTCCAGCGCCAGCGGCGGCAGCTCGGGCGGCACAACCAAGATGGGCGGCTCCACCGCAGCCGGTGGCAGCGCGGGCGGGACGACTGGCACGGGCGGGACCAGCGGAGGCGGCTCGGTCGCCGGGCTGCCGGCTGCGGCCGACATTCTGGCCACCTTGAAGCTGGTGATCCCTTATGAAATCAAACTCGGACCAGAGGACCCGAGCTGGGTCAACAAGTGGACCGAGGCCACCTTCTATATCGGCGTGATGGCCGCCTACTTGGCCACCAACGATCAGACCTATCTTACAGATGCGACCAACTGGGGGACCAAGAACAACTGGACACTGCTCGCCTCGCCCACGCGAAGTGCAGACAACCAGTGCGCCGGACAGGTCTACGAAGACATTTACCTGGCGAATTCTGCCACCGCTACCGCCAACATGTATGCGAGTACGAAGACCAGCATCGACCTCGTGAAAGCAAGCCCGAAACCGGGGATTGTTCAGAACACCGACGACTGGTGGTGGTGTGATGCCCTGTTCATGGCGCCGGGGGGCGTGGTTCGCCTGGGCAAGATCACCGGGGATTCGTCGTACTACAGCCTCCTCGACACCGAGTGGACCGCCACGCAGAACGGCCTCTTTGACAAGGCCACGGGGCTGTTCTGGCGTGATTCATCGTACGTCAACAAGACCACGTATTGGTCGCGCGGCAACGGGTGGGTCATGGGCGGCATCGTGAGAGTCCTGGAGTACCTTCCCACCACCGATGCCAACTACAATTCCTACGTCACCCTGCTCAAGACCATGGCCGCCGCTGTTCTGCCCTACCAGCAATCGGACGGGACGTGGCACTCGGACCTCACGCATCCAACCACCTACAACAACCCGGAGGTCAGCGGCACGGGCCTGATGACCTACGCCATCGCCTGGGGCATCAACCAGGGATTGCTTGACAAGGCAACCTATCAGCCTGTCGTGGTCAACGCTTGGAACGGCATGATGAAGTGTGTCAATGCGCAGGGTCTGGTTGGCTACATTCAAGCAACTGGAAGTGCGCCTGCGGCCGCCGCTGCCACCGAGACCCACGACTACGGGGTTGGCTCCTTCGTTCTCGCCGCCAGCGAGATCTACAACATGGTGAAGTAGCCTACCTGACGGTTCGCACGACAACGCCAGGAACTTGGACCGCGGCCCAGGCGCGGTCAGCGGTGTAGGCGGGAAGGTGCAACCGCTTGGCCAGGGCCAGACAGGCCCGGTCGCCTAGAGACAGTCCAAGCTTGCGGGTGCTGGCCCACAGGTCAGCCGCGCAAGCTGCGTCTTCAGCATCGAAGGCATGCACGCGCAATCCGACCGCCTGCAGGTCGGCTTGCAGGCCTGCGGCGGACACGCCGGCGGCTGCGGATTTCTGCAAGACTTCGGACAGATTCACCGCCGACATGACCGACGCCTCCAGCACCGGCTCCACCAGCAAATGGCCACGCTCGCGTTGCAGATAGACGAGCAGGGCGGACGCGTCCAACACCACCCGCGGGCCTGGCGTCTTGGGATCATCGGGCATCGCGCCGGGCCTCGGATCGTCGATCGGCGATCAACGACGCAGCGAGATCCCGCCTGCCTCGGGTCTTGGCGAATCGCTCTTGTAGCCGGGCCAGCGCGGCGCTGTGCCTCTCCAACACGATGCGATCCGGTCCTTCGGCGCGGGCGACCAGGGCGTCGCCGGCAGACAGGGACAGCGCCCTACGCAGGGCTGCCGGCAGCACCAGCCGGCCTTGCGCTCCAAGCGTCACGTTCCTTGTGGCGATTTGTGCCATGATGACCGTAGTGTGGCACGTTTCATCATGACGTGCCACTTTCCTTCGCGAACTCTGGGGGTGCGGCGCGGCCGTAATTCGAGTACCATGGCGTCCGGGGGTGCCGCCATGTGGCTTTTCCCGCTGGGAGTGTTCGCGTTCAGGTCACGGTCAGTCTCGTGTTCCACGGGGATGGCACTATGCCGAGTCCGCTGACCATCCTGCTCATCGCGATCGCGGGGATCTTCTGTCAGAATGGCTTGAGCTACGCGCTCTCGCTGACCGGCCAGCGCAAGGATCCGCTCAAGGCCCTCTTTGGGCTTCTGTGTCTGCTGGGCGCCGGCTACGCCCTGACCTCGCTGGCGGTGTACCGCGCGGTCGACATGCCTGCTCACCTGTACGCGTCGAAGTGGCAGACCAGTTTCTCGCGTTTGCTCCTGATGGTGCTGCCCTGGTTCGTCGGTCTGTATTCCGATTTCCGGCCCAGGCGCTTCCTTGCCGCTCTGTCCGCGGCTTTCTTTGTCCTCGGGGTCGCCAACCTCTTCTCGGATCACGGGATCCTCTACTCGCAGATCACTGGGTTTGTCCACCACGAGACCCCCTGGGGCGAGCAACTCGCTGCCGTCGTAGGCAAGGTCTCGCTGGTCACCTACCTAGCCTACGCGACCGACTTGGTGATCATCGGGTTCGGCGCCCTGTGTGGCTGGCGGCTGTTGCGGCGCGGAGATCGGAGCCGGGCGTGGCGCCTGCTGGGGCTGGTGGGCTTCGCAATGGTGGCTTTTGTCAACGACACCCTGCTCGACGCGGGCCGGATTCGCAGCGTGTATCTGGAGGAATACGTGATCTTCGCGTTCCTTCTGGTCATCGGCACATGGTTGGGCGCTCGCCGCATTCGCGCTGAGAGCAATTACCAAACTCTTTTTCACGCCGTGAGCGACGCCATCACGGTCCACGACGCCCGCACCGGGCAGATTCTCGACGCCAACCAAAGCGCGGCGCGCCTGTTTCGCACCACCCGCGAGGACGTGCTGGCCGGCGATCCGGGCCGCGGGGTTGCCGGGGTAACTCCCTTTCTGCCTTCGCGGGCCGTCGAGCAAATTCGCCGCGCCGCTAGCGAAGGTCCCGCGACCTTCGAGTGGTTGAGCCGGCACGTCGATGATGGTTCCCTGTTCTGGACCGAGATTGCGCTGCGCTCGGAAGTGATTGACGGCCGTCCCGTCGTTTTGGCAACCGCGCGCGACATTAGCGCGCGCAAGCGATCCCAGGAGGCTTTGCAGGATAGCGAATCCCGCTACCGCGCCATCGTGGAAGGCTTCGACGGATTCATCTACATCTGCTCACCCGACTACAAGATCGAGTTCATGAACGCCAAGTTGATCGCGAGCACGGGTCGGGACGCCACCGGAGAGCTCTGCCACGAGGCCCTGCACGACTTGGATGAGCCGTGTTCCTGGTGTGTGAACGATCGGGTGCAGCAGGGCGAGACCGTGCGCTGGCGCATGCAAAGGCCGAAAGACAACCGCTGGTACGACATTGTCAACACACCCATCTATCGCGCCGACGGCAGCATTGCCAGACAGGCGATGATCACCGACATCACCGAGCAGAAGAAGGCCGAGGAAGACCACCGCCAGCTTGAGGTGCAGATGCAGCAGATGCAGAAGCTTGAGAGTCTCGGTTTGCTGGCTGGCGGGGTCGCCCACGATTTCAACAACCTGCTCACCGCGGTGCTGGGCAACGCCGAGCTGGCGCTCAGGGATCTGCCCGCGTCTGCCCCGGCGCGAGAACCGCTGGGAGAGATCCGCACCATCGCCTGCCGGGCCGCGGACCTGTGCCGGCAGCTCTTGGCCTACTCAGGCCACGGCGGTTTTGTGGGCGAGCCGATCGCGCCCCGACACATCGTCGAAGAGATCTCCCGCATCCTGGAGATCTCGGTGGCGGCGAAGGTGCGCCTGGTCTTCCATTTCGCCGACGATGTGCCGATGATCGTGGGCGATCCGACCCAGCTCCGGCAGGTGGTGATGAACCTCATCACCAATGCCTCCGAGGCCATCGGCAATCAGGAGGGCGTGATCACGCTCAGCCTGAGCAAACGTTTGATCGAGCACGGCGACTTGCGCGACTTCGTAGCCCATACCGACGTGGCCGAGGGAATTTATGTCGAGTTGACGGTGACCGACACCGGCTGTGGCATGGACGAGGCCACGCGTAGCCGCGTGTTCGAGCCGTTTTTCTCCACCAAGTTCACTGGGCGCGGACTGGGCATGGCCGCTGTGCTGGGTATCGTGCGAGGTCACAAGGGGGCCATCCGCATGGCCAGTGAGCTGGGCAAGGGCACCACCGTGAAGGTGCTGCTGCCCGCGGCGGGCCCCGAGGTCAGCCTGCCCAGCGAGCGAACCCCGAAGGTCCCCGTGGCACGGCCCGCGAACGCCGCGGTGCTGGTGGTGGACGACAACGCGCGGGTGCTGCAGGCGGTTTCCCAATTGGTCGGGGCGCTGGGCTACCCGGTGATGACCGCTGCCAGCGGCCGGGAAGCTCTGGCCGTCTTTGGCGAACGTCACGCACAGATCGGGTGTGTGCTGCTCGACCTCACCATGCCCGAGATGGACGGGCTGGAGACCCTGCGGGCTCTGCGCGCTCTCGATCCCAAGGCGAGGATCGTACTGTCGAGCGGGTACAGCGAGCAGTCGGTGCGGCGCCGCATGAGCGGCGACGGCCCCACCGGCTTTCTGCAAAAGCCGTTCGTCGAGGACGATCTGAAGGCGGCGATCGAATCGGCCATGCGCGCGGGCGGCGGAACCTAGTGATCAGGTCCTGTTCCGCGTTTCTCGCGGCGTGGGGTTCCGGCAAAGGTGGGAGCCGTTTCTCTTGTCGCTAGGTTGGCGGGGACCTTGTACAATTGAGTAACCTCCCAGAAGAATTCGGCCGGATGAGCGATCTTCTCCGGTGTCTTTGACGATGAATATCATAGGTCAGCGCATCAACAACTACGAGGTTCGCCGCCTGATTGGCGAGGGTGGGATGGGTGCCGTGTACCTGGCCGAGCATGTCGTGATGGGCCGGAAGGCGGCGATCAAAGTGCTTCGGCGCGAGTTGTGCGAGGATGAGACCCTGGTCGCACGGTTCATGAACGAGGCGCGTGCCGCCAATGCGATTGGCCACCCGAACATCGTCGACATCGTCGATGTTGGCCTTCTCCCCGAGGGTATCCCCTATATGATGATGGAATATCTAGTGGGGGAAGACCTGTCCAAGCGCCTGGCCCGGGGTGGCCGGCTGTCGCTTCCACAGGCGCTGCCCATCGCGGGACAGGCGTGTTCCGCCGTCGGCGCAGCCCACGACAAGGGCATCATTCACCGGGATCTCAAACCAGAGAATCTGTTTCTGGTTCCGGACGTTACGGCGCCCGGACATGAACGCGTGAAGGTCCTCGATTTCGGCATAGCCAAGCTTCTCGGGGGCTTCGCCGGCGGATCGGTCAAGACCAGGACGGGCTCGCTGTTCGGGACGCCGCAATACATGTCCCCGGAACAGTGCCAGGGCATCCCGGAAGGCATAGACCACCGGTCAGACATCTATTCGTTCGGGATCATCCTGTACCAGATGCTGTGCGGCTCGCTTCCCTTCGTCAGCGCGGGGATCGGCGACATGCTGCTCATGCATATTTCGCGTGCGCCCGATCCACCCTCGGCACGCTGTCCAGAGATTCCCCCTTGGCTGGACAAGGTCATCCTCTGCGCTCTGGAGAAGAAACCGGAGGACCGTTTTCCCACCATGACGGCTTTGGCATCTGCGCTGGAAGGACCCGTGGCGGCCACCCTGTCGGCATCTGCCGCTGGCGTCTCGAGCGTGCCGAGCCCGAGTCAATGGGTCTTGCCAGGGGCAACACGTCCGTTGCCCCGCGAGGCGCTGAACGGGGACGCGAGGGCGCGCGGCGCCACCATGAGTACGCTGAGCCCTCAGCCGACGGATGGATATACTATCACGCTCGTCACTTCGCACCGGCGGGGTTTCATGGTGGGCGGCGCGATTGCGGCCGTGGCAGCCCTTTTTCTTATCGCCTATCTGGTGCTAGGGCGTGCGGGTGGGAGCAGGCCCGCGGTCAGGGCTTTGCCCCAGGAGGTCAGCCACCCGGAACAGGCAAGAGTGCCGGTTGCGCAGCCCATTCCGCCTTCCCCGGCACCAGTTCCCGCCGTCGAACCCAAGATCGCCGAGCCTGCACCATCGCCCGCCGCGAACAAGGCCCCAACGCGGCTGCCTGGGCCCGCCGCGAAGACGCAGACGCCGCGTAACCCGAGCGGGACGGTTTCCCCAGGCGCCCGCCCCGGACGTTCGCCAAGTGCGCGTGCCTCGGCAAACGGCAAACGCTCAGGTGGCGGCCGCGCGGTTTCTCAGCCCACGACATCCGAAACTGCCGAGAAGTGGTAGCGCGCAGCCTGACGGATGGCGCCGCGGCCACGGTCTGCTATGGCAGATAAGCGATCCGGGTTGTTCCTGCCACGACCTTGCCATCTCCGGCAAGGGGTGCTGGGTTTTGCCAAATTAGGCGCGTTGGGTTAGGTTCCAAATTCCGGCGCCACTCGAACTTGCGCGTTCGCTTCTTGGGCAGATGTTCACGTGGACCCGGTGGCAGCTCCCTCAAGCGAAACCATCAACCCGACGGAGAAAGGCACGAAAAATGAAAAAGCCGAACCCGATCAATGCCTGGTATGGATGGGTGCCGGATCGTCCGGATCACCGCGACCGACTGTACTCGACTATCGCCGCGCCGCCGCCAACCCTGCCGCCGGTAATCGACCTGCGCCCGACCTGCTCCCCAGTGGAAAACCAGGGCCAGTTGGGCAGTTGCACAGCCAATGCGCTGGTGGGAAGCGTGGAATTTCTGGAGGCAAAGGAAGGTAAGAAAGTGACGGATCTGAGCCGCCTGTTCATCTACTACAACGAGCGGGCACTGGAAGGAACCGTCAAGTCAGACGCCGGCGCCATGATCCGCGACGGGGTCAAGACGCTGGTCAAGCAGGGTGTATGCACCGAGAAGCTGTGGCGCTACAACATTGCCAAGTTCGCGGTCAAGCCTCCCGCTGCCTGCTACCAGCAGGCGCTCACCCATCGGGTGCAATCCTATCACCGCATCCTCACGCTGCAGGAAATGCAGACTTGCCTGGCTCAGGGCTATCCCTTCGTCTTCGGTTTCACGGTCTATGAAGCCTTCGAGTCGAAGGAGGTGGCCAAGACCGGCCAGCTCGACATTCCGAAACCTGGCGAGAAGGTGTTGGGCGGACACGCGGTCATGGCGGTGGGCTACGACGACGCGACCAAGCGTTTCGTCATACGCAATTCGTGGGGCAAGGCCTGGGGCCTGCAGGGCTATTTCACCATGCCCTACGCCTACCTCGAAGATCGCAACCTCGCAGACGATTTCTGGACCCTGCGCGTGCTGGAAAACCCGTAGCTACGGCTTGTCGGGAAACTCCGGGCCGGCCGCAGGGCCGGCCCTCGGCTATCGGGTCTTGGCGCAGAGACGCTGCCAACTTGCGCCGTACGCGGCGATGCCCGCGAAGCAGACCAGCGGCACTACGAACCCGACTCGCATGGAGAGCTTGTCGGCGATGAACCCCATCAGCATCGGCACCACGGCGCCTCCCACGATGGCCATGACAATGTAGGAAGAGGCCTTCTTGGTCTCCACCCCGAGCCCGTGAATGCCCAAGGCGAAGATGGTGGGGAACATGATTGACATGAAGAAGAAACTGGCGAACAGAGCGCCTACGGAAACCCATCCGAGTTTGCCAATCACTGCGGCCATGAGCACAACGTTGAGCGCCGAATAGGCTGCCAGCATTCTCTCGGGCCTAAATACGCGAAGGCCCATGCTTCCGATGATTCGCCCCGCCAGGAACAGCCCGAATCCGCCTCCTCCCAACAATGCGGAAGCGCCTCGCTCAGTGATGTGATAGACGCCCTCCTGAAGGAAGGTCCAGTTGCTGGGTAGAAGCGCGGCAACCGCGGGTCCAATCGCCGGCAGGTCGACAACCACGTAGTTGATGAAGAAACTGAAGATTCCGGTCTGAGCCGCCACGTAGAGAAACTGGGCGGCTACGCCTGCGACAAAATGGTTGCGCTTCCAGATGGAACCCAGGGACGCGCCCGTCCCGTCATCTTCGCTGGCCGCCGCCACATCCGGCACCTTGGCGAAAAGAAAGGCCAAGAAAAGCATAAGCACAAGCATCCCGACCAGCAAGTAGGGAAGGTACAGGGTGTCGTTGCTGCGGTTGGCCTGACTGGTGGCGGAAAGAACAAAATGGCCGCCCAACAGAGGGCCCAGGATCCAGCCCACGCCATTGCACGACTGGGCGATGTTGATGCGCGCCGCGGCCATTTCGGGCGGACCAAGCACCGTGGTGTAGGGATTGGCCACCGTCTCAAGGCAGGTCAGACCCGTAGCCAGAATGAAGAGACCGACAAGAAACGCCCAATAGGTGCCGATGCTGGTGGCAGGAATGAACCAGAAAGCGCCGGCCGCTATTAGCGCGAGGCCCACGAGGATTCCACCCTTGTAGCCAAAGCGCCGCGCCAACCAGCCAGCGGGAAGCGCCATGAAGAAGTAGCCCATGTAGTTGGAAAACTGCACCAGGGCAGATTGGGCCTTGGACACGCTGAGCGAGTTCTGAAAGTGCTTGTTGAGAACGTCGATCATCCCATTGCACAAGCCCCAGAGGAGAAACAGCGTGGTGGCCAGAACGAAGGTAACGGCATAACTGTGTCCGTCTTTGGAGCGAAACATGTTGCCGGAGTTCATGGTGGAAGGGCGATTCCTTTCTGTTCGCGTGATGGGTCGAGTTCGACTTGGTCGAGAGAGGAACGGCTGTCCCGCTAGGCGACAAACGGATAATCACGACTGATGAGGCGCGCGTCTTTCATCGCGGCCCAGAAGGCGGCTGGGATGTCCGCGCTCGCCAGGGCTCGGTTCGGTTGCACTTGCTCGGGGCGGCTAGTGTTGAGCGCGACCGCGGCGATCCCGGGTGGGGACATGGCAAAGCGCACGCAGGCAGCGGCGGGCAACACGTCGTGCTGCCGGCAGAGCGCGTGGAACTTGTCACGCCATGCAAAGAGCAGCCGGTCGGTTGGGTCATCCTGGCGCAACTCGCGGTAGTCAAAGAACTTGCCACCCGTGAGAAAGCCGGCGTGAAAGACCGCTGAATTGATGATGCCAATACCCCGTTCGGCAAGAGACGCGACCAGCGCGACCACCGCGGGCGGGTGGTGGAACACAGTCAGGGAACAAGCCAACATGACCCAATCCAGATCCACCAGCTCGGCCAACTCGCGGACCACCCTCCAGTCCTTGGCGCCCACGCCGATGGGCCCAACGTGCCCCTGCCGCTGGAGCTCGTGCAGGGCTCGGTAGGCACCCACGATATTCTGCATGATGCGTTCACGCTCAGTGGGGCTTGCGGCAGCATTGAGCACCTCGTCGGGATCATGAACTGACACCAGGCGCGGCCGATAGGGGGCGCCTAGAAGCTCGCATCCTTGCTCCCAGCAGCGGAGAATGCCGTGGTAGCTGATTGTCTGTTCAGCATCATGTTTGAGGCCAAACCAGACTCCTTTCTCGAAGGTCGGTTCAGGACCGTGAAGGGGCGTGCGCACCCAGGCCAACTTATTACTGATGATGATTTGTTCAGGGGGAACGCCGAGGGTACGCAACCCGTTGCCGATCACCTCCAGGGCCAGACCCGCTCCATACTTGCCGGCGGAGTCGAGCACTACCGGCAGGTCCGTGCCCCTGACCATCTCGCGCAGGATGGCCAGCTTGGTCTCGTCTGAATATGCCTGGTAGAGATTTCCCAGAGCACTGGTGCCGAAAACAATCGGGGGGATTCTCAGTCCGGTTTTTCCAAGCTCACGCAGTGTGGGCATCTTTTGCTCAGCGGGAGGATACACTCAATCTCTTAGGCTAGTCGAATCGTCTATTTTGCTTTGCGCTACAGAGGTGGTGACTACAGTGGAGAAAAAATCCCAGCTTGAGCTATACTGCGCCCACAATGTCCAACATCTCTCCTGAAGTGGAAACCCTGGTTCGCAATTTTGTCGGCAGTCTGGTCGCTGCCATTGAAGCGGACGTCGCCCGCCGACTCCATGGCGTGGTAGCGTTCGCACTCGGCGCACCTGCCGCATCCGCGGCCAAGCCGCGCCGGTCGCCGGGCAAGTCGGTCGCCCGCCCCGCGCGTCGCCGGGCTAGGGTGAGTCGACAACTGGTAGAGGCCCGCAAGCTCCAGGGCCAGTACCTGGGCGCGCTGCGAGGGCTGAAGTCGGCTGACCACGCTCGCGTGAAAGCACTGGCCCACGAGAAGGGCCTGCCCGCGGCGATCAAGCTGGCCCATTCCATCAAGCGCTGAAAGGCGCCGCGCACGGTGCCAGGGCTTTGCGCGGCAGGGCCTTGCGCGCGCGCCCATTCTTCCCGATCGCGGAAGGCCGCGGCGAGCAAGACTCGCTAGGGTGGTTTCTGCCTGTCCTCTGCGCTCAGTCGTCGTCAGAGAACCCAATCGGCCGCAGCCCGTGGTTGCCGCGCTTGCAGCCGACCTGCTATGACCTCAGCATGTGCCTGGGCATACCCGGCAAGGTGATTGACATAGACGGCTTGCAAGCCACGGTCGACTTCTTTGGCGTGCGCCGGCAGGTGCGCCTGGACGTGGTGGACGAGCCGGTGGCGCTGGGCGACTACGTGCTCAACCATGTGGGCTTCGCCATCCGCCGTATCCCCGAGTCCGAGGTGGCGGAGACCCTCAAGCTGTTCGAGGAGCTGGCTGCAGCCGGGGACGATCAAGATCTTCTGGCGGCGGACCTGCGTGCCGAGCTGGCGGCCACCCGGGAGAGCAAGAAGTGAGCGCAGAGACCGGCGGGGTGGCCGAGCTCAAGTTCCGCGATCCCCGCCGCGCGCGTGAGTTGACTGCGGCGCTCGCGCGACTAGTGGAGGAGCTTCACCGCGCGCCGGTCACCCTCATGCACGTGTGCGGCACCCACGAGCAGGCCATCGCGCGTTTCGGCCTGCGCACCAGCCTGCCGCCCGGGCTGCGCGTGATCATGGGGCCCGGCTGCCCAGTATGTGTCACCGACCTCGGCGAAGTGGACGAAGGCGTGGCCCTGGCTCTGCAGGGCGTGCGCATCGCCACCTACGGCGACATGGTGAAGCTGCCGGGCAGCTCGAAGTCGCTGGCCGACGCGCAGGCCGAGGGGGCCCAGATCGATGTCGTATACAGCGCGACCCAAGCAGTGGAACTGGCGCGCGTGACTGATGAACCGGTGGTGTTTTTCGCATCGGGCTTTGAGACCACAGCGGTGGCCACGGCCGCGATCCTGTTATCCAGGCCGCCCGCGAACTTCTCGGTGCTGTCGGCTCACAAGTATGTTCCCCCGGCCATGGAAGCCGTGGCTTGCCTGCCCGAGACGCGTGTCGAGGGTTTCTTGGCCGCGGGCCACGCGGCTGTGATCACGGGCTACGGCTTGTTCGAGGATTTTGCCCGCCGCCATCGCACGCCGGTGGTGGTGGCGGGCTTCGAGCCGCTCGACATCCTGGCCGCGTTGGTGAGGCTGCTCGAAATGATCCGCGACCGCGAGTACGGCGCGGCCAACGCTTACCCGCGCTGCGTGACCCGCGAGGGTAACCGGCGCGCGCAGGAGTCGCTGTGGCGGGTGTTCGAAGCAGCCGATGGTCCCTGGCGCGGCATTGGCGTGATTCCGGGCGGCAATCTGCAACTGCGGAAAGAGTGGGCCGCCATGGATGCCCGGCGCCGTTTTCGTATAGACGTGTCGGGCCTGCAGCAGGCAGCGCAGTCCGAGCTGTCGCGACGCTGTCTGTGCGGCAAGATTATGGTGGGGCTAGTCGAGCCCACGGATTGCCCGCTCTTCGGCCGACAGTGCCTGCCGGAGTCGCCAGTGGGTGCATGCATGGTGTCCAGCGAAGGCACGTGCAGAATTTGGTATCAGTATGGAGGGCGCCCGGACCTGGGCGGCACGGCGTGAGCAAGCTCGGCGACACAGTTGCGCAGAAGCACGGCGCGGGCGGTTCGGCCATGCGCGCGCTCATCGAGAGCGTGTTCGTTGCGGGGCTCGGCCCAGCCGGGGCGGGCCTTGCCGCCATGGATGACGGCGCGGCGATTCCGGTGGGCGATCGCTTTCTGGTGCTGACCACTGATTCCTATGTCATCAAGCCGCTCTTCTTCCCCGGAGGCGACATTGGCCGGCTGGCCATTTGCGGAACCGTCAATGACTTGTCCGTGATGGGCGCCACTGAGCCACTAGGCCTCACCTGCGCTGTCATCATCGAGGTTGGTTTCCCTATTGCGGATCTGGAACGCATTCGCGATTCGATGCGCGCCACCTGTGCCGAGGCCGGTGCCACGATTGTCACCGGCGACACCAAGGTCATGGGCAAGGGCGAGCTGGATGGAATTGTCATCAACACTGCGGGCGTCGCCTTTGCCAGGAGGGTGGTGCCCGATTCCGGCTTGCGGCCCGGGGATCGCATCATCGTCACGGGCAGTGTGGGAGATCACGGGTTCGCGGTCATGGCGGCGCGGCACAAGCTGCAGCTGCAAGGGGCGCTGGCATCTGACGTTGCGCCACTCAACGGTTTGCTGCGCGCAGCGCTGGCAGCGGGCGGCGATTGCGTTAGCGCCATGAAGGATCCAACTCGCGGTGGTCTGGCGAGCGCTTTGCACGAGATGGCGGCCAAAGGTCAGGTTGGCATCGTGCTCGACGAGGCGTGCTTGCCGGTACGACCCGAGGTGCGCGCGGCCAGTGAACTTCTGGGCATCGATCCCTTGCACGTGGCCAATGAAGGCAAGGCGGTGATCGGCGTGCGCGCCGATGCCGCCGATCGCGTGCTGCAAGCCCTGCAGGCCCACACTCTGGGCCGCGATGCCGCCATCATCGGCACCTGCGTGGCCGAGCGGCCCGGCTCAGTGATCCTCGACACTGGCTTCGGCCGCCGCTTGCTGGCCGAGCCCGAAGGCGAATTGCTCCCGCGAATTTGCTGACGGCGTTGGACCTGACGGCGCTTGTGCGCCGCAGGTCAACGCCTTAGTGACTACATCGCGAACGCGATGCCGGTTACGCTAAGCTTCGCGACGCGGTTGATCCAGGCCAACCAGCGGGCGTGGGGATAGTAGTAGCGGGCGATGTCCACGGCGGCGATGCCCAATATCATAGAACTGAGCAAGAGGCGCGGGGCACCGCCGTCACGATGGATGCCGCGGATGTCGCCGTCGGTGGGCTCTGCGCCGGTCCAATTCGCGAGTACGTAGCCGATGGAGATCAGGGTGTTGAAAGCCAGCATGCCCTTGCGAAAAGGCGCGTTGTCCATACGCAGCCCCGGTCGCCAGGTCAGGATGACCTCGTCTTCGTATTGCTGGCACTGGATGCCTGCCGACACGATGGTGTACAGCCCCGGCCGGCCAGGCCCAAAATTCTCGCCGTTGCTCTTGGTGCAATTCTCGCCCCGGCAATGGATTGACGGAACGATGGCAAAGTAGGGAATGAAACCCAGGAAGGTCACGGACTGGAACCCGGGCCGGTTGCCCATGGCCAGGTTGGCGATGAGGTGGCAGGATTCGTGCGCCGCCAAGGCGGTGACTGCGCCGCCGGCGAAGATCGCAGCCGAGCGCCATGTGAACCGCGGAGGAGTCGCTTCGGGTGGCGCGGTGGCGGCGCGCGGGTCAGGGGAAGCGGGCAGTGCGGTCGCAGCCGGCGGCGGGCTCGCCTGGCGTGCTTCGGGCGGGGGCCTTTCCTCGGCGACTGTCAGCCCGGCGGCCAGCGCGGCAGCAAGGAACACGAGCGCCGCTAGGCGGCTCCGAAGCTCTGCCTGCAGGTTCCGTTTCATCGTTGCGGAGCTTCAACCAACTAGGCATTTCAAAGAGTGGAACGCTACTCGCGAAGCCATTTCACCACGAAAAGACCGTGCCCGCCCTGGATGCCGGTGCCGGTGCTGTTGAGGGCGCCACCCGCGTCGGTGCTGAGCACGTTGTCAGGCCATGGGCCGTCGACCGGGGCGTTGGGGCCCAGAATGCAACTCGCGTCGCTGCACTCATCGAGCTTCCAGGCCACGCCGCTGATGTTGTTTTGCGCTATCCAGGCAAACCAAAGGTTGGCCTCGTCCTCGCAGACGTAATCGTGGTTGGCGCTGACCAGACCCCCGTCCGAGTAGGTTGCGCCGAACTCGGTCACGAAGAGCGCAATCCCGGCAGCAATGGCGGTGTCGCCCCTGTCGCGCAGCGACAGCGTGTGGGAACACGAGTAGAAGTGGAGGGTGTAGAGGAGGTTGGTTCCGGCGACTGGGTCCGCGGCCGCCTCATCCACGTATTGCGACCAGTTCGGCGTTCCCAGCACGATCAGGTTGTCGGGATCCTCGGCGCGAATCGCCGCGACCACAGCCTCGTGGTAGGGCTTGATCTGCGGCCAGGTGTAGCGTGCGCCGTTGGGCCCGGCCGGCTCGTTGTAGGGCTCCCAAATGACGTTGGGATAGGCGCCGTACGTCTTCGCCATGGTGGTGAAAAACGCGACGGCTTGGGCTTGTTGACTTATTGCTTCCTCGGTGTGCCAGTCGACGATCACGTAGACGCCGAGATCGATCGCGTGCTGGACGATCTCATCGACCTTGGATTGCGCGCCCGTGGGGTTGGAGAGGTAGCTGACCGCGCCGGTGTCGACCCCCATGGCGGCCCGGATCACCGACAGTTTCCAGTTGTCGCGCATGTACGCAAGCGCCGGCTTACTCTCGCCATAGGGAATTGTCTCCCAGTTGGTGCTGCTCACGCCCTTGAGCTGGACCGGCGCACCCGATGCGTCCTGAAGCTGCGTTCCGACTACCTGGAGCTGTCCGTGGGTGGCCACTGGCGATCCTGCGGGCGCTGCCGAGGGGTCAGGTGGGGTCGTCCAGGTGGTGGGAGTGGGATCGCTGGCGCAAGCCAGGGTGAACCAGGGCGCCGTGAAGAGAACCAGAGCTATGGAGAACCTGTGAATATGCATCGTGCAGCCATTCGAGGTGATTGCGCGGTTTCGGTTTTAGCGGACTTGGGGGTCCGGAGCACGAACGATTTTCCACGGTGTAGAGTGCGTGGCATGTCGCATCCCACTGCCGTGCACCACATCGCCATCAAGGTCCGGGATCTGGCGCGCGCCGAGCGGTTTTTTGTGCAGACGCTGGGCCTGGCGGTGCTGCGGCGTTGGCCGGCGCAGGATGGTTCGGGCGAGCGTTCGCTCTGGCTCGATTTGGGAGCGGGCGCATTCCTGGCATTGGAGAGGTCGTCGAATGAGCGCGAACCGCTCGTGGCGGACGGCCCTGGTCTGCATCTGTTCGCCCTGCGCATCGAGCGCGCCGAGCGCCAGGCGTGGATTGCTCGGCTAGCCAGTGCCGGAGTTCCGCTCTATGAACAGACAGCCTTCACCATCTACTGCAAGGATCCCGAAGGCAACCGCATCGGACTGTCGCATTGGCCCGACCCAATGTAGTGTGAAACGGGGTAGACTCAACCAATGCGAGCTGTCTTTGTCATGCTGAAGACCGACCCGGGCCACGTGACCGAGGTGGCCAACTGTATCGCCGAGATCGAGAGTTTCTCGGAGGCCTATAGCATCAGCGGGCAGTACGACCTGCTGGTCAAGCTGTACGTGGACGACGTGGACGGCGTTGGTCGGCTCATCGAGCAGCAGATCCACCCCATCCCGCACATCCGCGAAACCTACACCCTGCTGACCTTCGAGGCATTTGGGGTCTCGGGCGGGTAAGCGTGGTTTCGATCGGGGCCCGACGCGGCAGTTGACCACTAGCCATAGCGTATGGCTCGCTGCTGCAATGCGTTCGCACGACTTTCGGCGCTGACCTCCTTGACGCTGACGCGCTTGTTCTGGGACACTACACGCGGCTGGCTGGCAGCGCCGATGATCCGCAAGTATGGACAGTACGCAGCAGCCGCGGGCACTGTCATTAAGAAAGGAGCCGATGCCTATGTCACAGCAGAATCTCTTGGGGTTTCTGTCCCGGGGAACTCTATCTTTCGCAGTTCTGGGGATCGTCGTTGGGTGTGGCAGCTCACCCCCGAAGCCGCAGAACGCACTCCAGGCAGATATGGTGGGCGCTCCCAAGTGGGCACAGGGCGCCTGTAGTCTTGGTTTGCAAAACAAGAAGGGCATCTGTGGTGCGGGCAGTGTGTCCGGCATGACCAACGGCGCGTTAGCCCGCTCGGCCGCCGAAGGTCGCGCGCGCGTCGAGCTGGCGCGGAACCTGCAGACGCGGGTCAAGGCGATGCTGAAGGACTACCAGGCGGGTACCCAGGGCGGCCCCGGAGACAAGACCGCCAGCGAGCAACATATGGAGGACGTATCGAAGGAAATCACCGACACCACGCTCTCGGGCACGCGTCTGGAAGCGACTTGGATCTCGGACGGCGGCAGCTACTGGGCTTTGGTCGTACTCGACACCGATTCCTTCAAGGACTCGCTACAGAACATGAAGCAGCTCGATGACAGGATCCGCGCCGCCATTGTTCAGCGGGCTGACAAGGCCTTCAGCGAGCTGGACGACGCGACAGCCCCGTAGTCGATAGCGAGGATTTCGCCATGAAACGAGTCGTGTTCTTGTTCGCGGTCGTCTCATTCACTTCGCTCTTGGGCTGCGCTTCCAACCCGCCGCCCCCGCCGATCGCCCCAACGCCGGCCGAGACCGCGGCCATGAAAGAGCTGAATCAAGAGACATCTGGCCAGAACGCGCAGCCCGCGCCGCAACCAGCGCAGAACTAGTCGCGTAGGCGAAGGCGGGCTCCCCCTACGGGGGCTTTGGGACGGACAGCCCACCCTGCCCACCCCGCTCGCTACGCTCGCGCCCTCGTTGCCCGGCGGAGCCAGAGCGCCCCCTTCGGGGGCTAGGGCCTACACGCCCCACCCCTGCNNGCAGGTCCCGAAGTCCCCGAAGGGGAAGCGAGCGTGGGGTGGTGGCGGGTGGGGGGGCCGAAGGGCGAAGCGAACCCTTTGAGGGTTCCCATGCAAGATCAAAGCGGCTGGGGCTCCCGACCTTCGGGGCTTCGTCGCTCGCGACGGTGTTTTGGGGCGGGTTCGGACGCAGGCGCCGGGGCGGGATTCGCTGCTGGCAAAGGGGTGGGGCCTGCCTGGTGGGCAGCCAGGTGGTCCTCGGCCGGCCGAGCGTCAGGAGACGCAGGGGGAAGCACCGTCGGAGAAGGAACTGGATCCAGCGCGAGAGCCTTCGAGCGAGCATCGGGAACAGCGCCGCTGGTGAGGTATGGAGGGGCCGGCGAAGAGCCACGACCAAGGTAGATGCCCACCCCAACCATCGCCACCACGACGGCTATGGCCCCTGCCACCGCCGCAGCCCGACCGCCAGGCCACTCGCCTGGGGCCTCCACTGTGTTGACGCCAGGAACAGGAGAAACCGTGACGCGTGAGCCGGCAGCGGGGACCTGAGCCGTCTCCAGGGAAGTCGCTGTTGGTAGCGGTCGTCCGGCTCCGATGCCCGCGCCCTTCCCCCGCGCGGCCACCGCCGGAGCAGCCCAGTCTTCCAGCTCGGGCTCGAGCCGCAACCAGAGGTCACCCACGGTCTGCGGGCGCCGCGCCGGATCCTTGGCCAGGCAGTCGAGCACGACCGCCTCGAGCCCGGGCTGAATGAGTCGCAGACGCGACAGCGGCACCGGTGGCTCCGTCAGGTGCTTGGTCACCACCGCGAAGCTGCTCTCGCCATCGAAGGGTAATACGCCGGTGAGGATGCGATAGAGGAGCACGCCCAGTGCGTAGACATCGGTGCGACCATCGATGGTCGAGGCCATGGCCTGTTCGGGCGCCATGTAGTGGGCGGTGCCCAGGATCTGCCCCTCGACGGTCATCTTGGCGTTGGGCGTGCTCAGGTTTTTTGCAATGCCGAAGTCGAGGATCCTGAGCGAAACCTCCCGGTTGGGCAGGCGCGCGATCCAGAGGTTCTCGGGTTTGAGATCGCGGTGCACGAAGCCGGCCGCATGCGCGGCGGCGAGCGCGTCACAGAGCTGGCGCATCAGCACGACGATCTCCCGACCGGTGGCGTGGGCTTTGACTAGGGCCTCATCCAGGCTCTCGCCCTCGAGAAACTCCATCACGAAGTAGGGCCGGCCGTCGGGCAGGATGCCGAACGAGAAGATGTCGATGATGTTGGGGTGCCGGATCCGATTGACGGCGCGGGCCTCCTCGAGAAAGCGTTTGGTCACCTGCTCGTCGCGGGCCCCAACCGCGGCCACCACCTTGATGGCGACCTGCTTGCCGATGAGCGGCTGCACGCCGGCATAGACCGCTCCCATGCCACCTTCGCCGAGCTTGCGCTCGATCACGTACTCGCCGACCTGCGTGCCGTTGGGGAGGTCCTGGTCGTTGGCAGTGGACGGGACTTCGCTCATGGAATACCGCGAGCTGTCATCAGCCGGGAACAGCCGGTCCTGCGAAGAGAAACCAAACTCACCGTGACCGAGGATGCAGCAATCCGCCAGCGGACTCAAGTGCCCATATAAGACTCGCGTGGGGAGCCGGCGAGCTTTGCTCGCCGCGCACCATCGCGGGAGGGCATG
>PMKP01000319.1:0-16435 GCA_003157775.1 Myxococcales bacterium | reverse complement strand
CCCTTTGAGGGTTCCCATCTCAATGGACGGCCGAGACCCATCTCAGGTACCCTGAACCGGCCCGAACGCCGTGATCGAGGCTATCGGGTTCAGGAAGGACGGCTGATGAGGCGCATTGCAACCGGTATCGCTATTTTGCTTCTGCTCGGGGGCGCCGGCAAGACACCCCAAACCGACCCGCGCGAGCAAACCGCGCGCGCTTTTTTTGCCGCGGGCAAATACCAGGATGCGATCGACATCTACTCCCAGCTCTTCGCCCAGTACATCCACCCGATGTACATCTACAACATCGGGCGCTGCTACCAGAACATGGGTGCCCCGGACAACGCACTGGCCAGCTTCCACGAGTACCTGCGCAAGGAAAAGCACGTCACGCCGGCGCTCAGGCAGGAGATCGCCGGCCACATCAAGGAGATGGAGGAGCTGAAGAAGCAGCAACATGTCTTGACGGAAAAGCTGGGCCCTGTCGCGGCGCCCGCGGCTCCGAAGGCCGCGGAAGCACCAGCCGCGTCGGCGGCTAGTAAACCGGCCGCGGCGTCCGAGCCAGCCAAGGCGGTGGCAGAAAAGCCCAAGACGCCCGCCGCGAAACCAGCGAAGCGCGAGCCGGAGAATCCGGTGGACGCCTACCTGGCCAACCTGCACGCCCAACATGAAACCGTCTGGCGAGCACGCGCCAAGAAACCTGACGACGCCAAGGCGGAGAAGATCGAGACTCTCTTGCGTTCGGTCCCGGCCGACGACCCTCGCGTGGCCAAGTACGAGCTCTTTTTGGCCGACCTCTATGCGGGCAAGCACTTCTTTCTCCGTCTGCAGGAGCTCGAGCAGGACGCCCAGGCGCAGGCGGGCGACAAAGGCCAGCAGGTGGGGGCAGGTGCCCGTTCCTTTGGCCTTGATATCAACGCCAGCTTCCTCAAAGCCGCCGACCACTACGTCGTGGCTTCCCATTCCCCGAGCTTTGAAAAGAGTGACGTCGTGCTCATGGGCCTGGGCGTCCTCCTCGAGGCGAACGGCATGGAAGCCCGGGCCAGGGTGGTTCTGGAGCGGTTGGTGAAGAGGTACCCGGATTCCAAGGCCGCCCAGGAAGTGCTATCCGGGGACGTGACCAAGACCGAGGACGCGGGCAAGGCCTCAGAGTAGGCGGCGCGAGAGGAATCTGGGTGCGGCTCGCGGGTGGGGGCTGCCCAGAGCATGTTCGTGTGGATCCTGCCGGTTGCCGGGAGCAAAGGCGGCCCCGCGACTGCAGGATCGGGGCGGCTTGCCGATCAACGTGTTGGCAACACAGAATCGGGGCCGGGACCGAACGCGGCGATCGTCAGTTGTCGCGCGTGCTCACGCAGTGATCGCAACAGATCGACTTGGCTTGCGCCCTCCACCGTGTCCGTGCCCAGCAAGCTGCCGCCTTGGGTTTCATGCAGCTTGAGCGTGACGAAGTAGGAATGTTCTACCCGCACGACTTTGCCAGAAATCACATAGTCCGCGCCGATGTTGCGCGCGGTTTCGACTTCGCACTCGCCCTCGCCGCATTCCTTCTTTCCCATTTCCCGCAGCAGCACCAGCATGTTTTCGCGGGTCATCACCACGACCCCATGGGGTCGCAGGCCTTGCAGCGCACCACCGCGGACGGTGTCGGAGAAGGTCATCAAGATGTCCTGGTCCAGGTCCTTTCCCTGAAACTCCAGTACCGCCAGACGCTTGCCGCGGATTTGGACAGCGGCGAAAGCCGGAGACGGTGGCACCGGCGCCGGCGGGCCGGGAGCCATCTGCGGTGCGGAGTATGGTTCGTCAACCGGAAATGTCGACGCCTGTTGTTTGCACTTCCCCACGTAGTGGTAGCCGTAGATGGCGCTCGCGAGGGCGGTGAGGCCCAACACGCTGTCAACCGCCAGGACAGCGGCATCTGACTTGCTCGTATACTGCAGGGAAACGCTGGTTACCGCTGTGACGAAGAGGGCCGTTGCCGCCGTGTCTAGCACAGGCATCCAGTAACTATCCGTGCATCGCACAGGGAAAGTGTATTCGCGTGCTTCTTCCTTGGGCGCAGGACGTGTCACCCAGATGAAGGAGCAGCCCGTGGTGGTGCTCCCGGCGACCAGGGCGAAGGCGAGCAACCTCACGCCCACCCGCCGCCACGGCTCTGACCTGCCAAAAGGAGACCCAGTTGCTCGGGCAGCCACTAGGGTCTTTGGAGTGCAATTCATGGACACCTTACTCACGCAGAATCACGCCACAAAATCGCAACCCGTTCCGATCAACGTGTTGGCAACACAGAATCGGGGCCGGGACCGAACGCGGCGATCGTCAGTTGTCGCGCGTGCTCACGCAGTGATCGCAACAGATCGACTTGGCTCGCGCCCTCCACCGTGTCCGTGCCCAGCAAGCTGCCGCCTTGGGTTTCATGCAGCTTGAGCGTGACGAAGTAGGAATCTTCTACCCGCACGACTTTGCCAGAAATCACATAGTCCGCGCCGATGTTGCGCGCGGTTTCGACTTCGCAATCGCCCTCGCCGCATTCCTTCTTTCCCATTTCCCGCAAGAGCACCAGCATGTTCTCGCGGGTCATCACCACGACCCCATGGGGTCGCAGGCCTTGCAGGGCACCACCGCGGACGGTATCGGAGAAGGTCATCAAGATGTCCTGGTCCAGGTCCTTGCCCTGAAACTCCAGTACCGCCAGACGCTTGCCGCGGACTTGGACAGCGGCGAAAGCCGGAGACGGGGGCACCGGGGCTGGCGGGCTGGGAACCATCCGCGGTGCGGAGTATGGTTCGTCAACTGGAAATGTCGGCGCCTGCTCTTTGCACTTCCCCACGTAGTAGTAGCCGTAAATGGCGCTCACCAGGCCGGTGAGGCCCATTGCTCCAGAAGTCCCCGCGAGCGCGAACCGGCCATAGCCATTGGGATCCGTTGAATCTGACGACCCCTCCTGGGCAAGGTATGTCTCCTTGCTCATGGACGCAAAGTAGATGGCCATGCCGCCGAAAAGTGCCGCTGCTACTGTGTCTAGTATCGGCATCCAGTAGCTGGACGTGCACGACGGAGCCACGACGTATGCACGCGCTTCTTCTTTGGGAACAGGACGTGTCACCCATATGAAGGAGCAACCCGCGGTGGTAATCGCCCAGACTAGAATGAAGACGAGCAAGCGCATGCCTACCCACGTCCCCAGCAGCCCATGTCCGGCCCGTCCGCCATTCACCGCCATTTCGATTCCCTAGACACTTCGTTGCGTGAACCCAAGCGTCGAACTGCTAGTGCATGGCTGACTCCACAGCCACGCGCAGGGCCTTTTCGAAGTCATCACCCTCGTGCTCGAAGATGGTGCGTACAACTCCATCGCGACCGACCACCAAGGTCCGGGGCAGACTCCGGTCCACCCCCAGCCGCACCGCGATCTTCGTGAAGCGGTCGGGGATAATAGGCAGACGTAGTTTCTGTTCTTCCGCGAAGGACGCGGCAAGGTCGGTATCCTCGCCATAGTCGACCAGAACGCCGCGCACGCCCCTGTTCGCCAGCGACGCCACCACGCGCTCGATGACGGGAAGCTGCTCTTGGCATGGCTTGCACCAAGTGGCGAAGAACGAGATCACCACCGCAGACGCTGGCGAACCTTTGGACGGGTTTAGCAGCTTGGACAGGGACAACATGTCATTGTTCAACGCATAGCCGCCGAAGCTGGGACAGGGATTCCCGACTTTGAGCGGGCCGACCTGATTGACAGTACGACTGGGGGCAGCCACGGTTGCGGTGGCAAGAAAGGCGCACACCAGCCCAGCCAAGAAAGCGGTTGTACGCTTACGTCGGTTTCGTTTCATCTGATCTCGCCTCCTGGCAGTTCGGATTTCAACACAGCTCGTAGTTCTTGGCCAATTTGCTTGGGGTCCAGCTTCTGTGCCAGCTTGCGCATGGCCTGTTCTTCGCCCCGAGCATCGGTTGCACTTGTCTGCACGCGCTCCAGGCCCGAGCGGAAAACCTGGCGGCCAGACGCACATTCCTGGCCGCGCACGTCGAGAACCAGGCGACAGGTGGGACCCAGGCTGCCCAGACGACAGTCGGCATCGGTGCGCACGCTGACGAGGTAGGTGGCAGACGCAGCCGCAGGGCAAGCAGCGCCGAGGCGGACCTCGCTGCCCAGAGGCGCGAGCGCTTTGCGAAAGGCCTCGGTCATGTTGGATGCGAGAGACGCCACGCGCGGCTCGGCCTGCAGGTCGAGCACGAAGCGAATCTGCGCTCGGAGCTCGGCCGCTGTCTTGACCAGATCCAACCAGCGCGAGGTCAGGTGCTGTTCCACCTCGGCTGGACCACCGGCCAGGGCACGAATTTGCACCAGCTTGGGCGCTGCGGCAGCCATCACCGACGACAGACGACCCAATGCCGCCACGAAGGCGGGTCGGTCGCCACGGGTCCTCGCCCCCACCGCAGTCTTGTCCCATGCGTCGAACTGCTTCACCTCGACATCAAGATCACGCTCTAGCGCTTCCGCCGCGAGGTCTCGCCGCATGCACGCCACCACGTAGGTCTCGCCACCCTCGAGGGCAGGGCCACCCGATATCTCGATGAGTTCCGAGTGGGCGAAGTCCACGCGCTCCAGCACCCGCGCAATTTCCCGATACTCCGCCGACTCCGCGCCGTTGCGGCCGACCAGTCGCGAGAATGACTCGACCTCCACGTGAATGGTGTTGCCCAGCTTGGTGAGGAGGTTCTTTTTCGCGCTCGCCACGGCGGCATCACGTCCCTGCTTGGACTGACCCACCGCTGATAGGTGAGTGTTGCGCGGGCACGCGGGCGGCGCATTCCGGTCCGGGTCCGCCAGATGTGGCGGCAGCGTAGCGGCGCAGGCACAGACGAGGGGAAGCACCAGACGCCAGAACCGGGGGCGCGGGACACGAAGCATCGGCGGAGTATATGCCAGTTCGAGCCCGGTGTGACACGGCATGATCCCATGCCCAAGAAAGCCACTTCGCACCTCTCACCCGCTAGGGAGTGGCCCTTGACTTATTGTTCGTCGCACTACCCGGCAGGCCGGTATAGTCTCGCCAGCATGGCCCTAGATACCGCCGCCGTCAGGTTGCTTGCCGTCTTGCTCGTGGCGGCCACCGGCGGTTGCGCAACCATCATCAAGGGCACGGGGCGAGATGTCGTCTTCACCAGTACTCCCAGCGGCGCCTCTATCTACGTGGAGGGCAGGTTCGTCGGAAAGACGCCGATCATTGCAAGAGTCGATCACGGCCGGGACAAGGTAGTCGTGGTGGAACAAATCTACGTCGTCACACTGAAGCTGCACGAAACCCAAGGCGGCAGCTTGATCGGCACGGACATGTTGGAGGGTGCGAGCCAGGTTGAGGTGCTGCGCTCGCTGCGCGAGCGTGCGCGACAGGTGACCACCGCCGCGTTCGCTTCGCGCCCCATGTCAAGGTAAGACCAGATCCCTGAATGTCGTCCGACAGTTCATCGCCGGGGCTCAGACGTTGTGTCTGAAGGTGATGGCTTGTCGGGCGAGCTGGTCGCAGCGCTCGTTGTTGTCCACGCCGGCGTGGCCAGCCACCTTGACCAGCTTCACGCGGGAGAAGGTCGCCATTTGCTCGCGCAGGCTAGCCACCAGATCTTGGTTGGCCTTGGCCTTCCAGCCCTGGCCAAGTAGGCCCAGGGCGTAGCTGGAATCACTGTAGATGCGAATGGGCCGAGTCCGATCGGGGGCAAGCTGGGCTGCCAAGTCGAGCCCACGCAGAATGGCCGTCAGCTCCGCGATGTTGTTGGTGCCCACCCCCAGGTATTCGCCGCGCTCTGCGCGCTCGCGGTCGGCGACCACCACGATGCCGATGCCCATGGGGCCTGGGTTGCCCGAGCAGGCCCCGTCGGTCCACACGTGAATCGTACCGGGCGCGTGATCGTCGGTGCTGGATTTGGGTGGTGTCTTGACATGGGAAGGCGCGGCCCGCGGCGCGCGCGCGGGGCGGGGCTCGGCCTGCGGCGCGGGCTGGCTCGCCTCCTCGGCCAGCGGCGCCAGATTGCTAGGCGAGGGCCGGTAGCTCTTGCCATCTTCCTGGCGATACTTCATTTCGGCCCGGCCTTCGCTGTCCAGAGCTGGCCGGTGGTCGGCGCCCACGTGCACCCAGACCGGCTGGCCCTTGAAGCTCATGCGTGACCAAGACATCATGGGCGCCCACTATGGCTGGATTCGCCTGCGATTTTCCACAGCTTCTTGGTTGGCCCCAAAGGCTCTCCGCGTCGTCCACTGGTTCGCGTCTTTGGCAGAAAAACGGGTAACCTGCCGCCGTGACTGAAGCAGACAAGACCACCCAGCCCGACCGTGCCGTCGAGGTGGGCCACGGCGTGCTGTTCATTGGATTCGCCAAGGCCTCGTTCATGGTGTTCGGGGCTTTGCAGAAGTTCTTGCTCGCGCGCGTGGTGGACCTGGCCGAGTACGGCGCCTTCTCGGTGGTGAACAACGCCATCTCCATCGTGAACAACACCATCGTGCAAGGGACCATCCAGTCGGTTTCCAAGTTCACCGCTGAGGACGACGCGCGGGCAGGCGCGGTCCAGCGCGCGGGCCTGAAACTGCAGAGCGTGCTGGGCGTGGCGGTGGCTGTGGCTTTCTTCCTGGCGGCACCCCTAGTGGCCGGATTCGTGAATGCCCCTGAGCACACCTCGCTCTTCCGGCTGGCCGCGGCCATCCCACTGGTCTACGCATTCTATACCGTGTTCGTGGGCACGGCCAATGGCCAGCGCCGCTTTCACGTGCAGGCGAGTTTTGACGTCGGTTTTTCCATCACCAAGACTGTGCTTCTGCTGGCTGGCGCGGCGGTCGGGCACAGGGCTGGGCATGGAGTGGCCGGGGCGTTCGCCGGGTTCATCGCCGCAGCCGTCATCATCATGCTGGTGGCCGGTCGCAAGATGTGGCTCCACCCAGGGCAAGGCAGCTTTTCGCCCGCGCGCCTGCTGGTGTTCATGGGAGGCGCGGTGACCTACACCGGGCTCATCAATCTGGCGCTGAGCTACGACTCGCTCCTGTTGCGGCGCTTTGCCGGGGCCGCGCTCGCGGGGCAGGGGAGCAAGGCCGACGCGTTGGTGGGTGTGTACGAGGCGGTTCGCAGCCTGGCGCTGCTTCCCTACCAAGCACTGCTGGTGGTGACCTTCGTCATCTTTCCCTTGGTCTCGCGCTCCACCTTTGCCGAGGATCGCGAGGCCACCCGGGCCTATGTACGGCAGACTCTTCGCTATGCACTGATTATTGGCGCGGCCATGGCGGTGGTGCTGGGCGCGCGCCCCGCAACCTTGTTGAGGATTTTCTATCCCGCTGGCTATGGCACTGGTGCCGCAGCCCTTCCCATCCTGGCGGCAGGCGTGGTTGCGCTGGCGCTATTGTCGATTGCGGGATCGATCGTGACGGCGTCAGGTCGGCCCTATGTCGCGGTGGCGCTGGTGGCAATCACCCTGGCTGCGGGCACTGGCTTGGCCTTCACCCTGGTTCCGCGCACCGCCGCAGGCCCGGCCATGTTGTCAGCGGCCGCCGCATCGACTGCGGCCGGCATGCTGGTCGGCTTTCTGGCGGCTCTGGGCTATTTGTGGCGTCGCTTTGGCGCCGGGTTGCCGCTACTGTCAGTGTTGCGCGTGCTGGTCGCGACGGCGCTTGCGGTCGGCGCAGCTCGCCTGGTGCCTGGCTCAGGGATCGTGGCGGGCGCGGCGGCCATGGCCCTGGCCGGGCTGGTGTTCGGCGCGGCGTTACTGGTTGCGCGCGAATTCGGCGCCAAGGATCGTGAGAAGTTTTTCAAGATCCTGCATCGCACGCGGTAGGGGCGACCTGCGGTCGCCCCGCGGTATCAATCCTCGTGCTTGTCACCCGTGTCGTGCAGGCGCGCGTAGATGCGCGGGCCCAGGCTCTGCACCATCAGCTTCTCCACCTCACGTTCGACTTGTTCCTGCTGATCGGCGTCCTTGTAGATGAAGCGTATGCCCATACCGGGCGTGCTGAACTCACCGCCATCCTCGTCCTTGCGTGTCTCGCCCTCGTGTAGGACCCAGCGCACTTCGCCCAACAAGACCATGGGCTTGTCCATGTTGGGCACGAGCAACTTGAACAGGAACCGGGTTCCCACCTCAAGTGGCTTCTTGGTTTGGATGAAGGTGCCACCTTTGGAGATGTTCCTCGTGTAGTCGTAGAAGAAGCGATTGAGACGCTGGTACTCGACCCTGAGCTCGATGGGGGCCCGTTCCTCCTGGCGGCGCTCTTGGGGCTGCGGCATCCTGTGTCTCAGCCGTGATCGTCGCACGCCCCGCCACCTGGATCAACCACCGTTTCGGCCTGCGCCCCGTGATTTGGGGCGGAGTGCTGGCGCTGGCTGCGCTGGCGCTCGACTTCGTGCCGCTCTTCGACCTGCTGGGGTTCGACTTTTCCTTTGTGATCGGCCTGGGCGCTGCTTTTGCCGCGACCGACGTAGGCCACGGCGTGGTGACCGCGGCCCGGCGTGCGCATCGCAGGGTGTCGCTTTGGGCGCTGGTTTTTTCTGCGGCGGCGGCTGGCCTGGCGCTGCTGGCGGCGCCCATGCTGTTATCGCTGGCAAACGCCTGGCGCGTGCGCAACTGCAATCTGCCTGTGGGGTTGGCGTTCTATGCCCTCCTTCCCGTGGCCAGCGTGTTGGTCGCAGCACCAGCGGGCGTGCTGGCGGGCTTGCTGGTGCGCGGGCCGCGCCTCGGGCGGCTGCTCGCTCTCATGCTGCCGGCGGTATCAATCTTGTGGGCCTTGCTTCGCATCTACCTGGACCCGCCAGTGTTTGTCCTGGACCCATTTGGCGGGTACTTCCCTGGCCCGATCTACGACGAAGGCCTGCGTCCATCGGCGCGCCTGCTGTGGTTCCGCCTGGCCAATCTGACCTGGATCGCCACGGCTCTAGTGCTGGCCGGCTGCGCGAGCCGCGGTGGACAGCCGGACGAGGCGGGGCCGCCGGCCCTAGTCTGGCGCTCTTTTCCGTCGCGGCTGATCCTGGCCCGCTGGCTGGGCGCGGCCCTCGCCCTGCTGGTGGGCTCGGCGCTTTGGTTCGGGTTTCGCGCTCAGCTTGGCTTTCACCTTACCCGAGACGATCTGGTCCGCGTGTTGTCGCGGCGAACGCAGAGCGAGCATTTCGTAATGTGGAGCGATCCGGGAGGGGACACGCCGGCTGAGATTGGACTTGTGCACAGCGATCTGGAGTTCCGCTACCATCAGTTGCGCGCCATCCTGGGCAGTGAGCCGCGCACGCCGATTGCCGTCTATCGTTTCTCCTCGGCTCAGGCAAAGAAAGATCTGGTTGGCGCCGGCGCCACGCTTTTCGCGAAACCGTGGATGCGCGAGATTTACGTGCAGGCCGAGCGCTTTCCCGCACCTCGGCTGCGCCATGAGCTGGCCCATGTCTTTGCCGGCGGGTTTGGCGATTCGGTCTTTGGGGTGTCGTTGGCGTGGCGCTGGTGGGGGCCGCTGCCGCTTCCACACCTGGGCACCGGACTCATCGAGGGTGTGGCCGAGGCCGCGGACTTCGGCGATCCCGAGGGGCGCGCGACCTTGCATCAGCAGGCGCGAGCCATGCTTGCGCTCGGCCAGGCGCCTGAGCTGGCGCGGGTCATGGGCGCCGGGTTCAGCGTGCAGGCCGGCGCGCGCGCCTATGTCCTGGCGGGATCGTTCTGTCGCTTCCTGCTCGATCGCTTCGGGGCTGACAATCTGCGCGCGGTATACCGGTCGGCGGGCGATTTCGTGGCGGCGTACGGTCTCTCGCTGGCAGAGCTGGAGAAGTCTTGGCGGGCCTTCTTGCAAACCCAGCCCTTGGACGCGCGGGACGAGGCACGCGCCAAGGAACATTTTCGCAAACCCGCCATCTTTCGCAAAGTCTGTGCGCGGGAGCTGGCCGAACGCGTGGCTGAAGCGCGGGCGCAAATGGGCTCCGTGCCCCAGGCGGCGGTGAATCTGATGGACAGCGTCTGTCGGGACGATCCGGAGGAACCTGCCTACCGGTTGGATCGGGCCGAGGCACTGGCGGCGGCCGGTGCCACGAACAAGGCCTTGGCGTTGGCTGGGCCGATGGTTGACGACGAATCGCTGACCTGGCCCCTGCGCGCCCGGGCCGCGGGCCTGGTTGCTGTGGTCGAGTTTCACACCGGCCACTTCACCGAGACGGCAGCAGCGGTGGAACGCAGCTTGGCCCTGGCTACCGACGAGAACGAGCTGCGCTTGGCCTGGGCCAAGCGGCGCGCTCTGGCCGACGATGGTGCCCGCCGGTCCTTGGGACGGATGCTCTTTGGCGATGGCCCTGGGCGTGCCACCGACCCGGCCCTGGTGGTCTTCCTGGCGGACGAGTTCGCCCGCCTTCACCCCGAAGAGGCGCTAGGTCCCTATCTCGTGGGACGCCAGCTTGCTGGACGGGATCCCCAGCTCGCGCTCGCTCCCCTGGCGCAGGCGTGTCCGTTGGATGGGCCGGAAATGGCTGTGCCGCTTGAACCAGCCTTTGCCAAGGAATGCCGCAGGCTCTACGGCGAGTCAGCGTTTCTGGCCGGCGACTATTCCCTCGCTCGTCGGATCTACGAAGGCCTTCGGGATCAAGCCACGCTCGAAGCCGATCGTCTGCGCGCCACCGACTTCTTGGAGCGCATCGCGTGGCAATCTGGGCTAGCTGGCTCACCACAGAGGGCACAGAGAACACAGAGATCGGACAGGAAGGAAGGGTTCGGATCGGACAAACCCAACCCTTCCCTTTCCGATCCGGCTCTGTGACCTCTATGCCATCTGTGGTGAAATAACTAGCTTCTTCCCCGGTTCCCCCATTTGCGGCGGCAAGGTCACGCTGTACCATGTCCCCCATGCCTGCTCGCGCCTCTCACAGTGTCAAGCTAAAGCCGGCGGATCCCTTTGACCTGATCCGCTGGTTGGCGCGCAGCCAGAGCGATCCGCGCAAGGCGGTGGCCGAGTTGGTGCAGAACTCAATCGATGCCCACGCGCGCACGGTGCGCATCGAACGTCGGCGCGTGCGCCATACGCCCGCGCTCATAATCCGCGACGACGGCGAGGGCGTTCTGCCCGAGCTGGGGCGCGAGGAGGCTCTCAGCGCGCTGGTGACCGAGATCGGGCACTCACGCAAGCGCGGGCTGTCACCACGTGAACGGCACGATCAGGTGGTGGCGGGCAAGTACGGCATCGGCCTCTTAGGTTTCTGGTCGGTGGGCCGGCGCATGGACATCCGCACCCGAGTGCGTGGCTCCGAGGTGTGGCTGTTGCACTTGGTGGAGGACCAGGAAAGGGCCGAGATTCTGCGCGATCGCATGCCGCTTGAGATTGAGGAGACTTTCACCGAGATTGTGGTTTCTGAGCTGCACGACTCGGCCCTGCGCATGCTGGGCGCACGCCGGCTGACGGAATATCTGGCCGCCGAGCTGCGCGGTGCGATCCTGGCCAGCGGCGCATCCATTGAGATCTTCGACGGCATGGCACGCGGGCCGGTGCCGCGGCGTTTTTCCGTGGTGCCCCGGCGATTCACCGGCGAGCCCCTCGCCCTGCCGCCCGAGATCCCGGTCGACGGGCATCCCCCAATTCGGATCGAACTCTACCTGGCCCGTGGACTGGAACGCCCGGCGCTGGAAGTGAGCTGTGCGGGGACTCTGGTTGCCGACCACATGGGTGAGCTACGCAACTTGGGCCTGGACCGGCCGCCCTGGATCGGGCGTGAGCTGGCCGGTTTGATCGATTTTCCCGGTTTCACCGTGCCGCCGGGCACGCGCAGGGGCGTGGCGCCGGACGCAGCGGCCGAGGCCTTCGTGCGCGCCCTCGACGGGGTCGTTCCCTTGCTCGAGGCCGAGCTTGGGCGCTTGGAGCGCGAGCGGGGAGCAGCGGCCAGCCGGCAGGTGGTGCAGGACTTGCGACGCGCACTCAAGGGACTGCGCGACCGACTGCCACAGTACGAGCTGCCGGCAGTGGCAAGCAGTGAGGCCGAGATGCGCGATGCTGCTGAGGCCGGGATCGCGCCGAGTGGCGCCGAGGTGGCTGCGGGCGACGGCGCGGGCGAAAGCCAAGAGGAGGCCTCGCCAGGGCGGGATCGCACATTGGATCTCTTTCCGCCCGGGCCGCTTGCCGCCATCAGAATCTCGCCACCCGAGATCACGTTGGCGCCCGGACGCGAGCGCCGTGTGCTGGGCGTGGGCGTGGACGAGTCGGGCCGGCGTGTACTGGGCGAGGTGGACATCGCTTGGAGCACAGCCTCGCCCGTGCTGTCCATCGCGGGGGAGGGCCGGCGGCCGGCCGTGCTGGCCTCGGTTGAGGCGCGAGCAGGCAGTCGCTTTGCCCTAGTCGCTGAGGGCCGACAAGGCGAGCACAGGGCGCGGGGAGAGGCCGCGGTGGTCATCATCGAGGCCGAGGAGCCTGGCGCCGGTCTCGGCTTCGGCATTCCCGAGCCCGAGCTGGTGGACGACGCCGGCGCAACCTGGCGCAGCCGCTTCGACGGCCGGCGCTGGCAGGTCAACGCCAGCCACGACGACTATGTTGCCTTGCACAGCGACGCGAAGGCGCGGCTCCGCTACCTCTTGGCTTTGCTGGCCAAGGAGATCGCCCAGCGCACGCACGGCGTGCCGGGCAGCGAGGCGGCCCTGGAGAGCATGGTCGAAATCCTTGCCCACGCCGAACGCAACCTGCGCGGCGGGTGACCGAGTACGGGGAGTGACAGTGGTTTACGGTACCAGCGTTATCAAACCAAGACCACCATTTGCAGCGTGCCAGTCCGCTCATTGTCAATTCATGTAGGAAGGGTTTCCGCCGCTCACCATCACGGCGCCCAGGCACAGGCTAGCTACTACTACATACGTCCGAACAGAGCGAGATTCCGCAGTCTAGGAAGTCATTCATCAGGGTGACACCCCCCGGGTAGGAGGAGGTGCATCCACTCTCGCACGAGGTGGTGGTGCAGTCGTACTCGCACGAAAACAGGTTGTAGCAGGACGTGTTGGCCACGCACGAGACTAACTGGGAACAACAACATTCGGCAAGGCATGTGCCGCAGGGACTAGGCAAACCGGTCGTCGAATCGGTCGTCATGGATGAACACGAGGGGTTGACGGCACCGCATGATCCACCGCTGCCTCCTGAGCCCCCCGCGCCGCCGCTGCCGGTGGTGCTGGCAACGCAGTTCCCGGTGCAGTCAGGATAATAACCTGCGGTGTCACACGCGTGGTAATCTGGTGAAGCAGTCGTTCCGCAATTGGTCACTGTCGAACATACGACATATTCCTTCCAACACGTGTCAGACGCGGCACAATAGTAGTCGCTAGCACTAGGACAGTCATTCCCACTGCTGCCGCCGGTCCCTCCGGAGTGTCCGCCGGAGCCTGTCGTGGGACACGCAGCAAGTGACGCCATGCAAATGTCCAACCCTGTACAGTAGAAGGTGCCAATTGAACATCCGGGAGTGTCGCTGTCGACGCAGAGACTGCTGGTCCCATCACTGCGGCAAGTGAAACCGCTGGGGCATTCGAGTTTGTCGGAGCACTGGGTCTTGCCACTTTGGAATTGCGGCGAGCAGCCGACGAAGAGCACAAGAAAGATGAGGTCGCTTCGCTTCATGTTGTTGTCCCCGGGCTAAAAGGTCCCGCTCAGTGCAGCGCCAGCCATGTTCGGCCCCACCGCGGGCGCAAGAGCGACCGACCTGGGTGCGTCCTGGCCCGTGGCCAAGAGGATGATAGCGGTCACGATAGCTGCACCGCCCACGCCATAGAAGACGAACTGCAAGGTCGAGTCCCTCTTGCCGTCGCTGTACTTGCCCGGGTCATACTTTTTTTCGACATCGGAGAAATTCGACGAGGCGAGATAGGTGAAGACACCGCCGAAGACTAGCCCTGCCACGCCCACCCCGCCTAGCACCCAGGCCGCTGTCTTGCGACCGCTGCTGGATTCCGTGGGCGGGGGCACTTGCGCCGCAGCAACGGCTGGGCCCGGAGCTGGGGGCATCGCAGTTGCAGGCGCAGCATATGCTGGTGCGGGTGCGAACTGCGTTTGTGGCGGAGCGGCCGGCATGTCAATGGGAGCGGGAGCCGGCGGCGGTTCTGGCGTCACGACCGGGGCTGCTAGTGGCTCTGCTGGCGGCAGGGGCGTGTAGGCGGCGGGAGCCGGCATTGGAGGTGTCGGTGCCACCGGGAGGGCGGCCGGAGCCGCAGTCGGAAGCGGGGCCGCAGCCGGAACCGGAGCCAGAACTGGAGTCGGAATTGCCGCCGGGGGTGAACCACGCTGGCGTAGCTGATCCATCTCTGCGATCCAGCCTTCAACCTCGGCGCGATCGTCGGGTGCGATGTCCCTCTTCTTGTGCAGGTACTCGCGCAGATTGGATAGGGCCGGGTCAGGACGACGCAGATAGTAATAGCAGGCGCCTAGGTTGCGCACGAAGACCGGCATTTCGGGGTTGTCGACGCTCAATTGCAGGAAGACCGCCGCGGCCTCTTCGTAGTTCCCCTGTTTGTAGAGCTGGGTTGCCTTTTTCGCGTCGGCCGAACTCTTCTTGTCTAGGCCCGCGGCAGTGGCTCTCGGTTCGAGGCCCATGAGCGCAAGGATCAGCGCGACCGCGACGACAATCCCAATCGAAGTCTTGTTCGGTTGTGACACCATGAGTCTTTCCCCTCAGCGTGACCGATAGTATGCCGGCTTCGGGGATTTGCACGACGTTTTTGCGTGGCTTTGGTGTATGCCGCAGCGCCTATGGGGTCCGCATCGGAACCAGGCGCACGTGCTACGATTCATGTGCAGGTTCGTAGCGGTGCAATGGTAGGAACGCGCGACGATGTCTGGTCCGAGATTCATCAGAAAGTCGGAACAAGCGCCGCTGGCCGCGGGCCCGCGCTCGCGCGTGGCTGCTTATGACCTTGGGTCGAACTCGTTCCACCTCCTCGTGGTCGAGGCGGACGGCCAGGGCGGCCTACTCTTGCTCGAACAAGCGCAGGAGATGGTGCGTCTGGGCGCGGAGTCGCTTCGCGACGGCATAATTCCCGAGGACAGCTTCGCGCGTGGTCTGGAAGCTTTGCGCAAGCTGCGCAGCCTGGCGGATCAGCATAAGCCCGAGAGCACGGTGGCGGTCGCCACCAGCACCATTCGCGAAGCGCGCAACGGTGCCGAGTTTGTGAGTGCGGTGAAGCGCGAGGTGGGACTCGCGGTCGAGGTACTCGATCCGTTCAAAGAGGCCACGCTCATCTACTGGGGGGCGCGCGAGGCGCTGGATCTGGACAAGCGCAAGGTTGCCCTCTTCGATGTGGGCGGAGGATCGATCAAGGCCCTGGTGGGCGATGCCAAGGAGTGTCTGTTCGCCACCTCCATGCCCATGGGCGTGCTGCGCCTACGGGACGAGTGTCGCTTTGCCGGCAAGATGTCCCGCGCCGAAATCCTCACCGCCGAGACACGCGTGCGGGCGTTGGTGCAGCCGGCGATCCGGCAGATGCAGAAGGTCGGTTTCGACTTCGTCACCTTCACCTCGGGCACGGCCCTGGCGCTGGCCCGGCTGGCCAAAGGCAGCGCGGGCAAGGTCGCGCCGGTCGCGGGCAAGGCAGGGGAAGGGCTGGGTCGTCATCTCGCGCTCTCGCTCGACGATCTGAAGATGCTCGAGCAGCGCTTGGCCGACGCCAGCGAGGAAGAGCGCGCTGTCATCCCGGGGCTCAGCGCCTTGCGTGCCGACACACTCTTGCCCGGCACCGTGGTGCTGCGGACGTTACTGGAGTTGACTGGCTATCCCGGCGCCCTGGTGTGCGAGAGCGCGCTCAAGGAAGGCCTGGTGGTGAACTACTTCGCGCACCGGGATGCGGGTCTGGCGGCCGATCTGCCGGAGGAGATCTCGCCTCCCAGAGCGTGAATTGCCGCCTCCGGTGTGATAGATACAACCTCGGACTCCCTGATGTTCCTGACTCTTCTCGTCGGCGCGATGACCGTCGGCGCCCTGCACGCGGTGTCGCCCGACCACTGGGTGCCCTTCGCCGCAGTGGCGCGGGGCCGTGCCTGGTCCGCGGGGCGCACGGCACGTATCACCTTTCTCTGCGGTTTCGGTCACGTCAGCGTGTCCGCGCTGCTCGGGCTTTTGGCCCTCTTGGTCGGGCTCGAAGTGATGAAGAGCTTCGGCAGCAGCATGGGCTCGGTGGGAGGCATCTTGCTGGTGGGCTTTGGCCTGGCCTACGGCGTGTGGGGCCTCCGGCGCGCGGCAGGCCAGAAGGTCCATGGACACCACCACCGCCACTACGACCACGTCCATGATCCCTCGCGGGCGTCGGTGTGGGGGCTCTTCGCGCTGTCCTGCCTCGATCCGTGTATCGCGGTGGTGCCGATCCTGTTCGCCGCGGCTCCCCTTGGGACGCTGCCGGCTGTCGTCGTGGTCGTCGCCTACGAGGCTGCCACGTTGCTCAGCATGGTGGTACTGGTCCTGCTGGCACGGGCCGGCGCCACGCGCCTGCGCTGGCA
>PMKP01000039.1 GCA_003157775.1 Myxococcales bacterium | reverse complement strand
CAACTTGGTTTTGTGAAAGACAAGGGCGAATGGAAGGGCACAGATATTGTCTTTGACATCGCTAAGCATGGCGACAAGACGGAAGTCCGTTTCACGCACAAAGGTTTGGTGCCGGCGTATGAATGTTACAGCGCTTGCTCAAACGCATGGGGCATGCTCATCAACGGCAATTTGCGCAAGCTGATCACCACGGGTAAGCCTCAGCCGAGCCCGTGGTAAAAGGGGCACACAGACGATGTTTCAAGAAATGGATGGCGCCGCACCGGTGTTGACTCGGTAGCGCGGCGCTGCTGACCCGGATCTTCCCAACGACAGGCCGTTGATCACTGTCTTTTTGAGCTTCACGGTCCCCTCACCGCTTGCACGCGCATCCCGTCGCTGACATCGCCGNNCCATGACCTGCTCGCCGCCATTGAGGCCGTCGACCAGTTCGATCTCTCGACCATTGTCGAGGCCGCGTGACACGGCGACAAGACGAACTTCTCCCTTGCCGTCGACGGTGGCCACGTGAACGCCGCGCGCGTCGGTGATCACGGCGCTCGACGGTACGCGCAGGACCTTGTGAGCAAGGCCAACGGCGATTGTCACCTGTGCGAACATGCCGCTGAGAAGCGCGCCGGTTGGGTTGGACAAGTCGATTTCGACGTTGAGTGTGCGCGCTGACGGGGCGATGGTCCCCGCGGTGCGGGTCACGTGACCGTCAAACACGCGACCTGGAAGCTGGCGGACGAAAACGCTCGCGGCCTCGCCCTCTTTCACGCTCAAGGCGAAGGGTTGCGGAACCTGGACGAACACGCGGATCGGATCGACCGCTTCGATCCGGAACATCGGCTGACCACTGGATGCACCGGATGCGGCACCTGCCGTGACCAGGCTGCCCACGTCGATGTTCCGCTGCGTGATCCGGCCATCGAACGGTGCGATGACATGCCCGAAGGACACGAGTTGAACGAGCTCACGAACATTGGCCTGCGCGGCCGCCACGTCTGCCTGGGCAGCGCGCACGTTTGCCTCCCATATGTGATTCTGGGCGTTGGCTTGATCGTAGTCCTGCTTGGAGACGAGTTTCTGTGCGAGCAGGGTGTCCATGCGCGAAGCGGTCACGCGCGCATAGTCGCGGTTTGCCATCGCCTGCTGAAGTGCCGCTTCTTTCTGTTTCAGTGCCGCGCGTGCCTGATCGAGCTGCTGGTCCAGTTCCGGCGTGTCGAGCTCGGCCAGAACGTCGCCTGCGTGCACGCGGTCGCCAATGTCCACTCGCAAGCGCGCTACGTAGCCGGTTGCGCGCGCATTGACCAGGGCCTCCCGATACGCCGTCAGACTCCCAGGCAGAGTCAGTGACCGGCTCCCGGGCGCGGCGACAGCGGCCGCAACCTTGACCAGAGGCAGGTCGTGCACAACGGCGCTCGACTCGGCCACAAGCCTCTTTTGCGCCGATCGTCGGGGCCAGTATCCGGCGAAGAACAGCGCGACGAGAACCAAGGGGACGAGCGTAGCGGTCATCCAGCGGCGCCACCGCCAATCGACGTGGTGAAACGGGGACGAGATTGTGATCATGATGACTCCTCTGACTTGCTTCGCTGCAAGACACTGAACATCACCGGAACGAAGAGGAGCGTGGACACGGTTGCGAGCAAGAGCCCGCCAATGACAGCCCGTCCGAGGGGCGCGTTGGATTCGCCTCCATCGCCGAGCCCCAGCGACATGGGGAACATGCCGAGGAGCATGGCCACCGCCGTCATGATCACCGGGCGGAGGCGCGAGCGGCCGGCCTCGATTGCGGCCGTCCTCGAATCGAGACCCTCGCGCTGCTTCTGTGCAGCGAACGTGACGACCAGAATGCTGTTCGCGGTCGCAACTCCTATGCTCATGAGCGCTCCCATGAGCGCAGGGACACTCAGCGTCGTTCTCGAGAGAAACAGCATCCAGACGATTCCGGCGAGCGTGCCCGGAAGCGCCGTGAGAATGACCAAGGGTTCCAGCCACGACTGAAAGTTGATGACCATGAGGAGGTAGACCAGGACAACTGCGAATCCGATCCCCATGGCGAGGCCACGGAAGGATGCGTTCATGTTCTCAGCCTGCCCTTGCAGCGCAATCGAGCTGCCCCGGGGCAGCTGCCGCCGAGTCGCATCCACGATCCGTTGCACGGGTGTTGCCACTGACCCAAGATCGGCTCTGTCCACGCCGACCAGCACGTCGATCGATGGCACGATATTGTGGTGCGTGAGGTTGGTTGGACCAAGGGCGCGCGAAGTCGTGGCGACGTTCGCGAGGAGTTGCAGCGGTGCCGCGGTCGGGCCGGTGGTGGTCCCCGCCGCCAGCGGGATGCTCCCGAGGGCCTCGACCGAATCGATGCGCCACTGGGGCGTCTGGACGGCGACGGTATACTGGACCCCTGAGGCTGGATCGAGCCAGAAGTTCGGCGCGGTCTGGCCGCTCGACGAAAGCGAGACCAGCACGTCGCTGGTCACATCGCGTTCCGAGAGGCCGACCTGCTGTGCCAGCGTGCGGTCGACATCCACGTGAAGCTCGGGCGTATCCGTGACCTGGGCGAGGTGCACATCGACCGCGCCGGGCACGGCCGCAAAGTGCTTCATCAGAGTCCGCGCGGTTTCCAAGTTGGCTGGCTCGTTGATCGACGGTCCGGTAATGCGCACGTCGATGGGAGCCGATTGCCCGAAGCTCAGGACCTGGCTCGATATATCCGCCGGGAGAAAGAAGAACGTCGTTGCGGGAAACGACGTGGCGAGGCTGCGTCGCAACGCGCGCTGGTAGCCTACCGTTGGCTGGTGCTTCGTGTCCTTCCGGCCAGCGTGCGTGAAATCGCTGTAGCGCAAGGGGTAGTTTGCCATCCGAAGTGGAGGATGGCTCATGCGACAAAGAGACAAGTTCGAGATCCCGGTGGAGATGGCGAAGGTCAGGCGCGATATCGAGGAATGGCG
>PMKP01000135.1 GCA_003157775.1 Myxococcales bacterium | reverse complement strand
AGCGCCGGCGGCGTGGCCGAGGTCTTGCCGGTGGACGTGTTCATTCCCGGCTGCCCGCCGAGGCCCGAGGCCATCATATTTGGAATCTTGTTGGCGGTCGGCCGCGTGGCCGAGCGGAAGCCCTGAGCTAGATAGCTTTTTCACCACAGTCTCGCCNNAGTTTCAGGCTAGAGGGCACAGAGCGGCCTGACGGCCGCAACCAAAAACTTGAGCAATGTCCGAGCGTTCCGCGAAAATCTTCGCGGCTTGCGAAGAAGTTAGACGTTAGTAGTACAGAGGACGCAGAGGTCGGAGGGGAGGGCTCGGACAGGACGGAGCAAAGCTTCCCTTACTCCGGCTCGGCGGCTGGGCGAAGTGGCATGGTTCCGGGTATGGTTGAAGAAGGAAGACGCTACCGAGGGCAATATGGAGTACTCTTCCCAGAGAAGGGAGCGTCTCATGCAGAGGGCAGCTCTAATTCTTGCCGTGCTCGCAGCAGGAGCCTGTGGCGGCGACGCCACCGCCAACGTGGCCGGTACCTACACCCTTGCTCTGACCGTCCAGGAGAACCAGTGCGGTATCCTGACTAGTGACGCGGGGACCTCTTCCACTGGCGTCACCGTGGTAGTGACCCAAGACGGCCCCAACGTGACAGCCAAGGTGCAAGGCGTAGCCGGCGTGGCTCTCAGTCTAGCCACGGGCAGCGACACGTTCACCGGAAGAGTTTCGGGCAATTCACTCGATCTGTCGATCATCGGAACGGTAGCCGGGTCCAGCGGCACCTGTGCGTTCACCCGCGACGCCCACCTGGTTGGCACGCTTGCCGGAGATCTGCTCACCGGCAGTGTTACCTACACCTACGCCACCAACAAGACCGCGGACTGCGGAATCCGCGACGCCTGCCAGGACATGCAGCTCTTCAACGGCACCAGACCTCCCAAGTGAATCCGTGCGAGAGACCCAAGAGTTGACAGCGGCTAACTTTCCGGGGAAGTGAAGTTGAACGGATACAGGACAATGGCAATGCCCCCGCCGACCGGCTTGGGAAACTCCCAGCGCCGGACAGCACTGACTACGCAGTTCTCGACACGCGCGTCGTCCATGCTCGTGCTCTGCATGACTGACGTAATTACCTGTCCCACGGGCGAGATGGCGAATTGCACGGAGATGCGCCCGGCCAGTGCCGGCTTCCTTGCCAATTCCTGGTCGTAGCAGAACTTCACCTCGTTTATGTGCTGGTGGACGACACGGCGGATGATTTCCTTGCCTAGTGAGCCGCGCACGGTAAGCACCCCAGAAACGACCTCGGGAACCATGGCGCGCCGGCCTCGGGTGAGCAACCCGACGTGCCGGTATCCGTTCTCGCCGCCTGGTCCGCGCCAGGCCGAGCCGATGGTGTTGAGGATGCCGGTCCCGAGTGTATTCTCCCCGGTCCCGTCATCGCCCGAGCCGGTTCCCAGCGAGCCCAACCCACCTGGGCCGGCGGCGTCGCCGATTTGCACGCCGATCAGGTTGCCGAGCGCGTCCTCGGGATCATTCCCCAGAGCCATCTCGCGGCCAAAGATCGATGCCATCTTTGAGCGGTTCAGGATGCCGAGAACCCCGGAGTTGCGCGCGCTCTCCTCTGCCGCTTGCTTGCTCATGTGCGGATCCGGGTTGTTCGCAGGCCCCTTGATGCCGTAGCGCTTGTTGACCTCGCTCGACTTCTTGCTGCCCATCTTGCTTGCTGGTCTCGTCGACGAGCACCAAGCGGCCTTGTGGCGTAGATTCTCGCCATCCCAACCAGCCCCTTCCGAGGTTTGCCCGCAACCATGCACTCGATGCACCAAGTCCGATCCCCTGATGGAACCAATATCGCCTACGAAAGGCGGGGCCACGGGCCGCCGCTGGTCATGGTGCATGGGTCATCGCTCGACCACGCGCGCTGGGGACGCAGCGTCGCAGGCCTGGCCGGGCGATTCACCTTGCTGATGATGGATCGGCGCGGCCGTGGGGCGAGTGGGGACGGTCCCAGCTATTCCATCGAACGCGAGTTCGAGGACGTGGCAGCGGTAGTGGAGGCTGCGGGCAGGCCCGCCCACCTGCTGGGCCACTCGTACGGCGCCGTGTGCGCCATGGAGGCCTCGGCCCTGACCTCGGCCATCGACAAACTGGTGCTGTACGAGCCGCCCTTCCCGGTTGGCAACCCCAACCCGATCTTCGGACCTCACATGCCCGAACGCCTTGAGGACTTGCTTCGGCGCGGTGAGCGCGATGCTCTGGTGGAGGTCTTTCTTCGCGAGGTGGTCGGGGTCAGCGAGGCGGAGTTGCAGGCATTGCGTCGCTCGTCCACCTGGCGGGTGCGTGTGCAGGCCGCGCACACGTTGCCGCGCGAGGTGCGAATGACAGAAACCTACCGCTTCGACCCCAGTCGCTTGGCGAAGGTGCGGACACCGACGTTGCTGCTGCTGGGTACGGAAAGCCCGCGCTTCATGCACGATTCGACCATGGCGGCCCATGCGGCCTTGCAGAACAGTCGGGTGGAACTGCTGCCCGGTCAGGGCCATGCCGCCATGACTACGGCACCGGAGATGTTTTTGGCCAAGGTGTTGGCGTTTCTGGAAGACGAAACCTGATTTCTGCTCTGGCTTACGCGACCCCCTTGCGAGCCCTCTGCCAAAACCACTACCATGTCGTCCATGCAGCCCTCCTACTCCCACGGAATCACCTCTGTGCCTCTGCTTGGCGACACCATCGGCGAGAACCTGCGCCGGACGGTAGATCGGTTCGGGGATCGCGAGGCCCTGGTCTCGCGCCACCAGGACTTTCGCGCCAGCTACCGTCAGCTCTGGGAAGAGACAAGTATCATCGGGCGCGGGTTGATGGCGCGCGGGGTGAAGAAGGGCGATCGGGTCGGGCTGTGGGCGCCCAACCGCTTCGAATGGGTGGTCACCCAGTACGCCACTTCGCGCATCGGCGCGGTCATGGTCAACATTAACCCGGCCTACCGCAGCCACGAGCTGGAGCACGTGCTCACGCAATCGGGCTGCTCCCTGCTGATCATGGCGCGTGAGTTCCGCCAGACCGACTACGTGTCCATGTTCAAGGAGGTGGAAGAGCGGCTGCCTGAGCACATCAAGGCCATTGTCATCGACGATGAATGGGGCACGTTGCGCGAGGATGGCCGGCATGTCTCAGAGGAGGAACTGGCCCAGCGCGAGCAAACCCTGGATCCCGACGACCCCATCGACATCCAGTACACCAGTGGCACCACCGGCTTCCCCAAGGGTGCCACCCTGTCCCACCACAACATCCTGAACAACGGCTACTTCGTGGGCCGCACGCTTGCGTACAGCGAGAAAGACCGCATCTGCATAGCGGTGCCTCTCTATCACTGCTTTGGCCAGGTCATGGGCAACCTGGCGGCCACCAGCCACGGCGCGTGCATGATTTTCCCCGGTGAGGGGTTCGACGCGGGCACCGTGCTGGCCACGGTCGAGAAAGAGCGCTGCACCTCGCTCTACGGCGTGCCCACCATGTTCATCGCCGAGTTGGAGCACCCGGACTTCAGCAAGACCGATTTTGCCAGTCTGCGCACCGGCATCATGGCCGGCTCGCCCTGCCCGATCGAGGTGATGAAGCGCGTGCAGAAAGACATGCACATGCCGGAGATCACCATCTGCTACGGCATGACCGAGACCTCGCCGGTGTCCACCCAGAGCAAGGTGGACGATCCGCTGGACAAGCGCGTGACCACCGTGGGTTGCGTGCACCCGAACCTGGAGGTCAAGATCGTTGACCCGGCCAGCAGTCGGGTGGTTCCCCGCGGCGCGGTGGGCGAGCTGTGTACGCGCGGCTATTCAGTCATGCTGGGCTACTGGGATGATCTGCACTCAACTCGTCAGGCCATCGATGGCGCGCGCTGGATGCATACCGGCGACCTGGCCACTATGGACAGCGACGGCTACGTCAACATCGTCGGTCGCATCAAGGACATGGTCATGCGCGGGGGTGAGAACATCTATCCGCGCGAGGTGGAGGAATTCCTGTACACCAAACCTGAGATCGCGGATGTGCAAGTCATCGGCGTGCCCGACGTCAAGTATGGCGAGGAGTTGATGGCCTGGATCAAGCTGCGGCCCGGTGCCAGCCTGACCGGTGACGAGCTGCGCGCCTTTTGCAAGGGCAAGATCGCGACCTACAAGATCCCGCGCTACTGGAAGTTCGTGGATGCGTTTCCCATGACGGTGACCGGCAAGATTCAGAAGTACAAGATGCGCGAGATGGCGGTGGAAGAGCTGAAGCTGCAGAAAGCGGCCAGCATCAGGACGGCTTGACGTCGGCCTGTCCGGGTGCAGATGCGACAAGGCCCCTCGTGAGCCGGCTACGACATCTGGATCCCGCCACACACCGGTAGATACGTGCCCGTGACAAAGCGCGACCAGTCGGCACAATAGAAGAGCACGGCGCCTGCCACGTCCTCGGGTTGGCCGAAGCGCCGCAGGGGTGTGCGGGCCGCGGTCTTTTCGCGCATCTCCTTGGCCATGAACGCGATAGCGTCGGTGTCGGTGGCGCCGGGCGCGACGACGTTCACGCGAACACCGTGTGGCCCCAACTCCAGAGCCAATGACTTGGAAAACCCGTCGAGGGCAGACTTGGCCGTGCTGTGGGCGACGAACCCCACGCCGGGGACGCGTGAAAGGCCGCTGCTGATGTTCACTACGCAGCCCCTCCCGCGCTGGACCATGCCCGGCACGACCGCCTGGCATGGATGGAAGAGTGCGCTCATTTCACCCAGAATCTTCTTCTCGAAGTCCTCCCACTTGTGTTGCACGAAGGGCACGATCGGGAAGTGGATGCTGGCGTTGTTGACCAGGATGTCCACTGGGCCGAGCGCGGATTCGGTCGTCCGCAACATGGCCTCCACATCTTCGCGCACGGTCACATCGGCGCGCACCAGGATGGCTTGGCCACCAGCGCGCCCGATCTCTTCAACCACCTTTTCGCCCTTCTCGCGGCTGTGCAGGTAGTTGACCGTGACCTTGGCCCCCTGGGCGGCCAAGAGCCTGGCCGTGGCCGCACCGATGCCTCGACTAGAACCGGTGACGATGGCGACCTTATCGTGAAGAATCATGTGAGTACTCCTAGGGAAAACTCAATTCAGTTCGGCCAGTCATTGCGCGCAATCATACAACTCCCGCGGCTTCGGGATCGAGAGTTCCGCGGTAGACTGCGCGCAGGCGGGTCCGACGTTCCAGGTCGCGGATAATGACCGCAGCGACGTCGATGCGGTAGATCTCGCGCAGTGAGTGGATGCCGCCGGGGGCGAAGACGTTCAGGTCCAGGATCTTGTCGCCAGCAATGTCCACACTGACGAAATACAGGCCGTCAGCCAGTAGCTTGGGGCGAAGCAGGTCGCACACACGCTGCTCAGCGGGACTGAACCGGCAACGGCGGCTGTGCAAGTCCGCAGGCTTGCCCGCGATCGGTGGGCTGCCGCCCGGGTGCAGATGCGGCGAAGGCGGGCGTCGATAGAGAGCGACCTGCGAGCCCACGCGGATGGGCTCGCCCCCGAGAAGCAAGACGCGCTTTTCGCCCGTGCCTGCTTCAGGAAGATACTCCTGCGCCACTGCGTAGCCGTCGCGGGTGATGGCGCTGATGATGGGGTTCAGATTCTTGGCCTGGCGCCGGCGCAGGAAGAACACCTTTTCGCTGCCTGCGTGGGCCAGCGGTTTGAGCACCGCGGGTCCGTCCAGCTCGCGTAGAAACGCCTTGATTCCCTCGGCTGAGCGCGAAACCACGGTGCGCGCGCGGACTTCAGGCGGCAGGTCAGCCAGATACAACCGGCCCCAGGCGCGCCGGACCCCCTCGGGATCGTTGATCACCAGGGCCCCGTTCAGGCGCAAGCGCCAACAGAAGTCGATGACGGGCGAGGGCGGATCTCCTGCGGGTTCGCGCAAGGGATTGTAGCGAAGAAAGATCACGTCAAATGAGCTGAGGGCATCTTCCTCAGCCACGGCATCGGCGGACAGCAGGGCCGCGTGATAGTCAGAGGGGCGGCGATAGTCGCCCGCGCGCACGCGCGAAGTGGTAGCCAGCACGGTGTTGTCGTCGAGAAACGACAGGTCGTGCGACGAAACGAAGCGGACCTCATGCCCGCGCCGGTGTGCGGCCCAGGCCAAGTGAATGCCAGCGAAGCTGGGCTGCTGGGTCCTGACGTCGGGAACCAGGAAGGCGATGCGCATGTCACTAGACGGAAGCTAACTCTTCTGCGCATCCCGGTGGCGCGACAGGATGTCTGCCAAGCGATCGAGGGGCAGCGCGGGTGCAAAGTGGCCGGAGGGTCCGGTCATGTCCTCGGCCGTGCATAGGGCGTTCACGATTGCCTCCTCAGTGCACTCCACCACGGCCTCGTAGAGTCCGTCGCAGACTTCGTCGAGCAGAACCTCAATCGGGTGAATCATGCCTGAAGTGACGCGGGGGACCTTGTTGGCGGTGGAGAAACCGATCACGATCTCGCCGGAAGCGTGGGCGGCGAAAGATCCGACCCGACCGATCCCCAAGGCGGCACGTTTGCACAGACGGTTGATCTGCGACGGCAAAAGGGGAGCATCGGTGGCCACCACGCCGATGATGGAACCGGCGTTGTGTGTGCGCTTCTCGGCCTGAGAGAACTCGGGTTCGAGAATTTGGCCCACTGGAGCCCCTGCGATGGAGAGCGAGCGCATGACACCGAAGTTGCTTTGCACCAACACACCCAGGGAGTAGGTGAGGGGAGTGGCGTTCCCGTGGGTTCCGTGGATGGTCACCTGGCGCGAACTGGTGCCGATGCCAGCCTTGAAGTCACAGGTCACCATGCCCGTGCCTGCGCCCACGCAGCCTTCTGTCACCGGCCCACTTATGGCCTGCTCGATGGCGCGATACACATGCTCGGAGCGCACGTGGCGACCCACGACGTCGTTGAGCCATGAGTCGTCGCACTCGGCCACGATGGGAATGATGACGTCGTATTCCGTGCCAATGCCGGGAAAATGACGAGTCATCCACTTGACGGTGGCATCCGATACTTTGCCCACGGACATGGTGCTGGTGAGCAGAATGGGGGTTTCTAGCAGGCCCCACTCCACCACCTGGGTGAGCCCCGAAACCTCGCCGGCTCCGTTGAGCACGAAAGCGCCAGCCAGCACTCTCTCGGCGAAGATAGGGTTAGGGGGCAGGATGGCGGTCACACCCGTGCGCACCGGCCCCTTGCCCACCACCAGCGGCCCCTCGCCGAGGATAAGCGTGGTGTGGCCCACGCGCACGCCCGGCACATCGGTG